>JBNJGO010000052.1:0-2587 GCA_051819745.1 Nanobdellota archaeon | reverse complement strand
ACCCTGCACGCCGACCAGCAGACCACAGAACAGCCGACACATTTCATCATGAATAAAATCGAAACATTAATAAAGAACCAGTCGATTGAATCTTTGAAACTAGTAAGTGACAATACTAAACACTTGCGCGTATAGAGGGATATATTATGATGGAAAAAACAACAAGCGACATTACTGATTCTATGAGAGGAAAGAACCAACATAACACCAAGCAAGAAGATGTTTTAGAAGAATTAAGTCCGGATGAATATCAAACGTTTTGGAGTGAAACCTACAACAACCAAATTGCAGTCAAAAATAAATATTTTAATCCTGAAAATAACGAAGAGATTTCTGAAATATACAAAATTGAACCAGATAACTCTATAAATAAACAATATGAAAAAGGAATAAAAATAACGGATGAAAATATTTGCCAAAATATTCAATCTGAAATTAATTATAATAAAAGAGCAATACCTCTACCGGAAAATAATGCGATGAAGGAAGATGATCATCTGATAGACGAGCAGGAAGCAACAGCAACATACTGGCTTAACCTAAGAGATGAATAATTTTTAGGGAAAAATTAAAGTTGTGTTCATAGTTTATTTTTTTATATTATTTTTTATTAGTTTCTGAGAATTCTTTTGCCATATACGGTCCCTCTTTATAATATCCTTGTTTAGCATAATATTCTCTCACCCCAACACCACTTATGACAAGAATTTTATCACGCCCTTGTTGTCGAGCCAGTTCTTCGGCACGTTTAAGAAGTTGTTTTCCAAAGCCATGATGTTGTGTAGAGCTATTTTCAAAAGATCCTATTCGTTGTGCTGATCCATACACGTGTAGCTCTCTAATGATGGCTGTTGTTGGTGTGAACTCTTTTCGTAATGCTCTCGCTGGAAATCGTAGTCTGCAAAAACCATAGAGCGTGTTGCTTTGAGAATCATCTATTGATATGAAATATTCTTCACCACCACTTGCAAGGTAGTGTTGTTCAGATAACTGCGCTCGTTTCGGATTGTGAACTGTTTTTCGTCCTGCTTCTCGAGCTCGAATATCATCACTTTCAAGACCCTGTTCTTTCATATAAGTGTTAACGTATTGTCGGAGGTTTGTTCTATCAACACCAGCACACACTTTGTAGGTTGGAATGTCTCGTTGCACCCTCATAACTCTACAATACGAAGGTACTACCGCGAGGAATTCTCCGATAATCTTCGCTGCTTGTTTGGTTGTTATAGGAGTGTATGTTCCGTTATCATAATCTTCTTTGAGTTTTGTTCCTGGCATCACCATACAAGGATATAGCTTGAGCATGTCTGGTTGGTAATCAGAATCCGAAAATAATGTGTTAAGACCTTCAATATCTTCTTGCTCGCTCACCGTAGGAAGCCCCATCATCATGTGGAAGTTGAGTTTGAACCCTAAATCCTTGAGATCTGCTATTGATCGCTTATTACACGCAGTATCATGACCTCTTGTTATGGCTGAAAGCGCTTTATCATACACGCTTTGAATACCGAGTTCCACCCGAGTGCAACCCAAATCCAACATTTGATTGCCGTGTTCTTCAAGCCCCCAATCAGGACGAGTTTCGATAGTGAGCCCTACGCAACGGACATTAGCTTGTTCATTTCGTTCTTGTTCTGCTTGCAGTGTTGTTTTTTCTTGCAGAGAATCCATGCGTTGTTGTATTCGTTGTGCCCGTTCAGGATTATTGATATCTCCAGGTAATTCGAAGAATGTTTTGAATGAATCTATGTTAAACACGCCGTTGGAATCAAAAAATAATGTTGAAAATATGTTCATCGCTTGAAACGCCCTCATAACAAATTCTTGTTGATACTCTTTGGTTCGTGCAGGGAACGTTCCACCCATGATAATAAGATCTATTTTATCGAAAGAATGCCCCGTTACCACATATTGTTCGAGACGATTAAAGACCTGTCGAAACGCATCAAATCCCGCTCTCGCCCCTCGTAAAGCCGCCGGTTCGGATCCAGTATAACTTTGTGGCGTATCACCCCATTCTCCTTGAACACCGCCAGGACACATCCGGCATTTCCCATGAGGACACTGGTGAGGACTCGTCATAATAGCTAGAGGTGCAACCCCAGAAAGCGAACTGTTTGGTTTAGTTTGAAGTATTTCTCTCAACCAGGAAAGCGATTCTTTTGGAGCGTTCAGATACAATTCTATATCTGTTGGTATTCGTTTAAGAGAATGTTTTTTAGACAATTGTATTTTTAATCGCGCAATCTCGCTTTTAGTCATAGCACGATTATCTTTTAATACAGCGACAATATCCTTAACAAAAGCATTAAGTGACATGAGATAATCTAAAACGTGTTCTTATATATAAAATCAATGAATTGATGGAAAAAAAAATCTCAAGACTAATCTCGACACTAACTTATTGAACCAGAGATTCCATTTGAAAAACATCCTCGATACTATTAAGAATCAAAAAGCGCCACCGCGTTAGAATCGTAGATTCACCGGGTGTCTTATTATTTTCTGCAGAATCTCCTTTCGTTGATTCTTTGAGTTCCGAAAGCCGAGCTTCCGTAACTTTTTGTAGAAAATTAATGGCGCCACT
>JBNJGO010000051.1:0-2820 GCA_051819745.1 Nanobdellota archaeon | reverse complement strand
ATGTTGATCGATAAGGCAAAACGAGCGGTTGCGAAATCGTTCACGCCTGATGTTACTGTTATTCATTTGCTTTCTGTTATTGATGATTTGACTATTGAAGCGAATACTCTTAGCAAACGATTGCGGGAATGGCATGGTACTGTGCTTCCAGAAGTAGGGTATGCTATTCAAGATAATGAGGAGTTTGTCAACACGGTGGCAGACATGCCTTATGAGGCACTTCGAAAACAATATTGTGCGGGAGTGTCGATGGCAGTTGATAAACAAGATGCGTCCTATGATACTATCAAAGATTTCGCGGGGCATGTGCGAGGTATTTTCATGTTCAAACAATCACTTTTGGCCGTGCTTAAAGCAGAACTTTCGAGGATCGCTCCAAACATTGCAGAACTTTGCGGGCCGACTATTGGGGCGCGATTACTTTCAAGTGCAGGATCACTCAAGAAAATGGCGTTCATGCCTTCTTCAACCATACAATTATTAGGTGCTGAAAAAGCATTATTCCGACACTTAAGAAGTGGTTCTAATTCTCCGAAACATGGATTTATTTTTTCACATCCTCTCATCCAACAAGCAAAACAATCGCTTCGAGGGAAAGTGGCTCGAGTATTGGCTGACAAAATATCTTTTTGCTCGCGACTCGATTATTTCAAAGGAGAATTCAAGGCGGACGAATATTACAAACAACTTAAAGGACAATTCCAAGGTGAGAAAGCATGAGTTCACCAAAACGAACATTCCAACTAGAGTCTTTCAAATCATTTCCACACGTTTTTGTCAAAGGTCGAGGGCGAAGACAACAATTCTATGTGAAAAGTCATTGTAAAAAAACCTTCTTTGATGAGAGAACATTCAAAAAAGGAAATGAATTATACCGGCAAGTCGATCCGGAACGAAGCAAACTATTTGCGGGGATTGCAAAACAACTATCTCAAATCGGATTCAAACAAGACTCTTCAGTACTCTATCTTGGAGCGAGCCATGGTTATACGGTAAGTTTTCTCTCGGACATGGTTTGTGACGGTTGTATTTACGCTCTGGATTTTGCGCCGAGGGTTGTAAGGGATTTGATTGTGGTGTGTGAACAACTCGATAATACTGCTCCACTCATGGCTGACGCGTGTCAACCAAAACAATTCAAGGAAGACATTCCTTCACAAGGTGTTGATGTCGTATTCATGGATATTGCGCAACGAGGACAAGCGGATATTTTTATCAAGAATTGCGATTCATTTCTCAAAAAAGGAGGTTTTGGATTATTGGCGTTGAAAGCACGAAGCGAGGATGTCACTTCAAAACCAAAACGGGTCTTTGGACAAGTCAGATCGCAACTCGAACAAGTATTCAATGTGGTTGACTATCGGGAACTAGCTCCATTTGAAAAAGATCACGCTATCTTTGTTGTCAAGAAACGATGAATTTTATATAGTGTAGTAGTAGGATACTATTTTATTCTTCTTAGAATGCACTTTTGAAATTAATGCTTTTAAGATTATTTTAATGGTGTTTTTACAAGGTAATGAGTTTGTTTTTCAACTTCGAGACAGCAACACAACAAAAAAAACAAAATTAACTACTAAAAAGTAATAACTAAACCAATAAATTTATAAAGGCGAGTGTATTTCCTTGGTGCACAATGGTAAAAAAAACCTCTCTTTTAATTCCAATACTTACTTTAGCAGGTGCAGTGTCTTCTGTGGCACAAACAGACTCTGATTCGAAAGCTGTCTCTTTTGACAATTTCAAAGAAGGCCTTTCAGAACAATACTCTTTTTCAACAGGAGTTCATCTTCGAAATGTTCCTGATAAGTCGATCTATCAAGAAGGTCAAGCGATAGGTAATGTCAGCATAGGTATTCCTTTAGTACAATCAAAAGAGGATGGCTCTATATACAGTGTTGCAATTGACGGATATATTGACCCGAAAGGTAGAACTGCCTTACTTTCGAGCGAATCAGACCAGCGAAGAGTAATTCAAGATGGTGAACACACAATCCAATATCTTGATGTAAAAGAAGATCTCAATATCTCACGCCAACTCGCAGGTGTTTCACTTGAAAATAAACGATCGCTATTTAACACTTTTAATTCGACATATTTTCGTTTAGGGACGGGTGTTTCCCTCGATCAAAAACTTACTGAAACAAAAAACGTGAAATACGTTCGAGAAGGTGAAGATTCAATGCACGCTTACACACTAGACGCTGAGCGAGGAGATTCACAATATGGTGTTTCTTGGAGTGGATTTTCAGCAGGTATAGGTCTTGAATTTGACAAAGATGTTCGATTCGGCGTTGAAGTCAATGGTATGCTGGGTAAAGACTTGACGGTTGGTGTAGAACTCGGTTACACGTTCGGTCTTAGCTCTGATGATTCTGCATACACTTTCGACTAATGGTCTTTTAATTTTATTTTTTTAGTTCTATTATCTTCCAAAAACACTTTTGGCAATTTCTGTTTACTATACGATGTTATTCTTTTTTGGATCACACCCTATTTAAAGAAATATTTATAAACCCTTCTTGCTCACAACTGTTGTGTGTTTGAGGTGTTTGCATGAAACAATCATTACTAGCTCTATTTTTCGCTTTCTTTATCCTTACTATTTTCTTCTCAATTTCCGCCGGCAGTGTTGTTGGCGCATCCTTTAATTCGACTAACTATCATATGTTTAATTCTTCATTGAAAAATGTTGATGCGGTTCGCGTTGACCCGAGTGGTGATTTGATAGCAAGTTATTTATCAATAAATTCTAATTATAATCATTCTCTTGTAGCTTATGATGTTGATATCGATCAATCTGATATGACTATATCTCAA
>JBNJGO010000050.1:0-3091 GCA_051819745.1 Nanobdellota archaeon | reverse complement strand
AAAAAAACAAACACCATCTCTTATTTACATGAACAACAAGCTAATTAAAAAACGCCTTGAAGAACTTGAAACGAAAGACCATTCTATCAAAGTAAAACATCTTCACCGGCGAGACTGGCCAATGGAACTTATTAGAAATAAAACACTTTTATGGCAAATACCACGATCAACAGGACAACTTCTCAACATTCTTATTCGCACGAGACAACCAAAACGAGTTCTTGAGCTAGGAACTTCAGGAGGATACTCGACACTGTGGATGGTTGAAGCATTAAAAAATAACGCAAGAATAGACACTATTGAAATTTCCGATTATAGATACCATATTGCAAAAGAATCTTTTGAACAAACGAAAACAACAGATACTATCACTCAACATCATGGAAAGACCACAGAACTACTATCTCGCTGGAAAACACCTATCGACTTTCTTTTTATAGACCATGGAAAAGAACACTATCTTTCTGATTTCAAAAAAATTGAAAGATTACTCGAATCTCAAGCAATGATCGTTGCAGATAATATTCTTGATAATCCAAAAAAAGTAAAAGACTTCACAAGCTATTTTGAAAACAATAGTTCATACGAGACAGAAATAATTAGTGTTGATAATGGAATTCTTATAGCAATAAAAAAGTGAAACAATGGCGAAATATACTAAAATAACAACTAATGACGGAAGCAACACATATTATAATCAAACTGTTGATGAAACATATCACTCTCGAACAGGTGCTGTTGAAGAAGCGATTTACAAACATGTCGTTCCGTCGGAATTGCTTGAACGTGCAGATGAGAAAAAAGATATTGTCATTGCAGATGTTTGTTTTGGACTAGGATATAACAGTTATTATGCTATTGTTCAATTACTAGAACAAAATAAAAAATGCAACATCACATTACATTGTTTTGAAAATGATCCAGCAATCCTTGAAATAGCCAAAGAATTGTTCGATGAAAAAAATCCTCTTGAAGTATTTATGAAAAAACTATTAGCACCACCCTACAATGCAACGACAAAGATAGAAGATATTACTATCACAGCAAAAATACACGTGGGAGATGTCACGCAAACAATACATTTTATTGACAATTTTACAGCAGACATAGTATTTTTCGATCCTTTCTCACCGAAAAAACACCCCACATTATGGTCGAAAGAAATATTTTCTGAAATGTACAGGATATTAAAGGAAAATGGGACACTTACAACATATTCTTGTGCAAGAATGGCTCGCGATAATATGAAAAAAGCAGGATTTAAAGTCTTTGATGGACCAAAAGTTGGTCGGAGAAGCCCAAGCACCATTTGTAAAAAAACAAGCGACAAAAGTAAGATTTATAAAAAAAAGAGGCCTTAATCACCATATGAGATGTCCGTATTGTTCTTTTCAAGAAACAAAAGTATTAGAAACGCGAGAAACAAAAGCTACAGAGACAAGAAGAAGACGCGAATGTGTCAAATGCAATAAACGTTTCACAACGTACGAATTCATAGAACAAAAACCACTCCTCATCATAAAAAAAGACGGATCTAGAGAACAACTCGACCGTCAAAAAATACTCAAAGGAATCATCCGATCGTGTGAAAAAAGACCTGTTTCCATAGCACAAATTGAAACAATAACAACAGAAGTGGAAGACCATATTCGCGCGTCAAACAAACAAGAAATCAAAAGCTCAAAGATAGGAACACTAGTTATGAACAGACTCAAGAAAATAGATAAAGTATCTTACATTCGTTTTGCATCAGTATATAGAGATTTTGAAGATGTTGACTCATTCAGAGAAGAAATAGCAAAAATTTCAAAAAAAGAGAAATAAAAAAATTAAGCTTTAGCTTTCGAACCTTTCTTAAGATCTTCTTCAGCCCATTCAGGTTTCCCCAATCCTGCTTGGCGCATAGTAAGCCCGATCTTAGGATTAGTAATATCCTTAAAAGATACTGCTGAAATACGAGCGTAACACTTATCGCCAACTTTCAACACTCGACCAGATTCTTTACCTGCTAAAGCCTTATCTTTACTGAATGAAACAAAATCATTCATCGTCTGACCAATATGAACCATACCTTCAACAGGACCAAGCGTTACAAAAGCTCCGAAATCAGTAACATCTTTGATCGTACCTAAAGCAACTTCGTGAAGCTCTGGAAGATAAGCTAAAAGTTCAAAAGAAGCTTTATAGTAAGCCGCACCATCACCTGGAACGATAATACCTTCTTCAACACCGTCAAGATCAATAACATCGATGACAAAACCTAATTCTTTTGAAATAAAACCAGAATATTTATCTTTAATTTGACCTATAACAGCCTCATCGAGCTCTTTTGAGAATTCTGTTGGTGGAACTCGAACGTGATCCTTAACTTTTACCGAATAAAACATAGCTTTCACCTGAGTTTATAATACAAATGTAAAATATTTCCCTTGTCTGACTGTAACAACACGAACACCCTTAGATTTTAAGGTATCTTGAAGCTTTTTATCGAGCGTTACAACGATAGAGTGTTTATTTACTGCAGAGAGTATCGCATCATCTGCTAACTGCTTCTTTGAGGAACGACCGACAGTTTTTAAGTCTTTTTGTTTGGCAAGAACATACCCTAATTTAGCACTTCGCTTGTCAGCACCCTTCGCAGACCTTGAAGACCCCCTAAAAAAGAACAATTTTCTACGAATAGTCTCTCCCTTAGAGATCGCGAGTAATTCCTCAAACACTTGACTAACAGTACATAATTCAAAAGGTTCATCAAGAAAGGATTTGAGTTGCGAAAAAACATCCAAACCCGCTTGACCAGGGAGTAAAAGAATATTAGTGTCAAGAAAAACTTTTGTTTTCTTAGAACCAGACAATTTCGAAGGCAAATCAGTTAACATCACCGACTCTGAACTGGTTTTTATTTAAAAAGTTAGTGTTTATACGACGAAAAACATTTAAACGGAAATCATTCCCTTAAGTATCTTTTTGAGGCTGTGGTCTAGTGGCTATGGACGCAAGGGTATCGTTCCTTGAACCCTATGTGCCATCTTCGCGAGACCTCGCTCGATAGCACCAAAAAAAAGTATGAGGCTGTGGTCTAGTGGCTATG
>JBNJGO010000049.1:0-3254 GCA_051819745.1 Nanobdellota archaeon | reverse complement strand
GAAGCCGTATTTAAAACGCGATTGTCCAAAGCGGTAGTCGAAGTCTTTGGTGGGGTGGTTCAGGAAGTTTACTCCAACGATCCCGATTTGCAGGTTGACGTGCTTGATTACGACAATTTGGATGATCATGATAAATGCGATACAAAAACACTGGATGAAATAGACAGCCTTCATTCGGTGATGTAAAAAACGAGGAGATTAAATGCAAGTCATAATAGAGACAATAGTCCTTCTCATGATTGTAACAGTGCTTTTGTGCATACCTGGATGGACGTCGCCGATACTAAAAAAGATTCTTGATCTTACTTATTTTGAGATAATAACACATCCGAGACTGGATAAAGTTATCTTCATAATCGGTGATGCGTACTATATGGTAGGTGGAAGTGTGTTTGGGGCAGTGATATATCGGCTTTTGATACAAGACAATTTTAGTCCAAATGCTGCCCTCTATGGTATAATGATGATTATAGTAGGAGCGATAATGAGAATAAAAGGAAATAAAAATGTTTGATATTGTCTTCGGAACATTGTCCGTGATTGGGGTTATATTAGCTGTAGGGAAACTCAGATACGATTTGGGCTTTTCTGAATATAGCAACAAAACTCAATAACGAATGATAATGACAATGGATTTATATAAAATGAATAGTGTATTCTTGCTTATGACAGTTGTTGGTGTTGCTTCAATAGTTGCTGCATACTTTGCATTAAAAAGCAATGGCCATAAAAAACACTCACACTGATAAACACTAAAAGAGATAACGATGACTGATTACATTGCAATAGGGTTAGCAACAATCGTTGTTGTTATGGTAACTTATTTTTTCTACAAATCCATCAGCTCTGACTTAAAACGTTCATAACGTTCATACTGATAAACACTAAAGATAAAGAAAATATTTTCTTTCCCCTCTCGGGGGTTCTTTTTTTTGCTTTTTTGATAAGCTTGTCCAAGCTCTTGAAAAAGGCAAAAACTACACAAGAATTGATTTTGCCACTTCTTTTTCTTAACTATCAACTTTTCATAAGTAGTTTTATAATAGGATTAAATATAAGTATAAACTTTTAAGGACGATAGTTATGGATACTGAAAATACACACATAGATTTAACTGAAACCGATACTAAAGCATATAGTGAAGAAAAATTAATCCAAAAAAAAGCTCTTGAAGAATTCAAATCTACAATTGAACGCATTGAAGCTAATTTGGATAAAAGCTGTGATAATAAATTTGAACGATTTCACAATACGATATTGATTAACGGCAAGCGAGGCATGGGTAAAACCTCATTTATATTAAGTGCCCAAAACAAAGATTTTCTGGATAAATACTGCGTTCTTGAAATTATAGATCCAACCCTTATCGAAACTCGTGAACATGTATTTTTAAACATAATATCTTTTATCACTGAAAAAGTAAAAAATAAATTTGCTGATTTTTCATATGAAGCAACAGACAGCTTTGACATGAAATATAGAAATTGGCAAGAGAGCCTTGTTAAGCTTGCCGGAGGTCTAAATGTAATAGACGGCGTAGGAAAAAACAAGCTAGATGATGAAGATTTTTGGGATTCACCAGAACTTGTTTTGGAAAAAGGTATAAACCATTCCAAACATGGAAGAGATTTAGAGAAAAATTTTCATAGTTTTATCGACAAAAGCCTATCTGTTCTGGGGAAAAAAGCTTTTTTTCTTGTACTTGATGATATTGACACTTCATTGGAAAAAGGTCAAGTCATTCTGGAAATTCTTAGAAAGTATTTGACAAGTAAAAAGCTTCTTATTGTGATGTTGGGGGACATTGATTTGTACTCAATCATTGCTACACAAATACAATGGTCAAAACTCGACAGTTCTGGTATTTTATTGAAATATGAGTTTGATAAAGATAGAAGTAAATATGATAATGAAGTAGAAGAACTTGAGTCTCAGTACTTGACCAAAATCTTAAAGCCTGAAAACAGAATTGATCTAAGAAAATTATCAGAAATCAATCCGGAAAACATTTTAGTATCCGGCAAGTCAACATTTTTCAAAAAGTCTGATTCTGTTGAAAAGAAAAATCTCATAACAGTATCCAACAGTGATGATAAAAACGGTTTTTTAAATGAGATTCTGAAAAATATATTTTGGCTTAGGAAGAGATACGTAAAAGAATATACAGATACGATATTGGATCTTCCAATTCGTTCGGTTGTCCAAATTCTCAGCACATATGATTTTAGTCGAGAAAAAGAATATTTTCATAAACATTTAAAACATATTTTTTACACATCGGTAAATAAAAAACTAAGAAATTATGAGATGTTTAGCAATGATGACAGTGATTCACTGTTTAATTCTTTAGGAAGATATGTGATCAATGAAGGTTTTAGCAGAGACAATCACTTAAAATTAATCCCGGATTTTCCAGACATGGATAACAATGTAACAATGTTATATACAAACGCGCTTTTCAATTCAAAAGTAAAATACAAAAGCTATTTGGAATATTTCATCAAAGTGGGCTATGCACTGCAAAATTTTTCCGTGATTGCAAGGAATAAAAATTTCAGTGAAAATGAAAAATCATTGGAGAAAAAGAAGTTTATTGACCACATAGCTTTAGACAGCAGCGAATCCGCCTCCAACATTGCAAAGCGGATCTTAAGCACCGATGTAGCAATTGGAACAAACCTAAAAATCACAACTCGTTTATTGGGAGCTGTATTTATACCAAAAGAGTATGAAGATCAAATTCAATCATCGCAATATGGAAGAATTTTAATGAGTCAAGTTCACTTACCCCGAAATTCTTATAACTATAGATTTATATCCATATTCAATTTATTGGGTTTTATATCCGGAATTCTAAATTGCGAAGATGATAACGATATTAGGTCATTGGTTAATGACTCTAACAATATACGAAGTTTTAATTTTTACGATGGAAATAAAGACGATTCTACACAAGAGGGAGAACAGTCAACCGATTTTGACAAGTCTCCAAGAGAAGATGAGACCGATTCAGAAGAATTCATCAAAGAGCTAAGTGAATGGAAAAACAATTTCAACCATGAACAGATAAAACTGCCCTTATTTGTACTTGCCAAAATATGGATCCGTTTTGTTTATACAAGTAATTCAATAGAAACAAAAGATTTAAAAACCGTTGCTGATCTTTTCAAAGTCTATATTGCCGGCTTCTTAAATGCGGTATTGGTTGAAACTGAACTGTATGAAGAACGAAGTATTGATGTAAGAAACCCTAA
>JBNJGO010000048.1:0-3329 GCA_051819745.1 Nanobdellota archaeon | reverse complement strand
ATAACCTGCGTGGTGACAGTATTGTGTTGAAACAAGATGTTCATAACCTTGCGGTGCTTCAAAAGACATTACTTGATAAGAATTAGCAGTATCAATGCATCGGCAACAACAACCCGTATCTGTTGTTTCAAGTGGATCATCAGTTGATTCATTAAGGAAAAATTCTGGAGGACAAGAAGACGAAGACGAACTGTAAGGTGCGGAAAAGTCTGAAGTGACTCCTTGATTGTCAATATATGAAGGAACACAAACTCCTGCTAGAGCGAGAGGAACTGTAATGAGAGTTAATAATAGAAGCGAAATAATCAATATATATTTTGTAGCCACCTTAAACACACCTTTTTTCTTAATATAGAAGGGATAATAACACCCAACACCACACGAGAACATTTAACAAGCAATGGTTTATAAATGTTTTGACCTTTTTCCCTCAAATATAAGGGTTCAATATAAGTTGAAGTCTAGCAAATATATTAATATAAGAGCAACATATATACTTACATCAAAGGTGCAATTATGAAATCAACAACGACACGAACGATACTAATTGGAAGCAGTATGCTTGTGATACTAGTAGCAATACTTCTTGCAGGAAATATCTCTTCAAATAATAATACAACAAGGAGTTGGTTTTTTGAGGATAATGCATCTGATTTTACTCACGAATCATTTTCTTCAGTCAAAGAGTTTGAAACATTCATGGCAGGACATAGTCGAGGAAATGAGAATTCATTAGTGAAAGTTGGTGATTCTGCATCGAGAACAGAAGGAGTTGTTGGAGCCACAGAATCTAGTTCACCCGATTACGTCTCGCAAACCAACAATCAAGTTCAAGGAGTTGATGAGGCAGATGTTTTTAAGACAGATGGTTCATACATATATACTACAAGCGAGAACACCCTTCAAATTGTCAGTATTAATCCCGTAAACGATTCAAAGGTAGTTTCTTCTCTTCATCTTAACAATAGTCCTCAAGGGTTATTTGTCCATGATAATCTGTTAGTGGTGATTAGTCAAAAACAATCGGGAGATAGGTATTCTTATTTAGCTGATCAAAATACTTTGTTACAGTTTTTTGATGTTGATAATAAAAGCGATCCGCGACTTGTTCGAAACACTTCCGTTAAAGGATCGTATAACACCGCACGACTGATCAATGATTCGATGTATCTTGTCAGTTCACAACAATCATATGGCAATCCGATTTCCTTACCAGGTGTTGTTGAAGATGGTGCTAGTAAGACCGTTCCTGTTTCTTCAATCATAAAATACCCTCTGCCCTATGATCATCCTAGTTTAGTTACAGTATTTTCTTTTGATCTTTCGAAAAAAGGGGTGTTTGAAGATAGTCAATCTGTTGTAGTTGATTATGTTGATAGCGTGTATGTTTCTACATCGAATGTGTATGTTGTTTCAAAAGAACGTTTGAACGAGTGGGAATTGCAACAAGATATTACTAAAGATGTTCTCAAACCTCTTCTTGATAGTGAAGATAGGGATTTGATTGCCGAAATACAATCAATAGACCCTAAAATTCTTTCTCAAGGTGAAAAGGATTCAAAAATTATGACTGTTTATAATAGAGTATTATATTCTTTTTCCCGACAAGAGCAAGACGAGTATCAAGATACTATTGAGCGTTTAGTTAAGGAAAAAGTTCAATCTATAGAGTATTTTACTCACAGTATCATCCATCGGTTTTCCATCGATGACACCACCCTCTCACAAGGTAGTAGTGCTCGCGTTCCAGGTGAGATTGTTAATCAATTTTCTCTTGACGAGCACGATGGCTTATTAAGGATAGCGACCACCATCCCACAGCAATGGTCTCGGTACAATACAGAAACTCGCGAATCATTTTCTGCAGTGTGGGTTCTTGATGGTGATGGAACAATAATAGGTAATGTGTCTGGAATCGCAGAGGATGAGCGAATATATTCGACAAGGTTTGTTGAGGATACATTGTATATGGTGACCTTCAAGCAAGTTGATCCTTTTTTTGTCGTTGATCTTGGCAATCCGAAAAATCCTGTTATAGAAGGTAGTTTGAAACTGCCTGGTTTTTCAAAGTATCTTCATCCGTATGGAACAGACCTTATAGTTGGTCTTGGTCGTAACACCACCGCGACTGGTCGTCAAACTGGTTTGAAGATTGCATTGTTTGATGTTTCAAACCCTTCGCAACCACGAGTATTGTCAGAGTATGTTGGTGATGATAGATATGTGCAAACGACTGCCGAGTTCGAGCATAAGGCTTTCTTGTTGTCTAGAGAGAAAAATCTTCTTGTCATTCCAGCAAGAGATAATGATTGGTCTCAGGAGTCAACGTCTTTTGATGGCGCTCTTGTTTTTTCGATAAGTGAAAAGGGTATTTCCTTGCAAGGTCTTATTGATCATTCAAAATCAGGAAAGGGTAGGTATGGTGGTCCTAGTGTTTCTCGAAGTGCTGTTGTTGACGATAGTTTATTCACCGTCTCTTCAACTCTCTTGCGAGCGAATGATGTTTCATCCCTTAAGAATATTTCAACAGTGAACTTAGAATCAAAGACCGATAGTGATATTCCCATCTACTAATCAGTTGTGAATCAACTCACCCATCCATCACCAGTGCATTCAAACTCGCCAATATCCCCACTATATGGAGAACAAAAATTGGCAAAGGAAGTGTCGATACCACCATTACCATTAGCCATCGTTTCATTACAACAATAGATGTTACCATCATAGGATAAGAGATCTATATCCTCAAAACCATTACTAATAATTCCATTTTCATAGATGTCACCGTCAAAACACACTTTTTCGCCATAAGAAGAATGAGTAATTGCAAGTTGTGAATCATCACAGCACGCCGAATCCTGTGGAACATAAGGATTTGAATTCACATTATCATAAACAAAAACCTTGTTGCTAAAATAGTTCTCAAATTCAGTAAGATTGTTTTCAAAAACAGGTGTGTTAAATCCTTCCTCTTCAACCTTGCAATAACAAGCGCTTTCGCGTTGAATTTCAGTAAATACCTTGCAAGATTCCTCGCAAGAAAAATAATCTTCACCATCTTCAATGCACACGCCAACAACATTTTCAGCAAACAAGTGTTCTGCCGACACCCCATCACACACGTCATCACTATAAATAGTATTTTCGCTTGAACACTCGCATTCTGTGTAGTTGTGATACTCGCAAGCGCCAGTTGAGGGATTACATGTCGCGCTACAGGAGAAGAGTGGATTAGAACCAGAAGAAACAGTTATTGACTCATCATAATCATTAATACTAAACCCTTCAGCATCTTCTGCGCAGTAACCATTTTCTATTTCTTCATCGTA
>JBNJGO010000047.1:0-4309 GCA_051819745.1 Nanobdellota archaeon | reverse complement strand
TGTTGTCAAAAATATGAAGTTTAAACGAATTCAAATTCTAAGAATTTGATAAAAGCCAGCGAGAATTTGTGTTTCTCTGGGCGTTTTCCTTTTCAAGGATAAGCCAGCGAAAACAGTTTATTTTCTGGGCGTTTTCCTTTTCAAGGATAAGCCAGCGAAAACAGTTTATTTTCTGGGCGTTTTCCTTTTCAAGGAAAAGCCTCCGGCGGGAGTTGAACGTTTGACAAAGTCAAACCTGGGAAAAGCATTGCTTTGACCATGCCGTGAAGCGGGTTCAAAGAAACTCCAATTCGAAGAATTTGATAAAAGCCTCCGGCGGGAGTTGAACCCGCGACCTGCTGCTTACGAGGCAGCCGCTATAGCCACTAAGCCACGGAGGCGTTTTGTTGTTGTGCTTTCTTATTTTTTTTTATTGCTATTGGAGCGTTAGCGTAATGTAGCTCTCGGTTCGGCTGGACGAAACCAGCCCTGCTAAGCCACGGAGGCGTTTTGTTGTTTTCTTTATTTCTTTTTGAGTTCTTCAACGATATCGTCATGTGTTTTCTGACATTCACTGCAGACATATTTCTTTTTTCCATTTATCTTCACGATAGTCCCAATTATTTTACTCAAAAAAGTCGTCTTTATTTTTGAATTGCACAAATCACACTTTACCATTTGAAATCTGTTCATCGGAAAATAATTATTAATTTATAAAGTCTCTCCTTACACTACATTACTGACCACTGTTAAATGAAAACATTTATATAGTTTTATTCTCTTTATTATTCTTATGGAGAAAAAATTTTTACTTATATCATATTTAGCACTTGTGTTAGTTTCACTTTCGATGTTAATACCTTCTTCCTCTACTGTGATGGTTCTTAAATCAATTCTTCTCGTATTGTTTTCAGTAGTTCTTTTTACAACGACAATGCGTTCTAAGGGAAAATCACTTCTTCACATTTTTAATTATGGTGTTAGTGCTATCACCTTATTGGTGGCTCTTTACATGGTTTTCATTCAAGGATCGTTATATCCCAATATACTCGTAGAATATGTTGCTTTACTTGTTGTGGGTCTTTTACTTTCAGCACAGCACGTTCCTCCGGTTAAAAAAGTTAAAGGATCTGATTTCTCTTTTGATTCGATTAAATCAGTTTCAGCTTCAACTCCAAAAAAATCTTCATCTACTACCTCTTCAAGTACAACTGTTAAAAAACCTAAAAAGACGGCGAAAAAAACTACTCCTACAAAATCTACCACTACGAAAAAATCTACGTCTGTCTCGAAGAAGAAAACGTCCTCTACATCCTCAACCAAAACATCCTCGCCTAAGAAATCAACTAAGAAGAAAACATCTTCAACGAAAAAATCAACTACAAAACCGTCTTCAAAATCATCAACTACGTCTCGTTCTTCCAAAAAATCCTCTTCAACTAAAAAGAAATAGTTTGTTTCTAGATAGTGATGTCATTTTAGCAAAACATTTATAACTTTTATCTTATCATTACGTTGTATGTCTCGATTCCTTACAAGCGTTCAAGTTATCGCAAGTCTCGCATCTACTCTTTTACTCCTTATAGGTCTGAACTCTGACACTATGATTGCAAATCTTGATCCTTTTATCGTTGCTGGTTATATTGGAGTTATTGGTGGTGCTTTTCTGTTTACAGTGAACTTGATGACAAGCAAATTTTCTTCAAAACCGTTCTCTGGAAAAGTATCTATGTTACTTCTTATTTTTTATATTATTTCATCAGCTGTCGTTTTAGAATCGTCTATCGCTTCTTTTCTAGAGTCTTTTCTAAGCGAACCACTAAAAATCGTTGTTTATGTTCATGTAGTTGTATTTGTGTTTTCTTTGTTTTTTTCAACGTCGCGTTCGCGAAAGAAAAATGCTGATTTAGATAATATGATGCGTCATTCTCGAAAACGATAATATGCTCTGTTTCCAAAACATTTATATTTGACTCTCTCATAATTCTTGTTGTTATTTGTGTGAGGTGAGTGCGAGTGGTTAAATCAAAACAAAAACGTAGTTTTCAAAGGAATTCTTCAACTTCTAGTGATGCTATCTCTTCATTATATGAATTTGAGAAAAATCTCTCAACAAAAATATCAAGAAAGAAAAAGCGACTCGAAACCGCTCATATAGCTGAAAAAAAGTCTCTTGCTGACAAGCAACAAACCTCCATTAAAGAACTCGAATCTTCATTTGATAAAAAATATTCTTCTGCGAAAAAAAACGCTCAAAAAAAAGTTGATACTACTGTTTCAAATTATGCTGATTTTCTTGATTCAATGGATTCTACTGTCGAGAAGAACGCTTCTTCGTTCAAAAAATCCTTCCTTAATAAATTCCTTTCACAATGACCTCTATTGTTCCCAAACGAAACGATAAGAAAGTTTATCGCGCGACAATCCTTGTTCCTTCAGGAGAGTCCTCAATCGTTTTAGATGCTCTTCAACAATCAGGTATTGCTCATGTTGACTCTTCAGAGGATATTGTTCGTTTCGAAAATACTTTTGCTGAAATATCCTCGCTTCAGGATTCATTGAAAAAAATAGAACAGTTATTTTCAAAACAAGGGTTGGTCCTTGATTCTGTTTCTTCAAAAAATTCATTCTCAACTTCAAAAGATATTATTTACAGTTCCCATATTAAATCAACAATTAATCGTCTTCTCCCGATAATTTCTAATTATTCAGATAAAATAAACACTATTGAGAAAAAAAAACATTCTTTACGTAAAGAGATAATATCATTGAATAATTTTCCATCGTTACCACTGCACTTTTTTTTATCAACACAACAACACAGGTGCACTTGTGCTCTGCTCCCTACTGAAAAAATTTTCGAACTTCAAGAACATAGTACCGAACGAAGAATCTTTTTTATAGAAAAATCTTCAAGAAAACAATCGTTTATTTGCGAATACACCTCAGGAGGTTTTGATTCTTACTTACATTCAAGATCAGATGTTTCTTTGCTTACGGTCCCAAAAACATCTCTTGATCCTCACCAATACCGTGATTCGCTTTCTCATTCAATAGCTGAACTCGATACTCGAAAATCCTCTTTACATCAAAAACTATCTTCTCTATTCAAAAAATATAATGCTATCTTGCTCGACTATAAAAAATCGCTTTCTGATGCAAAATCTTTGCTTTTGGCATCTTCTTCAATTACTCCTTCATCCTATCTTGAACGAATTTCAGTTTGGATTGCACATCCTCACCTTAACAGATTCAAATCAGTTCTCAACGACACGACGTCCCATTTTGTTCTTCAATCAATTGAACAAGAAGATGCTCCTACTTACTTATCGAATAATTCTTTTGCCGAGCCTTTTGAAGAAATAACAAAGTTATATTCTGTTCCGAAGTATGGTCGTTTCGATCCTACTTTTCTGATAGCATTATTTTTCCCTCTTATGTTTGGTATAATGTATTCTGATGCCGTATATGGTTTTATTATAGCAACAATTGCGCTGGTAATGACCTTTATGCCACGAAAGGCCCCTTCAAAAAACACCAATCATTTTTCAAGAATTTTACTTACTTGTGGTTTGACAACAATGCTCTTTGGTTTGCTCTTTGGAAGTTACTTCGGTAATTTTTTCGACACTCTTGGTCTTTCACTTCCCCAAGCTATTGATGTGATGACTGATATTATCCCTCTGGTAATACTTTCTCTTTCCATAGGTCTCATTCATATCGCGATCGGTCTAGTGGTGGGGTTTATGGAGAATATCAAACAGAAAAAAATATCTTCTGCGTTTAAGGACCAAGGTGTTTGGTTATTATTTATCGTTTCAGCCCTTCCCTTATTTATTATACCTCCAAATGTACGAATAATTTCTTTTATCGGCATGGCTCTTGCATTGTTCATTAACGCAGTTTTTGTCTTCAAAGAACAAGGGATTATCAGTTCCATCCTTTCATTATTTGATATCAGCAAATTAACTGGAGATCTCGCTTCATACATTCGTATCATGGCACTTGCTATTGGAACGTCAGGAATAGCACTAGCGGTAAATGTTATGGTTTCAATCGCGATAGATAATATTCCTGTTGGTGGGATTATTGTTGGTGGTCTTATCTTTATTATAGGTCATGTTTTTAATATGTTAATCAGCGGATTAGGTGCTTTCATCCATACTCTCCGGCTTCATTTCCTAGAACATTTTGGAAAATATTATGAAGGTGATGGGTTAGAGTATACTCCTTTAGAAAAAGAATCCTCTTCAAGAGTTGTTTTTGACACATAGTTATTTGTTATGACAATAATACAACAAAACATGAAAAATAAAAATGAAAAATAAAA
>JBNJGO010000046.1:0-5133 GCA_051819745.1 Nanobdellota archaeon | reverse complement strand
AAAAAACATGGTAGAAAAAGTCATAAAATATGCAGATATTTCGTTGAACTCATCAAAAAAAACAATACAAGAATTAGATCAGGAAGCAAAAAAGCAAGGAAAAACCCATGAGGTCATTATAATGGTTGAGATGGGGGAGCTTCGAGAAGGAGTATTGCGAAAAGATATTTTTGATTTTTACGAAGAAGTATTCGAACTTAATAATATAACAATTATTGGATTAGGAACAAATCTTGGTTGCATGTACGGTATAGAACCCACGTTCGATAAGCTTGTCCAACTTACTCTTTATAAAAAATTATTAGAAGAAAAATTCAACAAAAACATACCTTTAATATCTGGAGGGAGTTCTATAACTCTTCCTTTAATGGATAAGAAAAAGATCCCTGAAGAAATAAATCATTTCAGGATTGGTGAAGCAGTATTTTTTGGCACTAGCCCTCTCACCAATAAAAAATATCGAAATCTTTCAGAAAATGCTTTTGAATTTGAAGCCAATGTTATTGAGTTTGAAAAAAAAGAAAGTTCTCCCGATGGAAAAATAAGTGAAGCGAGTATCGGACACACGAGCAAAAATTCATTTAGTGGAAAAACATATCGTGCAATTGTAGATTATGGCATTCTTGATGTGAATTATAAAGAATTAACACCAAAAGATCCACAAGTAAAATTTTTCGGCATAACATCAGATATGACTGTTTATGATGTTGGCAAGAACGAAGGAAAAGGAAATAAAAACAAGTATCATATTCACAGCAAAATACGATTTAAACCAAGCTATATGGCTGTTGCTAGATTGATGAATTCAAAATTTATTGATAAAAAAATAATTTGAGATATTAAAATGGCACTTCAAGATAAAAGCGAAGAACTCTATAAAAAGAAAAATGAAAAGTTAGATTTGAATAGGGATGTTGAACCTTTTGCAATGTGGTCATTTATTCTTTCACTAGCTCCAATTGCAATAATTGTTGTTCCTTTTATCAATCTGGTTCTTGTAGCAACACCTTTCGCTTCAATCGTAACAGGAATCATAGGGATAAGAAAATGTAATAAGAATACTAAAAAATACAAAGGAAAAGGTTTTGCAATTGCAGGTCTCGTCATAGGTCTTGTTGAAATATTGATTGGAGTGCTTGCAATTATCTTATTCGTTACAATCACTCAAAACGAGATCGTCTCCGTACTCAATAATAGTTTGTTAAGATAAGCGAGATAAAAAAAAAGTTAATGAAACTATATTATAAATAAAAGCAAATAAAAAACAGTACAAAAAAACATCCCTTAACTCAAACGATACATACCACGAGTCTGTTGATATAATTGATCAACCTCTTTCTTAGGAAAATAAATATTCTCTAAAGAAGAAATCATATTAATAATATTTTGATTCCCAGCAGTAATAGAATCTTGAAACAGATCAAGTTCTTTTGAATAGACAGCGCAATTGCTCGCAATCATATTGTGAAAAACATTTGCAACATCCTGAGCAGAATCAAGAGTTTCATCGTTGACAAAAATCATAGTTTTTTTTACAAATTCCTTGTGAAAATTTTTATACTGCAAATCCATAATAAAACCACCTTAGAATAAAAAAATAATACCATTATTTTAAAGATTACGATTTTTATGAAAAAAAAGAAATAAAAAAGAAAAATACAACTATTTTGTTCTTCTAGTTGTTACTCGCGAAAGTTTTTCGAGGAGATCTTTGACGATTAGAATTTCGTCCTTTAAAATTTCCCCTATTACTTCGAGAAGCGCCACGATTTCCTTGAGAACGACCAGAAAACTTTTTCGGACCATCTCGACCGCCTCGCGATCCACCACGACTATTTCTTGGACCGCCACGATTTCCCCGAGAACCACCTTTACGACCGTTACGTTTGGAGAATGGTTTTCGTTGCGGAATAACTTTTTTTACAGGAACATTCTCAACATATGGTTTCTCAATTTTTTCTATTTCGAATTCTTTGAATTCATTGAATACTTTTGAAAAATTCTCATAGTCAAGATCGCAGATTAAATTAATAACCTTTCCTTCCTCACCAGCTCTTGCAGTCCGACCGATACGATGAACGTAATCAGTTGGTGAACGCGGAATCTCATAATTATATATGTGACTTACATCATCAACGTGAATTCCTCTTGCAGCTACATCTGTACAAACGAGAACAGTTTTTTTACCATCTTTGAATCTATCTAGAGTATTAGTTCGTTTATTTTGCGAAAAACCACCATGAATTGCAGTCGCAGAAATACCTTGTTCTCGAAGGTTTGTAACAACAAAATCAACTGTGTTTCTTGTATTACAAAATATCATGACAAGGTCCGCTTCTTCATTTTTTAGAAGATGAGCAAGAAGTGAAAATTTTAATCCTTTAGAAACATCATAATAATATTGAGATAGTTTTGAAGGATCAACTTGTTTTTTCGCAGTTATTTTTTTTGGATCATGAAGATATTTTTTTGCCAAGTGAGTTATTTTCGGAGGGAATGTTGCCGAAAAGCAAAGTGATTGTCTTTGTTTTGGACATTCTTTAAGAATATCTTCTACATCTTCGATAAAACCCATTTCGAGCATACGATCAGCTTCATCAAGAACAACAGTGTTAACAGTATTGAGATTTATTGTTCTTCTTCCAATATGATCTTTCATACGACCAGGCGTTGCAACAACAATATCTGAAGAGGCGATTTTTTTGATTTGCGGTTCTATTGAAACACCACCATAAACAGTTGTTATTCTTGTTTTGGATCCTTTTATCATAATAAGGATTTCATCTTTTATCTGATCAGCCAATTCTCTTGTTGGAGTGAGTATTAACGCTTGAACACCTTTTCCAGGAACAACTTTTTCGATTATACCTGCGCTAAATGCGAGTGTTTTACCCGAACCAGTTGCGGATTCTCCTAGAATATCATGGTTTGACATGATAAGAGGAATTGATTTTTCTTGTATGAGTGTTGGTTGTTCATAACCTAAATTATGAATCGCTTTGAGCACGTGTTTACTTAAATTTAAATCTTGAAATTTCACAATATCACTATGTAGTTTTCATATCAACTTACTGTTAGATTGTTAATGAAATATTAATGAATCCATCAACAACAAAAAATAGGATGGTATGAATATTATATAATTTAATCCTTTGAGCAGAAAAAACGAAGTACCCATGTCAAAGGATAATGTTTTTCCAGGTCAAACAAAATGATAACAAAAAAATAAAAAATGATGCAAGTTTGTTTTTAGCAAAGCAATTATGCTTTGGAAACATTGACTGCTTTAGGTCCACGATCGCCTTCTTCAACTTCGAATGTTACGCTATCATTTTCGTCAAGCATTACACCTTCGTTAAGACCAGTAATGTGTACAAAGTAATCATTACCTTCTTCGGATGTGATAAAACCATAACCTTTACGTTGATTGAAAAATTTTACAGTTCCGTCCATTATTTCACCCCCATATTCATTCTCGAGAAGAATCGACTTTTTTTTCGCAGCTAGGACAGTAAATTTTTCTAGCGTCTTTACGTCCTACAACAAAACGTTTTGAACACAAGGAGCAGTATTTTACTATATTATATTCGACCATAGTTACTCATATCGATTCATTCATACTCAGAAATAGATACTCTAATTCCGGTACTCTCTAAAGACAGAGAAACAAGGCAAGTTTATAAAAGTTTGCATTATATCGTTATGATAATAATCCTTCTATAATTATTTCTTCGGCTTTTTCTTCACTTAATCCCTTACTCATCAGAGTTTCAAGTTGTTTATCATCAACACCACCCAGTTTCGCTTCATGAGTTACTCTTGCTTTTGGATGCCTTACTTCTACATCGGGATATGCCTGTACAACACCCCTATCTTGAAGTATTTCTGTACAATCAACATGTCCTTTTGCATATTCATGCGTTGCGATAATTTTATTGTATATTTTTGCCGAGGAATTATCCTTTACAGCTACTTTTGATCGAAGTACACTTTTAGCATAGGGACCATTAAGATGAGAAGTTTCTTTCACGATGAGATTGTCAGCTTTTTTTGCACTCACCCGCGTTATCATATCACTCACACTTTTTTCATCACCAAAACTTTCAATATCAATATCTAGTTTTCCAACTCGACCTTTAAGGAGTTCAAATTCGGTTCTGTAATGAGCTTTTTTTCCAAGATATACTTTGCTTTTCGGATAAACGTTTGTAAGTCCAGAATCACTATGTGTGTGTCTTTCGAAATAGTTGAATTCAGCACCTTCATCAAGAGTTATATCTGCAGTCATTATATGGTCTAGAGGAGTATTTGCTGTAAGAATACAATGACCGAATGCTTTCATCGAGGAATTTTTTTTCAAATGAACAGAGAGTTTGATATGTTGTTTGTTTATATCATGAAGCATTCCAAAGCACATTTGCACTGGATCTTCAAGAACAACACCCTCGTCTAAGGTGATGCGTATATCTACACCATCCGATAGGGGTGTTTTATCAACAGTGAGACCTTTAACAGTTGATGATGAAAGAATATTGTTTCCTTCAACAACAAGATGTGCTGTAGTTGATTTTTGCAGTAAGGGATGTATTCCAGCTTGGGAAGTTAGTAGAGTAAAATCTGATGAGGAATTCATAATATCACTTCAGATTGAGGTTTGTTTTTATGAGTACAGTTTTTACAGTTCTGTCTATAAACAGGAACCATTTCTTGAACAGTTCCTTTTTTGAGAAGTTTTCCATCGCAAATAAGAAATGCGTGTTCTGATTCTTTAAGAATTTTAAGACTGTGAGTTATGAGAAGAACAGTCGTTCCTTGTTTCGATAATTCACTTACGGCAGAAAGAATATGGTTGAGCGCTTCTATATCTATTCCTGAATCGGGTTCGTCAAGGATTGCGATTTTTGGTTTGGCGAGGAGTATTGAAGAAAGTTCTATTCGTTTTCGTTCACCGCCAGAAAGAGTATCATCAAGAGCTCGATCGATATAATTATCTGGTTCGAGACCTACTGTTTTCAGAGAGTTACGAATTAAAGTTTCTCGTTTTGAAGAAGATAGGTTTTTGTCTTTAATTGAAACATCAAGAAATGTTTTTACTTGCAAACCTTCAAATCGTGTTGGTTCTTGCCATGCTAG
>JBNJGO010000045.1:0-5510 GCA_051819745.1 Nanobdellota archaeon | reverse complement strand
TATCAAGGTCTATTAGTTCCTTGCTGTTTTTTTCTTTCTCACTTTCTTGTTTCTCGTTGTTTAGTTTCTTATTATAGAAGTATAATGTGATGGTTATATATTTGGATGATTCCATGTGTTTTTATTTGATTCTTGAATATAATTGTTGTTATACATCATAGTCAATAAACCAGTAATTTCTTCTTTATTCAATTCCCCGTACTCGACCTCACAAGGTTTGAATCTCTCTTTTTCTGATAAGTGGTTTGTAAACTTTAAGAATTCTCTGTTGACAAGATTCACTTTTGTTTTCCCATCAAATATTGTGTATGTGTCATCCTCTTCTTTTCGTACTTGTATTTCTTTATTGATTGAATATGACTGATGATTTTGCACTTGTTTGAAGTGTTTTTCTTGTTCTCGCGGTGTTTTTATTTCTTGTTTCATGTAGGGATCTTTCTCCTTAATATCGCCTGTTAATGCTTGGGCGCTCAACCTGCATCCTGATGTACAGTAGTCTGTCTCGACGCATGAAATACATTCTGCCGGATATAAGGATTTATCTCGCCATTTTTTCATAGTATTCCAAATAGTTTCAAATTCTTCTTCTAGAATATTTCCTGCTTGTTCATCGGAGTGGGTGCATGGTCTTACTTGTCCATCACTTCCTACTGCTATAGCTGAGCTTCCTGCCGAACAAGTTCTTCTCATGAATTGTTGATATGTATTGACATCACTAAAATAGCAATTGGGTATGACTTCCAGAACATCAACACCCATTGAATAGTTTTGTTGTAATAATAACAAGTCATCAAGTGTTGATTGTAATTCTGTTGGATTCAATACTAACGGGTTATGGTGGTTTTTCATTGGACTTATTGGTGTTGCTGAAAATGCGCTTATGTCATATTTGTTATGGAGAAATTCACCCATATCATAGACGAGATGATAATTATTTTTCATTGTCACCATATTCACTGCAGTGAATATTCCTTCTGATTGTAATCTAGCTATATTTTCTAATGTTTTTTTATGTGTTTTTGAGTTTGTTATTCTGTTGCTTGCTTCTTCTTCAGGATGATGCAGTGAAACAAGCATGGAACTTATTTTTTTATTCTTGAGAAATTGTATGTCTTTATCATTTATTAATGCTGCATTAGTATTTATCCCTGTTCGTATATTTTGTTTGTTCGCTTCTGTTATTATTGTATAGAGTGTTTCTCTATTTCTGAATGGTTCTCCTCCTGTTATTGTTAATGTGAAAATACCTATGTTCTTGAGTTTCTTGATTATGTTTTTTCCTTGTTCTGGATTCATATCTTGAAATGGCTTGTTTTGGTCTCTGAAATAATTATAGCAGAAAATACATTTCTGATTACATTCTTCGGTAATCTCTATTTGTGCGGTTATTGGTTTTGTAAGGGTGTAAGTCATTCTAGTACCTTCTCGATAATTCCTTTTTGCGCGTATTCTTCTATGTTTGAGGCAATATAATGATATATCTTCTCATAATATTCCATATATGGTCCTTTTTCATTCAGAGTTTGTATCGCTGCTGGACATCCATTTGCATGAAGACGAAAAAAAGGGTATTTCATGTTGTTTGATACGTCTTGTTTAGTGGCGTTTCGAGGATTATTGCTTGATGTGATAGTTTCAAGAATTGAGTCTGTATAGATATTTCCCAAACGATAATCTTCTCGTTCCCATAATGTGTCACAAGGATAATATGTTCCATCAATATCAATCGCTAAGGGATGTAGCTTATTAACTCCACAACTGGTGCAGGTTAATGGTCTTGATGCTTGAAAGAAGTTTCCTACTATTGTCGTCAGATTTCTGACTTTGAATTTCGATCCTTTGTACAAGTCCGTGATGTTTTTTTCAATCACTTTTTTCATTGATTGGAATAGCTCTTCTTGATCAGGTATTAGTTCAGATGTACTTGCATATCCTAACGGTTGTACTAGTGTAAATTGTACTCGGTCATAGTTTTTATTCTTATAATAAGAATATATCTCCGGTAGTTTTTTGACATTATGTTTTGTGACTACTGTTATTGGCGCAATATAGTTTTGGAACTCTCTTATTTTTTTGATGTCTCGTTGTATTTTTTTGAATGTTCCTTTTTCACTGTTCTTATATGGTCTTTGGAGATTATGCTCGCTTTCTTTACCGTCCATGCTGAAGGAAACTTCTATTGCTTGATTTTTCAAGTAATCGAGAATTTCTTTTGTAAAAACGGTTCCGTTTGTTTGTAGTGATAATCTAAAAGGTGTTTTGCTTCTCCGAGCCAAATATGAAAATTGTTTTATGAATTTGAAATTAAGTAATGGTTCATTACCGTGGAAAACTATTCTCATTGATGATGGGTTGTATTCTTCCACACGCTCTATAACTTTTTTTCCTACAGATATGTTCATATCTTCCGTTTCTTTTTCCCCGTTAGAACAATAGATGCAACCCAGATTACATTTTTTTGTAGTATTGAGGATAATCATATCCAGTTTGTCTTCTAAGAATTTATGTTCTTTTTCTTCTTCTATCTCATCAATTATTCCTTTCTTGTTGTCAGTAGTTATGCTCCATTTTCCTGTAAGTGGATTGATTACAAAATAATTATCTGTTGTTGTTTTTATTTTGTGGTATGGTTTCATATTTCCATCTCTTGAATGAGTCGCTCATCTCTTCTGAAAATACATTTCTAAAAATTGTGCAAGGGTCTGTTTTTGGTTTTTCACGTAATTGTTCTAGAAATTCGATAATCTTGTTTTTTCCATTGACACTATATAACCAATGGATGAATTTACTTCCGAATATGTACGAGCTGTGTATATTGTTCATTTGCTCAGGATATATTATTGAAGGGAGATCAGGAATTGTTTTCTTTTCATTCAATTTCCAATACTCTTTTGAACTTATATTAGAAATAAAATGTGCAAATGCTTCTTCAAACCATATCATTTGGTTATTATGTATCAAAAAGGTTCTTAGATATATGTGTGCTATTTCGTGTCTCATGACCATTTCGAAATCTTCGCTTTTATGGCTTGATTCCTTATCATAAGCATCTTTATCTAATAGTATGATTGTTTTTTTTATTGTTTTTCCGACAACCCATCGAGGTGTTTTTATTTTTTTATTTGATCTATTACTGGCTTCTTTATCAAACTCTTTTCTGTTTTTAACAATCTTAAATTCAATATTTTCAATTGAAAAAGAAAAAAAATCACTTATCACAGCTTGATTTTTTGCTATTGTTTCATTATATTGTTTCATCATCACATGTCACAATTGCTATAACAAGAATCGCAACCTCCATTTCCATGGCAGCATGTTGTCTTATAACTGTTATCTACAAAACCCTTGTATAGATCTTCTGGTGTTAATACTGTTCCTTTTTGCACTACAGAGATGACTTCAGGTTTTGTGGATTCTGGTTTTGTAGCTTTATATTGTTTCACGAACTTAGTGAGATCCGTCATTATAAATCACCTATTCTTACTTATCTCAATAATATTTATAATTGTTTGGTTGATTTTCACTTGTTTCATTTCATATGTGTTTTATTGATACAAGAAATATTAATAACTGATATGTCTCATATACATCTCTATGGCGAATGTTTGTTTTAAAATTGATGTTGACATTAACTTCTACTTTTACTTGATGAATCTCTATGCGTACGATCTTGAAGAAGTTGATCTTGATTAATGTTGATTTTGTCTCTGACTTTATGTATCGCTTGCTCCTAAATCTTTCCGCTTCTGCTTCATAGTTTCTTCAATTGGAGTTGTGCAAGCGGTATGAATTCGACTGTTGTGGTACCGACTTTTCGTTGTCCTTCGTAATTGCTTGAGATGACTAATGCTTGCTCTGGTATATGAAAGTAAACAAATGTTCACTTTCTTGAACTGAATGTTTAAACATTATTCACGTATACACATCATCCCAATGCTTGATATCGATAACGAGTATGTGTTTTCCTTCAACACTGAACAGCAGGATGAAATTATCGGTCAGATGGATTCGTTTATACTCGTTCATCGGGGATTTGAGGTTCTTATACATGGCAATGGACTGCTCGTCCCTGCTGATGACCTCTTGCACTTTCCTGTAGAAATTCCTTGCCAGTATCTTGTCCTTCTTGCCGATCTTGCGCAGTTTCTTTCTCAGGATATCTGTGATATCGTAACTAAACATCTAGAAGCCTCTTGAGTTCGCTATCATCCATTGTCCTGTTCGGATGTTCTTTCTTATGCGCTTTATAGATCTCATCAATCTCTCGTAGCACTGTCTCGTCAGGGATCGGCTCGACGTATTTCTCTCCTTCTTCCTGAGCGAGTTTACGAAGCGCTTCTTGCCTGTTCTTGAGACCGAACTTTCCCTTGACGACATCAAGCACTCTGGCAGTATATTCGTCTAACTCGAACCTTGCTTGTATCACAATAAATCACCTTATATCACTAATAATCACTTTTCAGTTATATGTCTTTCTGTATCTCTGCAAAACATTTATAACACTGTGCCTCGGATATTCACACATGGAACCGCTTCAGGAACTCGGTGCACAAGACTCTCTTGTCCATTACGCGGAATCCCTTGCCAGACATCTCTTCAAAGGCATCTATCGAAAGACAGGATTGCCTTACACGACCGCTCACCTGGAAAAAATGGCTGAAAAATCCGCTGACATCCTCACAACCAAAGACTACTGTGAACCCGCGCTCGCTGCCGCCTGGCTCCATGACGTCGTTGAAGATATCGACTCGATAGACGTCTATCACCCTTTTCGCGGATCACCCTCTGACCCTCAAAAGACATATCTCAACACGCTTCTCAAGCCAGCAGGTATCAACGGCACGTTCACCTCGTATTTCGTCAACCGCCTCACGCACCGACCAGGCATCCCTTACTTCGACTACATCATGAAGATCTTCACCTTCGATCACAACGCCACGCATCCTGACACGAAAATCGTTGCTGCCGTTCTCAAGCTCATCGACCGTTTTCTCAACACCGACCCTGACGAGAAGCGCAACGTCGAAGGTCTTCTCGCTGAGTACCGCGCTCTGGATTTCTCTGACGACAAAGTCCTCGCTGCCTTTCTCAAGAAAACGAGAACCTATGATGCCTTCCTGGACAAGGGATTATTCTACCGTGATGACGACCTCTTCATCTCCACTCTGGAAACAGAATTCCAAGCACAGCAGGAAGCCATCGCCATTGACAACCTCTCCTTATACTTGCCCTTTGCCGAACAGAAACTCCTCGTTGACATCGGCTCTGACAACAGAATCTTTGATTATGACAAGCTCCGCAACCTCATGAAACAACTCTATCTGGATAGCATCAAGCTCTATCCCGGTGTCGATCCCATCCACATCGTCAAGAAACTCGGCGCTAACAAGAGACGGACCTATCCAGCCGACTACACACCCATATTGAGCGAGATCAGGACTGACTTCTACTCGTGATTTTTTTCCGGAAATTGCCACTGGACAACTCCGCGTAGCGCTTTTAAAGACATT
>JBNJGO010000044.1:0-5853 GCA_051819745.1 Nanobdellota archaeon | reverse complement strand
TACTGTATTTGTATGAAGCTCTTTTTTAAAATCTTTAATAAGAGCATATAATCTTGAGTCAAAAGAAGTAGTATCATCGGAAAAACCACATAGATCTTTTGAGTGAAGCCAAGGAAGGTCAGTGTCAAAACCATTATCTTTACCATATAATGCAGATAATGTAATACCACAACCATCAGAAGATAAGGGGACAGTATGAGTGTTTAGTGAGAGAGAAGCAACCCCTTTAAATGCGAGAGTGAGGATTTGTTCGTAAGCCCACGTTCTTTTAGCAAAAGGCCCTTGAAGATTTGTTGTGATAACAGCGCGCACAGCACTTAAATCAGGATGTGGTCGTGGATCGAATCGAGGAATAGTCGAATCAAGCGATCGTTTACCTTTAATCTGACAGAGAATATCACCATCATAAGAAGGATAAAAGGAATAAGTATTTATTGAAAGTACGCACTTATCAACTTGTGAACGGATGAAGGGAAGGAAAGCAGTATTTAAAACATCGATGCTTGGACCATTTTTTCCATGAGTAACACCATTTGATCGGATGAGAATTTGTCGTTGTTGATACATGCAAGCGATAAGAATAGTAAATAATGATAAAGAGGCATTATGAGGGGATTTGTATTGAAGAGCAATACTTTTTTTTGGATGGAAAGGAATTGTTGGTTGGAAAGAAATTGTTGAAGAACCAACTCCAAGGCCTGAAACGACTGCTTTTGTGGCGTGAGCAAAAATAGAAATCAACTGCAAGATGCTTTCATTAGCTCCCGAAGGTTCTCTTTTTGAAAAAATATTTTTTAAAATAACTGGAGTGCCTGAAAGTGAAGAAGCGAGTACCGCATTTCGTATCATACCACCTGAAGCCGAGTGCAGAGAACAATCAATCGTAATATTTTTTGTTCGATCCACTTGTTTAGGTGAAGAATGTGTAGTCATGTGAATAGTAAATAAGAATAAATTTATAATGATTACCCTCAAATACCTCAAAACGTTTTTTTACAAAAGCAGGTTTAATTAGCAAGTTGTTTTCTCGCTTCTAATTCTAGAGACTGCAATTGTATGGATTCGTAAAGAGATTTCAGTTCATCAAACCAATAGGAAGAATCTTTCAAAGGCAAAGATAGGTTTTCAAAAGCATTCTTTGCTTTTTGATACAATTGCTTTGCTCGTTTGATGTGGCCAGAAGAAATACTTATTTTGCATTCTTGCACTAGGCGATCGAGTTCTGAAGTATCAGGAGGAGAGTCTTGAACCATATCGGAAGAAGTTTTCTCTAGCAACTCATTAATCTGTTGAGATTGTTCTTCTAATTTCTCATCAATAAGTGATTGATTTGAAGTTATTTGTCTGGAAGAATCTTTTTTTGAACCATCATCTGTTACAGAAGTCTTTTTATTATCATTTTCTTGAGAATATGTTTGTTGAGAGGGAGACTTTTTTTGAGCGAGAGAAGTGACAAGAGAATTGGTTCTTGACAATTGCGATTTCACAGAAGAAATGTGTTCTTCAAGTTCTGAAACCGTACTATTCAAATCATCATATGATCCGATTTTATCAGATAATTGTTTGATAAGCGAAGTCACTTCTTGTTGTTTAGTTTCAATCTCGGATTGTTGCTTTTCTTGCCACAAACGAAATTCTTCTAATTGTTTTTCATGGAATGATTTGAGATTATCCTCTTTTTGCTTTATATACGATTCAAACTCTTTAATAGGTTCGCAAGGTTGTGATATAGAGTTCGACGAGGTTGTATGTTTTGATGTTGAATTACTTGAAGAAGCAGAGTCTGATTTTTTAGCTGATGAAGAATGATCTTCAATAGATTTATGAGATAACTGATCAGCTAATAAGGACTGAGATTCATTCGATTTTTCTTTTGATGAAATAGTACCAGTAGAAGAGTTCAATGTTGAAATTGGAGGTTGAGAAGAAGATTGTTGAAATTCTCGAGAAGATTTTTTCTCAGATTCTTTTTTTTCAGGGACTTGTTTTTTAGAACCATCTTGTTTTAGAGTATCGGAAGAATTTTCTTTAGTAGTAGTTGATCCAGTATCTTTTTGAGACTGAGAAGCAAAATCTTTTTTATAGGAAGAAATTTTTTCATTATCTGAATTAGCAGTTGGTGAGTTATCAAAATCCTGTTCAGATTGTTCTTTTGCAAAAGCAGAAGAATCCTCTTGAGAAGAAGAATCTTTTGAAGGATCTGTCGTCCAAGAAGAAGTTTTAGAATTAATTTGAGAATCTAAGGTAAAATCAGAATGTGAAGATATTGGAGATTTTTTTTCTTCAGCAAAATCAGTCCATGAAAAATTTTTATTAAGAGGTTGAGAATTATCTGACAAACCAGATTCAGAAATATTTTCTTGTTGAAGTAAACTATCAGGAACTAAAGAAGGTTCTTTTTGATGAGGGGATTGTGTTGTAGAATCAGGAGAGTCTTTTGAAAAAGTATGTTTAGAATCGTCTTCTTCAGAGGCAGAGTCTTCAGGTTTAGAATCATCAACATTGCTATCTTTCGAATCAATATCTTTTGAAAGTTTGATAGAAGAATTATTTTCTTCGCGTTGATCAACAGCAGATGTTTTGTTAACAGAAAGATCGTTATCAACAGAAGAAGTTTCAGTTTTATCATCAGCAGTATCTTGGAGAATGGAAGAATTATCTCGGTTAACATCACCAGATTCGAAAGTATCAGTGGAAGAAGTGAATGAGGGAACAGTATCAGCAGTTTTATCAACAGAATTAGTATCCCTATTATCTCGCGCATTATATTCTTCTTGTTCTTGTTCATACTTTGCAAGAAGTTCATCAGCAGAATCCCGAGAATCTTTTTCCAAAGAATCATGTATGGAATCAATATGTTTTGAAGAAGATAACTCTTTATTCAAACCAAGGGTTTCTCGATGTTTCTGCATTGAAGAATCATCCTGTCCAGAGGCAGTGTCCGAATCAGAAGAGACCGTATCCGAAGCACCATCTAAAGTAGAATCAGAGGATGGTTTTGAAGGTGGTTTTGGAAGAGTATTACCAAACAATCGTTTGAAAAAACCTTTGGAAGTCTTCTTATCAGAAGGAGGTAATGGTGGTTTTAATTGCAAATTCTTTGACGACATTTAACTATACTCACCCTTTTTTTAAAACAAACACAACCAAGTATGAATTGTTTCATATCATAATATACAAGAGGCATATAAAAAAGTTTCGTTATCACTGGAAAGTCTATCAGAAGAATAAAAGCCGATAAACAATACAAATAGGGCGAATCATATTATGAGGAATAATCCAAGGACATACTGTCTTTAAGCTCATCAGACATATCAAAAATCTTGATAGTGGCATTAGGATAGCAAGCACCGTCGACAATAACATATAATTCTTCAGGAATATCTTTAAAAACAGTCGTCGGATCAGTAGTTGTATTAAGACCATCACCATATTCTACAACCATATAATAACGGTTAGCAGTTCGTCCAGAAATAGTAGGCTCTCCGCCTGTAAAATTCGCATAAAAAGTGGTACTCATAGAACCTTGTTCTTTAGACATCCATTCTTGACACTCGAGATATGTTAAGGGAAGTTCACATTTGAATCGTTTCGTTGGATCATAAGATCCAGTATCATAACAAAACGAATATTCAGCCCTGACATCCAATAATTCTTCCCCAGTACTATCGATAGATCGGGAAGAGTCATCAGTTGAAGAATTTTCTTGAGAAACACTACCGCATCCTGATAAAGAGAGTAGTGTAAGTACCATTAGTCCAAAAAAAAGAGTTATTGTTTTCATAACGATATACATTATAAGTATAATTTATATAACTTTCTTTTTACTAACAACAATATATAATAAACAACCTTAAAAAAAAGAAAGAATCTTTCAGATACATAATGAAAACTATTAGCCATTCAAAAATTAGTGCCTTTCAACACACTATTCTTGACTATTATACTGCAAAAGGACGAGATCTTCCCTGGCGCGACACAACCGATCGATATAAGATCATGGTCAGCGAGATCATGTTACAACAAACACAAGTCTCCCGCGTGATCGAGAAGTACAATGAGTGGATGAACCAATTCCCGTCACCGCAAGAACTTGCAGACGCATCCCTTTCTGACGTGTTGAAGCTGTGGAAAGGTTTAGGATATAATAATCGTGCGAAACGATTGCAAGATACCTGTAAGCTGATTGTAAAAAAACACAATGGAATCGTACCCGAAACGATCGAAGAGTTACTCAAGTTACCAGGAATAGGACCTTACACTGCAAGGTCAATACTTATTTTTGCAGATAACAAAGACATCGCCACAGTAGATACGAATATTAGAAGAATATTCATAGCAGAATTAGGTGTTGATGAAAAAACAAGCGACAAGGAATTATTTGAATTAGCTCAAGAACTGCTTCCAAAAGGCAGGTCGAAGGATTGGCATAACGCGCTTATGGATTACGGTGCTGTTGTCTTGACGAGCAGGAAAAGCGGCATCCGTCCGAAGACCACCCAGTCGAAATTTGAAGGGTCAAAACGACAATACCGTGCAAAACTATTGCATCACATTGTTGAGAAAGGAGGATTGACGGTGGCTGAAGCGAAAATCGAGTATAGTGATAGCCCAGTACCGGTTGGAGAGATTCTTGACGAGCTTGCTAGTGATGGTCTTGTGAGAAAGAGTGAAGATAAGAATAAGAAAGAAACATACCAGCCAGCGTGAGTCATCAATCAAATATCAGAAGAAATATAAACTTCTTAAATTGAGATAAAGTAATATGACATTCAGCATAATAGGATATGATGAGAAAACAGGCGAAATAGGAGTTGCAACATGTACAAAAGTCATAGCATGCGGGTCTATTGTTCCTGCAGCTAATGAAAACGGTGCTATTGCTACACAATCATATCCCAATGTTCTCTATAAAGAAAAAGCGTTAGCATCTCTAGAACAAGACAGTTCCCCAAAAGAAATTATCAAAGAACTGACCGATCAAGATGATCGAAAAGAGATGCGACAAGTCATCATCATGAATGATAAAGGTGTTTCTGCAGGATTTACAGGCAAAGGAAACGTTAATTACGCAGACCATACAAAAGGAAAAAACTACATATGCGCAGGAAATATGCTTACAGGTAAAGAAGTGCTTGACGCCATTCAACAGACATTCGTTGATTCTGATGGAGAACTTCCTGATAGACTTATGGAATCTTTAGAAGCTGGAGAGAAAGCTGGTGGCGATAAGAGAGAAAATACTAAAGGTTCGGCATCCTTGCTCGTGGCAAAAAAAGGGCACGGACCTTTAGGTTACGGTGACCAATATATTGATTTACGAATTGATTTCAGCACTACACCTATTAACGATTTGAAACAATTGTTACAGGAAAGAAAAAAAAGAGAGTCATTTTATTCAAAGGATTTTTCCTATTGAAATAAAATTCACCCCTTGTATCCTTGGATCGGATTTGAATGCACGCCTTTGGTCTTATCAACAGGATAGCGCTTTTCGTTCTTTTCAAGTTTGTCTTCAACGGCTTTGAAGAGGTCAATATCACTCTTGTAGGATATCATAATCAGATACATCATGATGTCAGCGACTTCCTCTTCAACCTTTCTCTTCTTTTCAGGATGCGAATGGATGGTGTCCACTTCGTCTTCAGAAAGCCAACGATAGCATTCTGCCAGTTCTCCAACTTCACTCACCATCGCTACGAAGAGATCTTTCGGATTGTGATATTGATCCCAATCGCGTTCCTTGTTGAATGCCTGTATCTTGTTTTTCAGTTCTTCGAGTGTCGTTGCCAATTGATAACCTCCTAACAAGGATTGTTTCTGCGAGTATAGTTATTTAAAGATTTCGCAATG
>JBNJGO010000043.1:0-6121 GCA_051819745.1 Nanobdellota archaeon | reverse complement strand
CTCCAGTTCACTCAAGACTAATGATTCGGTTCAAAATAATACACTAACAATGTTTTCCCTATCATCCTCGGACCTTGATAATAAGGTCTATGAATTTTATGTCGAGTGTGTTGATTCGGTCGGCTCAAATAAATCCTCCAGTTATGGGTTCACATTCGATCAAAGCACGCCTTCATTTATCGATCAATCACCTGATAATACTGATGTAGTTGTTGATGTTAGCGCTCCTTTCAGAGTATATCTTACTGATGAGTTGTATGAGAATCATACTTGCGAGTTTTTTTCAGATGGATTTTCTTCCTCCCCTCTTCAAAACACTTCTTCTTCCGAGAATGTGACTGTTCATCCTAGTTTTATTCAAGATGGAACGTATGAGTGGAACGCGACGTGTCGTGATAATTATGGAAACACTAACACTTCACCATCTTGGTCTTATGAAGTTGATATCGGGCCGAATGATCCTCAAACAAATCTTCCAGGGTATATCTCTGAAGAGTCTCTTACTATCACTGGTGTTGTTGACAGTCTCTTTGAAACCAGACCTTTTGATTCAGTCACTGTCAGCGCTTATGATTCTTCAGACAATCTTATTTCAACAAACTTGACATCTAACTCGTCTTCAGTTTCAACTCTTGCTAATTTGACTGTTTATAATGTTTCTTCAGATCCTTACAAGATAAAAATAAATACTTCAAATGCTCCTGCTGGTTTTGAACTCAACGAATCTCATTTTCTTGCCTTTTGGGAGTTTGTAAAAGATAATTTCACATTTTATAATATTACAAATGTCGCTAGCCAAACAAGTGATGTTGATATTGTTACGTTTTCAGAAGAACTTCCTTATGGTGATTCAGATATTTCCATCAATCCTCATGATGACGTACACATTTTTAACGACAGTCATAGAACGGGCTGGTTTCAGACAACACTTCATAATCTAGTGTCCGGAGAATTAGACATATACATTGGCGGTAGTCGAGATGGTGTTGCTGGAGATGAAACTAGTTACTCGGTGTTCAACGATCTTAATGCTCCAACAATCGATCTTTCATCGTTTGCCTATTTTAGCGCTGATACGAATCATTATTTGATCAATTCCTCTTTACCAATTTCATTTTTGATTAATGATTCCACGCAAGTTAATCGCTCATCACTCCTTGTTAACATAACTAATTCGACAGACTGGTATTCTTTTGCCGTTCAAGGCGAATCAACACCTTTTAACACCTCGATTGTCAATCACTCTATAGATTGTATTTCTTTTGGTTTAAAAGAAAATTGTACGTTGTATCCTCATCTGGAAACAGGAACATATAATGTTACTATCAGTGTTAATGATACGTTCAATCAACAAAACACCACGACAATACAGAACCTCACCGTAATTGGTAATACGCTTGCAGTCACAAACGTCTCTGTACCTACCTTTACAACAAACACGACCTCTAATGTTTCCTGGTCGACGCCTTCAAGTCCATTTATTGATTATTTTAATTTGACAATCCGGGATAATGGTGGATCGTTCTTGAATTCATATGCTGTTCCTGCCAACCAATCGTTTTTCATGGTGGATGTGGATGATTTTAGCTACGGATCGTATCTTTTCCCTGAAGTAAGTATTGTCGATGAATTAGGTACCACTGGAAATGCAGTTGTTTCAACAGAAGGATTTGTGTTTGCAGATGGAAGTGCTCCGCAAGCAGTGAATGTTTCTATAATTCCTAATAAGAACAGCATCTATAATAATAATGATAGTCTCGAGTTGTTTTTTAATTTTTCAGATAATGAATCGGGCGTTTCAACATATGATATTGCAGTAGGTACTGCAAATGTGCTTGGAGGCGTTCCTCAACCGGGTTGGAATGATACATACACTGATCAAGTTGATGGGAGTGTTAATTCATTAACTAAACCTCTTAATTTAATTGAAGGTAAGTCTTATTATCTGACTGTACGGGCAAAAAGCGATTATCCTTACTCTTCGTTATGGAGTGGTTATACCTCCTCATCGTATGTGCTTGTTGACTCAACTCCGCCACAAGACGGTTTTATTGATTATGATGTTTCGCCACAGACATACTCGTCAATTTCAATAACCTATAATCCTGGTCAAGATAATATCTCCGGTATTGATTTAAACTCTTCTTACCTGTGTTATTATAGAAGTAATTTAGAAAATGGTGAATGTGGTTCTTTTTCAACCTGCACTCCTATTCTTTCAGCAGATGTTTCACTCGGTTCAAACACCTATAATTTTGACGTTCCAGATAATGATTGTTATGCCTTCGATCTTGTCGTCAAGGATGATGCTGGTAATGAAAAAACATACTCTCGAGGTATGATTCAAAATGTATCTGTAGATATAACTCCTCCAACTCCAGTATCCTTTGATTTCGATCCTCACATTACTCACAATCCAACATTTGATCTTTCATGGTTTGAAAGTAGTGATCCAGAATCAGGAATTGATTATTATTCTTATAAATTAACAAGTGATTCTCAAGGGTTTAATCAAGTGTCTGCTTCCATTCCGACGAATGGAACAACAACTCAAACATCTGTCACATTCCCTTTTTCACCCACTGATTTAGACAACGGAGAAACGTATTATTTGAAGGTAACGGCTTATAATTCGTTAGGACAATCAACATCATCTATATCTCCAAGCATGTTATATTTTGATACTCTTGTTCCCGAACCGCTTTCAGTCGTTCAAGTCGGAACTGATACTAATGGGTCTGATGGTTGGAAAGATACAATGTATGGTAATCCAAATACGACGGTTCTTCTTTCAGGCGAGAAAAACCTTGCTGACTGTGTCTTTAATGTTGGTTCTGACTTTTCTTATGTTTCATCTCTTGATTCTTGTTCGGAATCAAGTGTTGATTCTGGTTTATACGAATGTAATCTTACGAATCTGTCTGAAGGAACTCACGAAGTCCACGTTTCTTGTCGGGATGATAATGGTAATGCTCAATCGATCGATCAAAATACTGATTTCACCTTTAGTAAAGAACGTTCTTCACCAACAATATCTGTCGATTCTCCCGTGAATGATTCAGTACATGTTGATTCGCTTAACGTCTCGTTTTCCATTGATGATGCTTCCTCGTTTAACGTGACTGCACAGCTCATCGATGAAGAGACTTCGACTTTGCTTGACTCAAAAAACTGGAATGATGTCTTTTGGCAGTCTTTCAATCACGAATTTGATCTTTCAACTGCTGACCGCGAAACAATACTCCAAATCACTGCAATTGATGAATTCAATAGAAGTTCATCACAAAATATTTCGTTTTTGACAAATTCAAATCAATCACACATTTCCTTGCTTGACACTCCCACGTTGAAGCCAGCTTCTTCAGATTCGTTTTTCGCCAAAGATACATTTATCCTTAATCTCTCAGCGTATTTTTTCAACAACCTAACATACAATCTTACCAACTCTTCAGGAGATGTTATTTCTGGTTGTGATGTTTCTTATCATAATCAAACGATAATAAACAAATCAATCGGTAACTTCAGTTGTGTCATCGACTCTTCAAACATTACTGATGGCGAGACATACGTATTTTCAGCTTCAGCTTCCAATGATTTATTTGATGATACCTTCAACCTCGAAAAGAATATCACTGCTGACCTCTTTTCTCCAGTTTTATCAAATGATTCTCTGGAACACATTCCTCAATCACCAATATATGATAATGATACAATAACATTTTATTCAGCGTGGTATGATGAAAATGAGATTGAAAATGTTATGTTTACATACACTGTAGATAGCTCTTCACCAACTACAATTTCTCTTGAAGATTCTATTCTTAATAATACTTCATCTCGAAATTGGGCTCCTCAAGAAAAAAGATACCGGACTGTTTTTGATATTCAAAGCATGACTTCAATAACTGCTAATAGTACTTTATCGTATTATTGGAATGTTACTGATGTTGCAGGAAACACTAATACATCTTCTTCTAATTTGACAACTGTTCAAAACAGACCTCCACAATTAGAAAATGAGTCTTTCTCGGCGCTTTCAGGATATGACTTCGCACAACCAGTCTCCTTTTATGATGCTGATGTTTCTCAAACGAATTTCACATGTCAATTAAATAATACTGCTTTTTTTAACACAACCTATGATTCATCAAATTCTTCTTGTTTGATTTTTTCAAAACCTTCAGTTAATACTATTCCTCCTGGAATATATGATCTTAACTTAACAGTGTTTGACATGAAAGATTCATCTCTTCTCAGCAATGATTCTTCACAGGTAGATATTGTTGTTAACTCTACAAGTTTCCAGAATATAAGTGTTGATAGTGAGTTCAACACTCCTATAACGGCATCCTATTATGATAATGGCTCTTTTTTTACACAAGGTGTTGATTCTCAAGAGATTTCTTCTCTTCTCGATCAATCAAAAGAATATACTGTATCCTTTTCAGTCGATCACATAATGCTTAAAGCATACAACATTAGTTCCACGCAACAATCTGCAGACTTGTTTTACAAAAAATATGCTGATCCTTCATCTATAAAATACGAACAACATGATTTAGGGGAAAACGATTCTTTCAGGCCAGTAACTGCTTATGCTCTCGATACTAATTTGTCTTCGGATGAATATACTGTTGAGTTTAATCTTTCATCATTAGGTGTGACATCTGATGATGCGACCATATTCCATTATGGTTTTCTTCCAACAGGAATTAATTATACGAACACTTCTGGTTATGGACCCTTAAACACAACTGTTGAAGGAGATATTGCGAGTGCGAGTGTAACGAATTTCTCTGTTTTTGTCCTTGCCCGAGGTGTTGATGCTACATCGTCCACTCCACAAAATCCTCCTTCAAATCCTTCATCTCCAAGTTCTTCTTCATCAAGCTCTTCAAGCGATACAACAAGCGGTGGTGGTTTTGTTTCGTCAGATCCTCAACCGTCTTGCTCTGATGGTATATTAAATCAAAACGAGAGTGGTATTGATTGTGGTGGTGAATGCGAACCTTGTCCTACTATGACTACTTCCTCTTCCTCCGAAAGCGAAGAACCTGAACCGTCTTGTTCTGATAGTATTCTTAATCAGGGAGAACTAGGGGTTGATTGTGGTGGTCCTTGCCCACCATGTCAGGTAGATCAGTGTTCTGATGGTGTTCGTAATGGTGATGAAAATGGTGTTGATTGTGGGGGGTCGTGTCCACCATGTCCAGATGATGAAGAAGATAAGGATGATGTGGTCGCTCCTGAAAAAGAATCGCCTTTTTCAAAGAACTCATCATTATTGTGGATTATATTGTCTTCGTTTGTTATCGCAAGTCTGATCTTGATCGGTGTTAAAGTAAATTCAAGGCAAAAATCAACAGTGTCACCTTCATCAAGTCCTCTCTTAGATTATAATATTGTTCATGTTGCTAAAGTGATGGCCCGACAACATCAACAAACTAATTATCCTTTGAAAGATCTCAAAGAACACTTAATATCTCATGGTGTTGACAAATCAATTGTTCTTTCAGCATACACTAATTTGTCCGAGCCAGAAGCGATTCGTTCGCTTGTTTCCTATATGCAACGTTACACCTCACAAGGTTTTGAGTCTGAAGAATTATTTAATTGGCTTCATTCTCAAGGCGTTTCTTTAAGCACACTTTCTATAGCATATGATGTGTTCACTAATTCAGAGGATGATGTTCTTAAGTCGTTTGTTACTCGCTTATCGAAGAAATAGATTGTTTAAGATTTTTTTTTATTGTTTATTATATTTAATAATTTAATTTATTTATATCTATTATTAATTCAAGTATTTCGCTGAATATTTCAATAATCTCTTGGGTGAGTTTTTGTTTGTTTTTATCGTATGTTTCTTTAAATTGCTTTAGATTATCGGAGTTAGTATATGATTTTTCTCGATTATTTTTGTATGTTGTTGTCATGATTGTTTCATATTGTTTTTTATAGTTTTCAAGATGTTTTTTGATTTCTTGTTTGATGTTGCTAATTGATTTATATGCGAATAATGACGGTATTTTTTCAAGATAATCGGATATTTTTTCTAAAAATGTGATTAATTGATAATATCTTATGAGTTCAAGAGGGTTTGATTTTGAATTCACTTCTTGCT
>JBNJGO010000042.1:1754-6311 GCA_051819745.1 Nanobdellota archaeon | reverse complement strand
AATATTACTCAAAACCACACTTAGAAAACTATATAAATCAACAGAAATTAAATCAAAGTATGACAATTCTAAACATCGAAATTAAAGCAAAATCAAATAATCAAGATAAAATCAGAGAAATTTTAAAATCAAAACATGCTGACTTTAAAGGAACCGATCATCAGATTGATACTTATTTTAAAGTTAATCATGGAAGATTAAAATTAAGAGAAGGTAATATTGAGAACAAGTTGATTCATTACGATCGTGAAAATAAAGATGGTCCAAAACAATCAGATGTTATTCTTTTCAAATCAGCACCAGATTCAACATTAAAAGAATTATTAACAAAAGCACTTGGAATTTTAGTTGTCGTTGATAAACAACGAGAGATATATTTTGTTGATAATATAAAATTCCATGTTGATACTGTTAAAGAATTAGGCACTTTTGTTGAAATTGAAGCAATTGATGAAAATAAATCTATTGGAAAAGAAAAATTACTTGAACAATGCCAATCGTATCTTGATTTATTTCAAATTCCAAAAGAAGATTTAATTTCTGTTTCGTATAGTGATTTATTACTAGACAAATAAACAGTCTGGTTTCTGCGTCATACTGTCGCTTCGTTTCACTCAGCGATTTTTTCTTGATAAGAGTAAAAAAACACTTTTGTTGCAAAAAATAGCTAAAAATAATTTATTTTAGAAGCAACATCACAGCATCATATTTAGGTTTGATGATTTTTTTAGACTTTTCAAAATGAAGTTGTTTCCACTTTCGTTCTAACTTTTGTCTTACAGAATCTTTTGCTTCACCCTGACTTTTATGTTCATATACAAAAGCAGCTTTGAAGATACCAGCAACATTATCAAAATTACTTAAAACGTCAGCTTCAGCGATTATTTTTTCTTCAATGCTCTCTCTTCCATTTTGCTGAGAACCCCTATGATTCAAAATACATTTTTTAATCAATTCAATTTTTTCTGTAGGATAGTGAAGTTCTTTCAATTTTTCTTCAGCAACTTTTACACCTGTAATATGATGGTCTTCACGACCATACATAATTGAACCAATATCATGCAACCAAGCAGCAATCAAAATAACTTCCTTATCACCACCTAATTCATCAGAAAGTTTTTCAGCATAATCTACCATAGGAACTAAATGGAAAGGAAAAGGTTCATAACCATATTTACTAGTTGGTTTTTTACATTCAGTTTCAACAAATGATTTTATTTCATTAACAATACTCATAATTCAAAAAAAAGAAAATACAATTAATAAATATATCGAAAATTAAGATAAATCGAAAAAAAATTACTTTTTCGCAACATCAGATTTAATCATCTTCACTATTTCAGGAAATTTTGATATTTGAAAATGACCATTTTTACTTTCATAAATTATTATAGTCGCATCGTTCAATTTCTTCCTATATTTCTCGGCATGAGAAACAGGAACAACATCATCGTCTTTGGAAAAAATAACATATAGATGTCTAGAATTTTTTTCAAGAAGAGATAAGTCAGATTGTAGTTTAAATCCACCAACCAAATCTTCACCGGGTAAGCTGTTATCATAAGGAGGACAAACTAAATATGTCGAAAGAATTTTTTTAGGAAACTTATTTTCAGACAAATATTTTGCAAGAAAAACACCTCCTAAAGATTCACCAATTAAAATAATATCATCATTCAAAAAAGGAATGAATTTTTCAAAATAAATCTTCCATTCATTATATTTTGCATTTTGTTTTAAAGGCATAGTGGGTTTAATAATTTCAAAACGCTTACCTAATTTCTTTTTCAAAAAATCATCAGACCAACGGGTTTTTGATTTGACAGATACTGGTTTGTTTTTCAAAAAAGACAAATACTCTTTTTTTGTTTTAAATGTAGTGCCACCATGAACAATCAATACTTGAATTTTATTTTTCATAAAAAAGCATTAAACAGTAACATTTATTAACTTATTGATAACTTAAGAAACCTGATGTCAAAAAAAAATCAAATCAATCGAAATAGTAATATGAAATATGTAATTTTAATAATCTTAACAACATCTATTATTTTAAGCGGATGTTCACAACAAATAACACCTTCTGAAAAAATAGTTCCAAATCACTTTCAAGTCGATTATTATGCACAACACTCCTCGAGTGCAGGAACGAGGATGTTAAACATCACATATACGGTTCAAGATGAAGAAATCATTGGTTGTGAAGGAAATTATACTACAGCCATGACTGATGGGACAAACACCACGACTTGCGATCTCCAACGACTTCAAACAGGAGACTATAATGTTCCTTTGGAATTAATAACCCAATATCCATTTAATCAACTCCAAGACGAAGTATATGATGGACCATCAATGTATCGCTGGAATATTATCTGAAGTATAAATCTAGGAAAACCAAGAAGAAAGACTTTTTTGTGACTGAGAAAAAATAACACTTTTCTTGACGAAAAAACCTTTTTTTTCACCTGTATGACGAGATAATAATTTCGATACAACACCTTTTGCTTGCAAAGTCGAATCAATAGGTTCATCAAGAGGTTTAGACTGCAATGCTTGGCGAATACCTTCTCGAACAACCCACACTCCAAGAGGAACAGTATACTCTTTTGTTATAATTCTAAAAACAATAACTTTAGCTTGTTTTTTTTCACGCTTACAGTGTTCAAGCACGGCTAAACGAACAGCATAATATGCTCCAGAAGTTTGCGACGCGTATGTTTTTCTTCCATACTGGAACTCATAATCTTGAGTGACAGTAATATCATCGGTGCTGTTGTAAATACAATGAGGAAGAGCCATTTCAAAAAGTTCAAAACTCCAAGGACCAGGTATGATAATAACAACATATTCATTGCCAAGATACGTGTCAGTATACACTTGATAGTCTTTTTGAGAATAATCGAGAATCTCATTACGAAGCTGTGTTGAGAGAGTATCATCAACGGCAGTTATAGACCATTTTGTAGGAACCATTTTTCGCTTCTGACCAAGCGTACCAACACTGAATAATCGAGTCAAATAATGTTCATCAAAACCTTTGGAAGTAAGCTCGTGAAGAGCAGTTGTTGCCTTAACATCAGTGTCAGAAGTTATTCTTTCAACAGGTCGAGGTATGGAAGGATTGGAAGTGAGTAATAATTTTCTCAAATCACCCGAAGGACCATGAGGAAGTGAACGTTCGCTAAAAGACAAGGCATTTGAAGATAAGGATTTCTTAAGAAAAATTTCAGAATCAACTTCTCGCTTACTTTTTGCAAGATCAATCGCTTGTTCACGAAAACGAGAATCCGTATCGAGCACATGAGTTCGAACCCTTGAATTAACAAGAGATTGCCTTGATTGGAGAATACGAGGAATAGAATGACCTTGAGAAATTATGTGTTTTGGATTATCAATACTATCACCTTTAGGATCGACGAGAGCACCCGAAGACACTTTAGGATAAGCATAGGAGCCAATAAAAATATTTGGTATTTTACCGGAAAAATAATTTTTTCTGACAGGAAAAGAAGAGTGTTTCTTGTATAATATAGACTTATCAGGATCTTCCTTTTTTCGAAAACGAACAACCATCACAAAAGTATAATAAGGTATTGTTTAAAAAAGTTAATATAAGAAATAGTTACAAGAACCCTAAGAAAACATAACTCTTAAAAACAAAGATAACTTTAAGCATAAGTGAACAGGTGAGACGAGTGGAGCAACGACAATCTCAAAAAAAACAAGAAGAAAACAAAAAAGAGCAACAGGAAAAGCAACTTCTTATAAGTAGAATAGAAAAAAGATTGACTGCAATCCAACAAGAAGAAAACAAACTACACGATACAACAAAAAAACAACTCGCGACCATCACCACTAAAAAAGATTCGATGAAAAGAACATTTGAAGAGACAAAAAAAACTATTTCTGATCTAAAAACCGAATGCGAAAGTCTTCAAAAATCAATTTATGCCCTGGGAAAACAACTGAAGAGAAAAACTCCTTCCAAAGAGTATGAGATGCTACAAGACGTCGTCGATAAATGGGATCTCGAAGGTTTTCTGACAAGAGACGAGATGAAAAGAAAAATCAACAAAGCCAATAAATGAAAAATACAACTTAAAACAAATAAATTATTTGTTTGAAAAAGTAAAATTATATTTTTCAGCATCATACATTCCATAGCATTCAGACCAAAAATTATTTAGATATATTCTTATTGCCTCACGATTAAGAGCGAGTATGTTCTCTTTTTTATAAGTGTAAATTCCCGAATTCAAATATATACTTAACTTGAAAGTAGGTGAATAATCCTCAAAGTTTTTTGTAAAACGATACATTGTTTTACGAAGAGATTGAGATAATTCCTCTTTGATTGCAGGTTTAAGAGCATCTTCAAGCTCATATCTATACATACTTAACCTCGATTCGGCATCGACACCAACATCTCTTTTTAAAAAATTAAAAAATGAATCCCACCGAGTATCATCCATTTGTAAATCATACAATAAATATCGAGTAAACTCGTGATATTTCACGATTAATTCTATGTTATCTTTAGCATTTAACGAATCA
>JBNJGO010000042.1:0-1654 GCA_051819745.1 Nanobdellota archaeon | reverse complement strand
AAAAACACCCACAATATTTATATAGTTTGATTATAATATATACATCATGAAAAAACAATTACAAGCAATCGGCTTTGATGAGAAGGAAGCAGACATATACATTGCCCTTTTGAAACTTTACAAGGCAAGCGTGAGCGAAATTCTAAACTACACTTCAATCGAACGAAGAACCATCTACGATGTCCTTGAACGATTAATACAAAAAGGAAGAGCAAGTTATTTCGAAGAGAACAAAACAAGAAAATACCAAGCAACCAATCCAAAAATCATACTTGAAGATCTCAAGCAAAAAGAGAACGAATTTAGTGCAATAATACCACAACTACAATGCATAAAATACACTCCAAGACAGGCGAAAGTAGAAATTCTGAAAGGAATACAAGGACTAAGAACAATATTCAATGAAGTAATACAATCTGAAAAAGAACATTATGTGTTTGGAGACATAAACCCACTAATCTACGAAGACCGCTATGCTCTGACTGTTAAACAATTCCTTAAGCAGATTGATGAGAAAAATATGAAAGAAAAAATATTATATCAGAAAGGAGATCCCATAAATCAAGTGAAAAACGGAGAGTATAGGGCAGTGGATGAGAAAGATATAACACCAACACCAACATTAATCTATGGAAATGTTGTCACACAATACATCTATACCGAACCATTAACAATCATAAAAATCACCAGCAAGGAAGTAGCAAAAACCCATAAACAATACTTCGAGCATTACTGGAAGCAAGCAAAAAAATAATCAATTCTTAAAATTTCAATTGTTCTTGTGATAACGAACTTCTTTATCAACAGAATTCATAAATCGATAAAGTGTCGCCTTAAGTTCTTCAAGCTGGTGTTCAAGGACCTTGTGTGCACTATCATCGATGTAATTAAGATCTTTAGCAAGCAAGAGAAGAACCTCGGCTTCACGGCACGAACCATAACTATACTGGAGGTGATTGAAAAACACTTTGTTTGAACGGTTGGAAGCACCCTCTACGATGTTAAGGACGATGCTAGTCGCTGCACGTTGCAGTTGCGAGTACATATTACGAAGTTCACTTTCAGGAAGCGAGGGTAAAATACCATATACTTCAAGCAAGAATGAATAGCTAAGATCATAAATTTTTAGTTTCTTAAAATTGCGACCCATGACATTGTCAACAACAAAACATGTTAAAAACAGTTTCTAGAGAAAAATCGAAAATATTTCGAAAAGGAAAAAAATTCAGGGAAAAAATGTTCTGAAGCTGTTTGTTTGAGAAAATAAGAATAAAAGTGGAATTGACGAATAGAAGCAATAAAACGAAGGAAAGAAGAGGGTGAAAAAATGAAACCCGCACAAAAGAAAGAAGACAATCAAAAGAGAACACATATTTATTCAAGTAAATACAAAAACGAGCGATTAGTAATTGCGAGCTGAATGTCTCGTTGCCTCGACACTTACACTCCAATCCTATCAACCCTGTCTTCTACAGGGGCTCTAGGTCTCTTTTCGAGGGGAGTTTCGTGCTTAGATGCTTTCAGCACTTACCTCGTAAAGCGTAGCTGCTCGACATGCCCTGTCGGACAATCGATCACCAGAGGCTTCGAATCATCGTTCCTCTCGTACTAAATGATCCTTCCTCTCAGACCCGTTAACAATTCCAGTAGATAT
>JBNJGO010000041.1:0-6531 GCA_051819745.1 Nanobdellota archaeon | reverse complement strand
TAGAATACAAAAAAGCGCCACGACCCGGATTTGTATAGTCACTGTCGTTTCTGACAACTCCGTGTCGTGTCTTATTATTTTTTTTAGAAAAATAATGGCGCCACGACCCGGATTTGAACCGGGAATCCCAGATGGGACAAGCTATCACAGCAAGCAGAAACCTGCAAGCAGAGCACTGCTTATTTCCAGGCTTGCGCAATACCAGATTATGCGATCGTGGCATGAGCGTGAGCGATTAACACGTCGCATTTCAGAAGAGCTTTGCTCTTCGCACAATGCGATCGCAACGTGATTAAAGGAGGATAATTATTGGAAGATAAGATATGAACAAAAAAAAGTAGTCCAACACTACATAAACACTGTAAGTTACATTTCTGTGCTAAAAAATGGTTGGTGAAAATCCTCAGACCATTTCGATTTCGATGTTGAGACCTTCTGGAATTGGAACTCTCATTATCAGACGGAGAGCTCGTTCGTCAACACCAATATCGATGAGTCTTTTGTGGATTCTCATTTCATATCGTTCCCAAGTCGCTTTTCCTTCCCCATCAGGACTCTTACGAGTAGTTACCTTAAGTTTTTTTGTAGGGAGAGGGATTGGACCCTTTAGAACAACACCAGTTTTTTCAGCTATAGATTGAATGTACTCACAGGTCTGGTTAATTTTGTCTATATCAGTACTTGCTAGTTTTATTCTTGATTTTTGCATTGTTTCGACCTATGTATTTTCATCCATAACTTTGGAGTATAAAGTTATTAGTTTAAAGCCATTTGGCTTGATAGGGAGGAGATAGTAAAAAAATAAAAAAAATAAAAAAAAGATCTTAGTCTTTTTTGACGTTATCGATGCACATTCCTGCAGCGACTGTTTTTCCTGAATCTCGAATAGCGAAGTTTGCCATTTGAGGGATTTCTTCTTTTTTCTCAAGAACAAGAGGTGTCGTTGGTCGGATTTTTACAACGCCAGCATCTCCATTCTTTAGGAAGTCAGGTTTGTCTGCAGGTTCTGGACTTACTCTTTTTAGGATTTCCACAAATTGGCAAGCTACTTGGCTTGTGTGAATGTGGAATACCGGAGTATATCCTGCGGTAATTACGCTTGGGTGGTTGAGGATAACGATTTGACCTGTGAATTCTTTGATTACAGTTGGAATATTATCTTCTTTTCCGATAACATCTCCTCGTGCAAGATCTTTCTTTCCAAATCCTCGAACTGAGATCCCTACATTGTCTCCAGGGTAAGCTTCTTTTTGTTGCTCGTGGTGCATTTCAATTGTTTTACATTCTCCACGAACACCATTTCCTTCTCGACCTGGCATTGCAACGAGTTTGTCTCCGAGTTTCATAACACCCGTTTCGATTCGTCCTACTGGAACTACACCAATACCTGTGATGTTGTATACATCTTGTACTGGCATTCGTAGAGGAAGATCGACCGGTTTTTCTGGAACATCGAAACTATCGATTTCTTGATAGAGTGTTTTTCCTTCATACCATGGCATGTTTTCGCTCTTGTTGTAGACGTTATCGCCTTTAAGAGATGCTAGTGGAATGAATGAAATGTTGTCTGTCTTATACCCTACGTTCTTGAGTAGTGTAGAAACTTCTTCTTTTACAGCTTTGAATCGGTCTTCAGAGTAATCTTGAAGATCCATTTTGTTTACTGCAACAATCATTTGTTGAACACCGAGTGTTCTTGAAAGGAAGACGTGTTCTTTTGTTTGTGAGTTAACACCATCGTTTGCTGCAACGACAAGAACTCCAGCATCTGCTTGTGAAGCTCCGGTAATCATGTTTTTAACGAAATCTCTGTGTCCTGGAGCATCGATGATGGTGAAGTAGTATTTTTCACTTTCGAATTTTTTGTGTGCAAGGTCGATTGTTACTCCTCGTTCTTGCTCTTCTTTAAGACCATCCATAGCATAAGCGAATTCGAATCCTGCTTTACCGAGTGATTCTGCTTTTTCTCTTAACTTTCGGAGTTGCTGTTCTGATAAGTTTCCACTATCAAACATTAACCGTCCTACTGTCGTTGACTTTCCATGATCGACATGGCCTATAAATACTAAATTAATATGTTCTTTCTTGTCTGCCATTGTATTACAAACCTCAATTTCAATTTTGGTTGCTTAAACCCACATCATTGCGATAATTTCTGTATCTGCAACCACCCCTTAATTTGTTGTGTTATGATGTGAAGTAGTTTTGCGCTGTTTACTTTACAGCTCGCTTCTGCAAGAAACTAACAACTCTTTATAAAAGTTTTGCTGAAATTAATTAACCAACAAAAAAACAATAAAAGAAATTTACCTTGTTTTACATCGTATTACTTCAACCCCTAATCCTAGCCCCGGAACAGCCGACCACAGCACCCCGCACCCAGCACAGCAGACTCCAGAACCCCGCTCCCAGAACACAGCACCCAGAACCCTGCACGCAGACCACAGACCTCCGACCACAATCTTTAAAAAGAAGATAACGTTTCTCAGGTTAAAATGGCTATTCTACAATTACGATCAAACAGAAAACCTACTGGAGGACGTTACAAACGACCAAAGGTTAGACGACTATCGAGAATGGGTCGCTTGCCAGTTCACACTAAAATCGGAACTCATCGAAGAAAGTCTGTGAAGACTATCGGGGGAAATCGCAAGCATAAGATCTTGATGACTGAAAAAGTCAACTTGTTCGATCCAAAGACAAAAAAGAACTCTGTTGTTGGCATAAAAAATGTTGTTGAAAACCCTGCTAACAGACAGTATGTACGGCGAAAAATCATTACTAAAGGCACTGTTATAGAAACCGAAAAAGGCAATGCTAAAGTAACTAGTCGTCCTGGTCAAACAGGTTCTGTAAACGCAGTCCTTATTGGAAAATAAGGTTATTTTATTTTTTACTTCTTCTTTTTTGTATTATTCTAATAATAATGACTTCAACATACAACCATATAACATTCAAATCTTTCGAGATTAAGCTCAACTTTCAAAGATTTTAAAAAGAATAGTTTGTTTACGGGTACATCGAGGTTGAGTTTTCATGCAAACAGTTAGATCTGGACGGCAAAATACTTTTTTCAAGAACATCGCTGGAAAATTACTAGGTATTAACATAATCGTATTTTTGCTTCAGATGGCTTTTGATCCTTGGTTTACACAGAATTTTGCGTTAGTATCTTCAGAAATTGCTCAAAAACCTTGGATGCTTCTCACGTCAATGTTTTTACATGGTGGTTTCACTCATATTTTGTTTAATATGTATGCATTGTTTATCTTTGGAGGTCTTATCGAGAGAAGGATAGGTAGTAAGCGTTTCTTATGGGTCTATCTTGGTTCGGGTCTTATAGCATCCCTTATTTTTGCATTAGCAACGCCTGAAGGAATGGCTGTCGGCGCAAGTGGAGCTATCATGGCAGTATTAGGACTAGTTATTATTCTCATGCCGGAACTAAAGGTATTGTTTTTCTTTGTCATTCCAATGTCGATGAGAACAGCGGGAATAATATTTGCACTTATTGATTTGATTGGTTTTGTCGCTGGAGGAACAGGTATTGCTCACATCGCACACCTTGCAGGTCTTACGTGTGGATTGTTAGTCGGGTGGTATTTGAAGCGCAAGAAAAAAGAGTATCAGAAGTCAACGGCCAGAAAATCACGATCGTATCGTCAGTCAAGTAGAAAAAGCCCTTATTATGACAGTGAAAAAACCATCGAACTCACCAAAGACGATGTTGATGATTACTTCAAGTACGGTAAGTTATAGAATAATAGTTTTTACCTCAAAATATATAAAAAGAGAGCTAGTTCTTTGTAGTAAGCATATATAAGTAGCGCATTCCAACCATTGCGGTGATATTCATGACACAACAACCAATTCGCAGTCCTATTGTTTCAGTTCTCGGCCATGTCGATCATGGAAAGTCTTCAATTCTTGATGCTATCAGAGATACTGATATTCTTAAGACAGAAGCAGGCGCTATCACTCAAGCCATCGGAGCTTCTATCGTTCCTGCAAGCACAATCACGAAGAAATGTGGTTTGATGTTAAAAAATCTTGGTGTTACACTCACTATTCCAGGTTTGTTATTCATTGACACTCCCGGCCACGCCGCGTTCACATCACTTCGAAAACGAGGTGGTACGCTTGCCGATATTGCTGTTGTCGTTGTTGATATCATGGAAGGATTCAAACCACAGACTGCCGAGGCAATCGATATCTTAAGAGCTAGTAAAACACCTTTTATTATCGTGGCTAATAAGATTGATACGATCACTGGTTTTCAAGCAAAAGATCCTACTAAACCAGTTCTTGGCAGTATCAATGAACAGACTGCTAGCGTTCAGGAATTGTTTGAGAAAAAAATGTATGAGCTTGTCGGTCAAGTGTATGAAAAATTTTCTATGACTGCAGAGCGATTTGATCGAGTGGAAGATTTCACCAAACAGGTGGCTATCATCCCCGCATCAGCTCTTCGAGGTATTGGTGTTCAGGAAGTATTAATGGTTCTTGGTGCTCTAGCGCAAAAATATCTTGGTGGACGACTTTCAATTGACACTCAGGGAAAAGCGAAAGGTACTATTCTTGAAGTTAAAGAAGAAAAAGGTCTTGGAACATCTCTCGATGTTATTTTGTATGATGGAGTTCTTTCGGTTGGTGATCGTGTTGTAGTTGGTGGTTTGGATCATGCTCAGCATAGTAAAGTTAGAGCTTTATTCAAGCCAGACCCTCATAGTGAAATGCGCGATAAGAAATCAACGTTCAAATCAGTTAAGCAAGTCACCGCAGCTACCGGTGTAAGAATTAATTGTCCTGAATTGGATAACGTGTTTTCAGGCATGCCCATTCTCAGCACGGCCGATGATGAAAACAGCATCGAGACCACCAAGAAAATCGTCCAATCTGAAGTTGATGAAGCAATCATTCGTACTGAAAAAGAAGGTATTATTCTTAAAGCAGATAATATTGGTAGTCTTGAAGCATTAACGGCTCTCGTTCGAGAAAAAGATATTCCTATTCGTAAAGCAAGTATCGGTCCGATTTCTAAAAAGGATGTTATCGACGCAGAATCAAATTATGAAACCGATCCTCTAACAGCAGTTATTTTGGGTTTTAATATTCCGTCAGAAGCTTCATCTAAGCAAGTTAAGATTATCACTGGTGAGGTTATTTATTCTCTTCTTGATTCCTACGAAAAATGGGTTGAAGAGGAAAAAATTCGTCAGGAAAAAAAGAAACTTGAAGGCCTTCAGCATCCGTGTAAGATTGAAGTTCTCAAAAATTGTATTTTCAGACAGTCCAACCCTTGTGTTCTTGGCGTGGAAGTTCTTAAAGGTACTCTTAAGACAGGTATAAAATTGTTCAAGAAATCCGGAGATCAACTTTCTGTTCTCAAGGAAATACAGCATAACAAGGAGAATAAGACGTTTGCCGAGAAAGGACAGCAAGTCGCTGTTTCAATACCAAATATTACTGCCGGACGACAAGTCTTTGAAGGTGATATCATATACTCAGACATTACAGCTGAAGAGTATCGTAAGTTCAAGGAATTCAAGGATTTGTTATCTCATGAGCAAAAAGAATTGCTTAAGGAAATCGCTCAGATTAAACGAAGAGAAAATTCGACGTGGGGCGTGTAAGATACTATGATGTCAAAGTATCGTATTCTTAATTCTCGTCAAAAAAAGCGTATGAGAAAAACACTCTCTAGCCAGTTCGGTATTGTGTCTCTTCCGGACAAGGTTTTCTTTCGTATTAATGATCAAAAAAGTATTTTTATTGCTAACAGGGAGTCGTTTGATGATTCACTTGATGAGTTGGTTGTTATTAAGAAAGGATTATTATTTGCTCAAGAGATCGATGATAAGATCGTGTTATCTATTGAAGGAGCTCAGTTACTCGAGGATCAGATAGTGCAAAATCGTTATGAGCTCGACACATTAGAACAAAAAAGGTGGTTTCGAGGAGATGATATTATCATTGATTCTGAAACGACTAATTTTACAAAGGGAAAAAAACAATCTACCCTTGGAAAAATATATGCGTTAACCGTTAATGATAAAATTGTTGGATGTGGAGTTGTAAAAAAGAATGTTATAAAAAACAGTCTTTCAAAAACCCGTCTAGTCAGCGAAGTACATTCTTCCAATCAGAAAAAAAAATAAGTAACTATTTCTAGCAATTGTTGTTAAAAATAATCATCCTATATATAGTTCATGCATGTTTAGATGACTCCACCAAATACTGCTTGCAATACTATCATAAAAATGAAATATAGTATTATCGAGCTCACCGTAAATGCAGGGATGTATTTGAGTCCACCTTTAATATCTCCTTTCTCGATAATGGATATTATCATCGAACTGCAAATACCGATTGTCGCCAGCGCCATTATTGAAAATCGTTTGAAATCATCAACATCGATGGAAACCTCAAAGTTCATTGATGACAAGCTCATACCACCAACACCTGCTCCTGATGCGGTAAGCGAAGAACCCAGTGATTGAGTGAATCCTATTATTATTTGTAGTAACTGGA
>JBNJGO010000040.1:0-6906 GCA_051819745.1 Nanobdellota archaeon | reverse complement strand
ACGTATTGATATCTGTTTGTGAAGCCAGACAGTTTGTTTTTGGATGAGTGTGAAATAGTATAAGAGTGTCTTTTGGACAACTTTCGAAGGTAACATGACGTCTGCTTTGTTCATAAATTTCAGGTAAGAAAACAGAAGTTATAGTATATGTGTTATTTTCAACCGTTCCTTGCAGACAGGCACTTGTTTCAACCATATTAGTTATTTGGTTGTCGATAAATAAATTATTGAGAAATGAAGCAGTTTCATCGGTAAATACAATAGTCAGTTGTTTTAGAGTTAAAGTATTATCAACAAGATTTTCTGAATTGATTCTCCCGAGAACTTTGTGTTCTACAGGACCAATGACTGCATAAAACAAAAACATCAAGAGAAAAACTGTTGAAAGGATGATAAAGAACCATCGTTGAAATGATCGCGGAGGTTTTTTCTTTCCTTGATCTTCTAATTCGATATCTCGTTTTACATCTTCTAATTGTTGTTGAAATTCTTCTTCGCTGACTTTTCCGAATAATTTAGGACGTACCATTATTTGCCAATGAGAATAATTAAAGGTTAAAGGATATTTAAGAGTTATCATGTTCTCATTCAAGCGAATATATCAATACAGAAAATAAGGCAGTTCTTTTAATAGCTACTCATCATCTTTTCTTGTTATTGCATATGCTACAAAACCAATTCCAGCAGTATACATTCCCCCCATCAATAATAACATAGCTAACGAATTTTCTCGTTTAATAGAAGGGGAAGGATCACATTCATCTAATTTTTCATAAGATGATGGTCCAACAGAAGAATCAATACTATTTTGAGACGAATTATTATCATAAACCAGTTGAAAAAATTCTTGCTCCTGTCGGTGAGTGAAAGAGTCAACTTCTCGAGTATAACAAGAATTATAAACAGAATCAACAATATAATCTAAGTTATCTTCAGCCAACATACTGCTAGTCGGTTGAAAAACATCTTGTTTATGTTGTTTAGTATGAGAATTAACTTGTTGATCTTGATATACCTTGTAGACATGAGCAGTCACCGTCCCTACAGCAAAACATGCGAAGGCCAAAAAATATGATATTGGTTTTGTATTCATTTTAGTTCCTGAAAATCATTTATGTTTGAGTTCCACCATATCTTAGCATAACATAAAGACAGATGTAAGCAATATTAAGAGTTATCATATTCTCCTTCAAATAATTTGAGAGAAGAACAGGATGATTTGAAATCTTGATCAGTAACATATTTTTCAGCAATAGAGTGTATTCGTCTTGAATAAAAAGAACCATCTTCAGGGGAAGAAAGAAAGGCTCTCGTTCGATCAAGAAGCGAAGGATTCTGAGCACCAGTAATCTGTTTTAGCATTGAAAATAATTCTCCCACCGAATAAACATTACCACCTTTAGAGGGAAAACCATAAGTATCATTTAATTGTTTTAATTCCAAATCAAGACTAAAAGTGTCTGCTTCTTGAGATGAAACAAATGTTTTTTTTAAATCATCACGTTGGTCAAAAGTCACTTTTGAAAGAATATATTTTTTTGCAGATTCATCGTTCCCCTTAGAATAAAATACCCTATCTGATTGTTTGAAAGGTAATAAAAGGTCTATTTCTGAAGGTATGAATTGTTTGATAAGACTTTGAGAATATTGTTTCATGAATATCCTGTAATCATTGCGATTTACAAATCGAGAGAATATCTTTTGGTCAAATTCATCTGAGTTAATCGAATTTGAAAAATAAAGTGAAACAAATTGTTGAAGAGTTGGAGCTATTTCTCGTTCAATTAAAGCAGAATTAGTTGAAATAGAATGAGAGATCGAATCATTAAGATATTGTCCAACAGTTTCAAAAAAAGAAAGGCGAGTTACATAATCAAAATCATCAAATTCAATAGAATTAATAAAAGGGGATTTTACTAAATCAATTCCTATATCCCTATGAATCTTTTTCAAATCAAAATTTGATTCAAAAAAAGATAACATCTCTTCATTAATAACCCTTAAATAAAAATTAGACAAGTTTTTATTCTTTTGAAATTGTGAAACCATACTGATAAAAGATAAATAAAAGGGGGTTTTTAAAAGTTACTACTTAATAAAGAATATTTTTTAAATATTTGTTCGGCGAGTCGCTTGTCAGGTTCATTTTCAACAATAAACTCGACAGAGTCCAAAAAAGAATAATCTCCTGTAATTAGAACATGGCAAAAATCACTCACCGAATGCGATAAAGGGACTCGCCGAACACCAGAAGAAAGAGGAGGAATTGCCAACGAAGTTATCCCTTCTTTTTTTGCAAGCGCAAAAACATTTCGATAGCATTCTTTGAGAAGATAAAGAGGATCGCTAGAATAAACCGGAGGTATAACATGAATAACTTTCTTTGCAGGTAAATCATGACCAGATGTAATAAATGCAGTACCAACAGACACATTTTCTTTTAACATACGACGTTGTTTTGAACAATCTTCAATAAGAGAAGGTCCAGCTCTATCATGTATCAATTTCGAAACTCGCCCTATAGGAAAAAATGTTTTTGAAAGCATGCTGACAATACATGGTAATTGAATCGTAGAAATATCTGATTTTCGAACAGTCGGAATCACATCAATCGCCATATATTAATTATAGATATAGAACTTTTTAATTGTTACGATTTTAAATACATTCCAACAATTAACCTGCAAAGAAAGATTGCGAGGCAGAATAATACATATTGAGAGTGTCGGAGTAGGAAAGAACACCTGTTTCTACAAGAGCTCCCAATATAAATATTGCCACTGCAAGAACGAACAACCAATAATTGTACGTGAATACTTCTTGATGTTTCTTGTCGGGAAATGTCCGCCCAAGAAAGTGAACTAGAACGAGCACCAAAACAAGTCGGAATAACATTAAAAGAGGAGCGTAAGAAACGAGTGATTTGAGGACAAAATTACCAAGTGTAAACAACCCTATAGCCACAGCAAGATAGAGGAGAAATTGTTTGAGGTTTTTTGATTCTGAAATAGCATCATCACTGATGACAGATCCTGTAATGCCAGCTAGAATGTACGATCCTCCTTCAAGAATAACATGAGGAAGCGTAATAAAGACAATAGATGCGATTGCTGAAAATCCAGACACACCCAATACTTCCCCTGCAGAGAATGCCCTGATAGCAAAAATTGAAGCCCATGCCGAAGCATTCCATACGATAAAGAACGTCGCTCCATCTCCAGATAATACTGAGAGGAGAAAGCATGCTAGTAGAACCCACCAATTGTTTGATAGGATACTCCAGAATAAATTAAGATCGAATACTGCCCGACCACTGATTGCAGGGTCGAGAAATAACTGTTCACCAAAAAGTCTTGTAACATCCCATCCTAACGAGGCGGATAAATATGCTGTGAGAAAATAAGCAACATATACTCCAAAAAATATTCCTATGTAAGCAAAGATAAGATGTTTGTTATCTCGATAGAAGTGCTTGAGAGTGAATGATTTTTCCTTTTCTTCTTGTTTCTCTTCTTGTTTGAATAGTTTTCGAAGTGAAGGTATGAGAAGTATTGATATAAACATCACAGAAACGATTCCTGAATTTGCTCCAAATAATAGTCGAGCAAGGATTATTCCAATAATAGTATAAACGAATCCAAGAAAAAGAGCAACACCTATTTTCTTTTCAAGCCAGCTGTCTGGAAAGAGATGTTCAAGAACCATGTTCTCGTTTAGATTCTTGGTATTTAAAAAGTTTTCTTGTTAGAAAGGCAAAAAGTAGTGTTGTCCAGAATGAAAAGAGCGCATAAGTGAGTGCAGGATATGATAGTAACTCTTGAGACAACACAGTACTAGTTATCAGAAGCGCAAGAGCAGTGTTTTGCAATCCGACTTCTATACCAAGAGTCACTCTTGCTTTGTGTTCTAAATGAAATAACCGACCACCAAAAAAACCTACCGCCAATGCAAGTAAGTGAAACACGAAAAGAGGGATGAGCAAAGAAAGTATAGTAGGAATATCTATGGTCGTACCACCAAAAGAATCCCCTCCGAAGAATTTTATGATAAAAAATATGACAAATAAAATCACGCTAACTATTTTGATTGGTTTTTTGAGTGAGTTAAATAATGATTGATTCCATTCTGAAACCAACATACCAATGATTGCAGGCAGTAACACGATAACAAAAATAATGAACATTGTCTCTCCGAAAGGAATCGAAACTCCTAAAGTCGAACCCATATAATGAGTAAGAGTGATTGTTGTTATCGTCGGTATAGAGAACAATATAATAATACTATTTACGCTTGTAAGAGCTATCGATAATGATGTTTTTGCATTTGTGAGAAAAGAAATAAAATTTGAGGTTGTTCCCCCAGGACAAGCAGACAATATAACTAACCCTGCTTTGAGAGGATCACTCAAACCAGATAATTCTGCAACGATAAAAGCAAGTAGAGGAAGCGCTACAATCTGTAGGATTGTTCCAATAATTACTTCTTTTGGAATAATGAATAATTTCTTGAAATCTCTGAATCGAACACTGAGACCTACTCCAAACATAATCAGAAACAATACGACTTTGACAAGCACATCAGCAACATCGACCACCATATAACTCGGTAGAACAGAGATATTTAATAAATGTGTCGTAAATAAACTCCTTACCCGAAACTCGTATTTCCACAATTAATGAATAAATACTATAAAGTTTTAAAAAGGAGTTCTTAGTTTTTTTTAACAGACAATGAATTCCCAAAGTCAAAACGAAACTAAAATGGATAAAGAAGCAGAATACCAGAATATTATTAATAATCTTAATTTGCAAAACACACCTGGAGAACATTTTATAAAAACAAAAGCAATTATTGAACAAAAAAAAGAAACAGCAACTAAAGGTATTGAAGAAACACTATTCGACACGAGTCTGAAAACAGTGAATATATTGACAGCAGGCCTCGTACAAGGTGCGATGATATATCCTGTCGCAAAAAAATATGAAGCGATAACACAATATTCTTCTAAAAAAGCTGAACTTTTGAATGCAAGTATATGGGGAAACATATCGATAGGATTACAAAATGTTCCTGGTCTTCTCGCAACAAATGTATTGCAAGAATCATCCTATTCACTAGTTAGTTCTACTGGCGAAGGAGCATATACTATAATCGGAGCTCATGCGATCACGGCAGTAGCATATAATTTGTTTCGAACAGGTAGAAATCTATCAACCAAGAGTGAAACAACACTTCCATCCATTAATGCTTCGAGTTTAATCACTCACATCCCTTGGTTGACTAGTAAAGTTAATTCTTTGATCATCAAACCGTACAAGCAAAGGGCTCAAGAACAAGGCACAAATATTTTTTATGCGGGATTATGTCAGGTTAAAGATGATATTGCTCAAACATTTAACAGTAATTACAATAATTAACATATGAAATAACACTTGAAACAATACTTGCAAAACACAAAGAAATACAATAACAATTTCAGTAAACACTATCTTCTTGAAGTTTTTTAGCACATTTGCAATAATTACAACATTATTTTTAAGATTTTTTAATAACGCCATTTTAAAAATAAAGGTCGAAAAACAATTATTAATATTAAAGAAGAAATTAAATTGTATTTATTATATTAAATTAAGCAATTTTAGTTGTAAAAACAGTAAAAAGAAATTGATAAAAGCTTAAAATATATGTGAAAAGATAAAAAAAAGATTAAAAATAAAAAATAAGGCCAAAAAAGGTTTGAAATAGAAATTTTTAGAAAAACATTAAAAAATCACTTAAAAGTAGTTAAAAAAACATAATATTTATAAATAACATTCCATTACCCAGTATAGTATGAGCCATCCTGATATTCTTAATTTTGTCCAAAACCGAGTTCCATTCAGCATAACATACAAATTTCTCGAAGAACTTGAGAACGCAAAAAAAGAAGGAAGAGATCCGGTGCGACCAAACATTGGTGCAGGAGGACTTGTCGCTGCAGAAATGCCATTGCTTCATAAAGACAGCCCTTTTGAAGTGAATATGTTTGGTGTTTCGATGGGAAATGCAGAAATTGATGTTCTCAAAGGATATAATAAAGAACTTCTTGAATTTTATAATAAAAAATGGGCTGAAGATTCGCCGTTTATAAAAATTACACCTGGAAATGATGATAATGAAGATACTAAAAAATTTCTTGGTATTGAGTTCGAGGAGAATAAATACAACCAACAACTTATTTTCATGGATGAAGCATTGCGGGAAGGATATTATAAAAAATTCGCAAATGAATTTCTCTGGCCTTTAATGCACTTGACAAATGAAAAACTCTATGAGACGGAGTATAAACATTTTCCAAAACCACTTCTTAACGATTCAGGATACACGTCTTACCGTGCTACCAATCAAATTTTTGCTGAGGCAATGCTTAAAAACAGAATTGAGAATGATGACAAGCTCAAAGGAAGCACTCAAATGTTTGATTGGGCTCATGATTATCATTTGATGTTATTTCCGGCACTCTATCGTAATCTTCTTGATGACAACAACTTTGATGCCTCTTCTAAAAATCAAAAACACCATATTGGTATGTTCTGGCACATCCCATTTTTTAATATGGATACTGTTCGTGATTTAATTATTGATGATGAAAAAAAAACTGAAACACAAAGAAAATTATACAATCCTAGCGCTAAAAGTATGAAAAATGTTCTTCAAGAATTAACGTATGGCATGTTAGGATCACATAGCATCATGTTCCACCATCCAGAGTATGTTAATAATTTCGCCAACGCAGTTAATGAATTACACCCTCAATCAAACGTCACTTCAGGTCCTTATGGTTCAAAAACAATACACCATCCTATGGGTGAGACGTTACTTACAGCATATACTATTGGAGTTCCATTTGATAAAATCGCTAAAAGT
>JBNJGO010000039.1:0-6932 GCA_051819745.1 Nanobdellota archaeon | reverse complement strand
TACATAAAAACAAAAAGTATTTAGTTCACGACACAATAAGGTTATAATGATTGTATGTCGTTTATTAATTATAAAAAAGGTTTATGAAAAAATTGTTCGTTCGAGGTGAATAAAAAAATGGTTACATTAGGAATAGTATTTTCAGTGGTTGCAGCTGCAATCGCTATCGGGGTTCCAGGCATTTGCTCAGCAATAGGTATTAAATCAGCTGGTGTTTCAGGAGCCGCATCTGTTTCACAAGATAAAAGTAATTTTAAACAAGCACTTGTGCTTCAAGCATTACCTCAGACACAAGCTGTTTATGGTTTTATAATTGCTATTTTTATCGTCATGGGAGCGGGACTTCTTGGTGGGGCGAAAGATGTATCTACAGAATTAGGTCTTGTCTTTCTAGCATCAAGTCTTATAGTGGCGACAACCGGTGTTGCAGCAATATTTCAAGGTACTGTTTCAAGTGCAGGTATTAGTGCTTGTGCAAAGAATAAGAAATCTTTCGTTCCAAGTATTATCTTTTCAGGACAATGTGAAACTCCTGCAATTTTTGGTTTTATCATTGCATTGATAGTTCTTGTTGTTGGCCTTGGTGTTCTCTAATGACAATTAGCGGTGACCTTCAAGGATTTAAGAATCGTCTAGAAAAAGATGCTCTTGCTAGTGTCAAAACTATTGAAAAAAAGCAACGTCAAGAAATTAAAACCCTAAAAACAGAATCAAACAATTCAATTTCAAAACGAAAAGAAGAATTAGAAAACGAATTATCCCATCAAAAAAAACATCTTGAAAAACAGACTACAGATACTATTCGTGATAAGAAAAATTCACTGCTTCATGCATTCACCACTCGACATGCTAAAATAATCTCGAAACAGCTGTTTTCAGATCTCAAAAAAAATCCTTCGTTGTTATATGGAAGCAAATCCTACTGCGATCGTATCAATAAAGATATCGAGATGTTGAAACAAGATGCTTCTATAGCTTCTTCTTCGATTGTAGTTACTGCTTCCCATAAAAAATTCAATGATGTTATCAAACAAGTTAGTGTTGTTTCCAAAGACATTGTTGGTGTACGTATAGACACTTCAACTGTTGTTTTGGATTATACATTTTCTCGATTTCAAGAAGAAAATACTGATTTTTTACTTGAGATGATAGAAGAATTCCTTCTTAAAAAATCCTCTTCTGTAACTTTAAAATCGAAAACAAAATCAACAAAAAAATCAAAAAAACAATCAACAAAGAAATCTTTGATATCAAAAAAATCTACGACAAAAAAGAAATCTTTTTCGACTTCAACATCAAGAAAAAAAAAGAAAAAAATAAACAAACAAGACAAAAGAAAAAAATCCTCAACACTCTCAAAAAACCTTTGAAAAAATCAAAAAGAGATCTGTTGCAAAAAGAAAAACGAAATCCCAAAACAATAAAAGATTTGATACTATGCCAATTTCCATCACTTCGGATATGTTAACTACTATCATAGCACTATCGGCACTAGTTATTTTATTTATCATCACAATATCTTTATATTATTATAAACGTGTCAAGCCATTTCAACCATTCCTTTATCTTTCAACAATAATATCCTCAAAAGAACATTCAATTATCCTTCCTTCAAAATTATCTTCTCACATGACCAATTCATTATCTTCATTTTCCCAAAGTATATTTTCAAAATCTCTTTCAACAATAAATAATATCGAAGTAGAGACAGATAACAAGTTCTCAAAAGAATTCAACGAAATATATGTTTCATCTCCAATTCATATGAAATCACTTCTAGACCTTTTTTTCAAGACTGAAGAATTTATTGTCATCCATGAAATAATGAATCGTTTCTTAGAAATTCATGCGGGTGTTTCTTCTCGAACAGAGAAAAAAGAATCTCTTTCAGATACTGTTATTAATTCACTGCCTCGAGGAACACTTTCAAAGAAAATTATTAGCGAATCTCTATCTGCAAAATCTTATGCTGAATTATCCACTGTCTTTTCTACAACAGATTATTATCTTCTTTTTTCAAAAAAATATGCTTCGATTGAAGAATTTGATAAGGAACTGTATTCGATCATTCTTAAAACTTATCAAAAAGCGAGACCTGTTCTTTCAAAAAGACCTTACAAGCCGTTATTGCCTTTCATCTCTTCTTTTATTGATTTGTACAATGTTTCAATATCCATTCATCGCCTGAGCACTCCTTCATCAAAAAATACGTTCTGGTCGCTTGATGGTGGTTTTATTCCCGCAAAAGATATTGATACTATTTCATCTTATCAAGACTTGAAAACTATTATTGTTTCTTTTTATCCTGAAATTTCCTTTTCAAAATCATTTTCTTTTATTGATTTTAAGACACAATTATTTTCCTTGTTACTTTCACGATTTAAACAGCAACAAGTAATGTATTTTCAACATCCTCTAAGAGTTTATCAGTTTATATTTCAAAAATATATTGAACGAATTAACATACGAACCATGGCTTTAGGAATTGAATCAAAATTCCTTCTTGAAAAAATAAAACCCATGTTGATAGAATAATGGTGATGAGATGATAGTATCTGAAAAAAAAGAAAATAAAAACGTAACTTCCACCAGACATAATTCCTATTATGTTATTGGTCAAAGAAGTCTTGTCTCCTTATGTTCGCTAGCAGGATTATCATCAGGAGTTGTTGTTCACGATCCATCTTCATTTGCAAAAGAATTACAATCTCTTCCATCAAATACGATTATTATAACATCATCCCGATTCAAAGAATCAGTTCCCCAACTTTCCACGTTTCCTTATGTGGTAACATTTCCAGATTCGCTCTCATCACTTGATGATATGTCGGATATTAAACGATTACAACAAGAAGTTCTTGGTGCAACAGGAGGAAAATAAATGAACGGAACAATTACTAAAATTTCAGGACCTGTCATTGAAGCAAACAACATGTCAAAAACAAAAATGTACAATCTTGTCAGAGTTGGTTCACTGCAATTGTTAGGTGAAGTAATTCAACTTAAAGGAGATACTGCCGTCATCCAAGTTTATGAAGATACAAGTGGTCTTGCTCCTGGAGAAAAAGTTCTTGACACAAACCAACCATTATCAATAACATTAGGTCCTGGTTTGGTAGGAAATATTTATGATGGTATTGGTCGACCTTTACATTCGCTTGCAGAATCTTCAGGAGATTTTATTTCTCGAGGTATAACAACAACATCTCTTGACACTGAAAAAAAATATTCTTTCACTCCTTCCTTAAAGAAAGGCGATGTTGTTTCTGAAGGTATGGTGCTTGGAACAGTCAAGGAAACATCTTCAATAATTCATAAAATTCTTGTTCCTGCGGGGGTTTCTGGAACAATCTATTCAATAAAAAAAGCGTCGTTAACAGTAACAGACCCTGTTGCCATTATCAAAGATGATAAAAAGAAATATGAAGTTTCACTTTCACAAAAAAGTCCTGTTCGAAAACCAAGGTCTTTTTCAAAACGTTTTCTTCCAAAAGATCGTCTCGTCACTGGTCGTCGCGTCATTGATACGTTCTTTCCAATTGCAAAAGGTGGTACTGCAGCCATTCCAGGTCCGTTTGGTGCTGGAAAAACAATGACTCAACAAGATATTGCAAAATGGTGTGATGCTGATGTTATTGTTTACATTGGCTGTGGTGAACGCGGTAATGAGATGACTGAAGTTCTCACCGAATTTCCTGATCTTAAAGATCCTCGTTCAGGAAAACCTTTAATTGACAGAACTATCATGATAGCAAACACTTCAAACATGCCTGTCGCAGCAAGAGAAGCTTCGATTTATACTGGCATTACCATTGCAGAATATTATCGCGATCAAGGATATGATGTTGCTCTCATGGCAGATTCAACATCAAGATGGGCTGAGGCGATGAGAGAGATATCAACAAGATTAGAAGAAATGCCTCGTGAAGAAGGATATCCTGCATATCTTCCCGAACGTTTAGCTCATTTTTATGAACGAGCAGGTCTTGTAAAAACACATAATGATGAATATGGTTCGGTAACTGTTATTGGTGCTATTAGTCCTCAAGGAGGTGACTTTTCAGAGCCGGTAACTCACAATACTCTTCGTGTTGTTAAAACATTCTGGGCGCTTGATTCGAGTCTCGCATACAAAAGACATTTCCCTGCTATTAATTGGATTGAAAGTTATTCTGGTTATGTTTCTATTCTCGATCATTCCCTCTCAAAACAATCTAGTTCGCAAAAGTCTACATCCGAATCATTGTTTGACCTGCAAAAGAAAGCGCTTTACATTCTTCAAGAAGAAGATGAGCTTCAAGAGATTGTTAAATTAGTTGGTCCTGATGCCCTCTCCGAAGATAAGAAAGCAATAATGCAAACTGCAAAAATACTTCGAGAAGATTTTTTACAACAAAATTCTCTCGATCCTGTTGATGCGTTCTGTTCTAAAGAAAAACAACATTCAATGCTTGGGTTGATACTGGACCTTCACAAGATCATCCTTAAAGGCATTGATGATGGTATATCTATTAAAGAGATAATTTCTCATGATGTTTTTTCAAAAATTGCTGAGTTGAAAACAACAAAAGATATTTCTTCATTGTCTTCAAGTATCAAGAAAAAAATTAACGATTTAGATTCTTCATTCGAAACAAAAAAAGGTGAGCATAGTGATTAAAGAATACAAGACGGTAACTGGTGTTAAAGGGCCATTGATTTTTGTCGATAACGTTTCAGGAGTGTCCTATGATGAACTTGTCAAAGTTCGTGTGGGGGATGATGTTCGTACTGGTCGCGTTCTTGAAATTGATGGTAAAAAAGCAGTGGTTCAAGTTTTTGAAGGAACAGCTGGTATTGGAACGAGAGATACTCGAGTTCGATTTTTAGGGTCGTCGCTTAAAATTCCTGTCAACACCGATATGTTAGGTCATATTTTTGATGGTGCTGGACGGCCAAAAGAAAAGTCAGTTCGTATTTCTTCTTCAAAAAAATATGATGTTAATGGATCTCCCATCAATCCTCTTCGACGTTCCTACCCTTCTGATTTCATTCAAACAGGTATTTCCAGTCTTGATGTGATGAACACTCTTGTTCGAGGTCAAAAACTACCTATTTTTTCAGGTTCAGGATTATCTCATAATATTCTTGCAGCTCAAATAGCTCGTCAAGCGAAAGTTAATAATAAAGATGAATCGTTTGCAGTTGTATTTGCAGCGATGGGTATCACTAATGAAGAGGCCTTGTTTTTCAAACGAGAGCTTATGGAAAAAACTAACAATCCTAATGTTGTTATGTTTGTCAACACAGCAAGTGATCCTACTATTGAGCAAATTTTAACTCCTCGAATCGCACTTACTGTTGCTGAATATCTTGCTTTTGAGAAAAACATGCATGTCTTGACAATACTTACTGACATGACTAATTATTGCAATGCGCTCAGTCAAGTTTCCGCTGCACGTTCAGAAATTCCTGGTCGTCGTGGATTTCCAGGATATATGTATACTGATTTGAGTCAGATTTACGAACGGGCAGGACGTATAAAAGGAAAAAAAGGAAGTATTACTCAAGTTCCTATTGTTTCAATGCCTGATGATGATATAACTCATCCTATTCCCGATCTCACAGGTTATATTACTGAAGGGCAATTTGTTTTTTCAAGAGACCTTGACCATAAACACATCTATCCTCCTGTCGATCCTCTCCCTTCACTATCTCGACTTATGAAACATGGTATTGGTGAGGGGAAAACAAGAGTTGATCATCGTCAAGTTGCCGACCAATTATATGCGTCTTATTCTAGAGGTCGTGAAGTTCGGGATTTAGTGGCTGTTGTCGGTGAAGAAAGTATCGAAGACACTGATAAAATATTTTTAGAATTCGCTGATCGTTTTGAACAGGAATTTTTACTTCAAAAAACAACCGATGATGTGGCTGTTGAGCAATCACTTACTAAAGCATGGAAGTTACTTTCGATGATTCCTCGAAGTGAGCTTAAACGATTGGATGATAAAACTATAACTGCTTTCATGCCTGATACTCCTGCTGATAAATCTGTTGATAATGTGAATGAGTAGTTATTTGAGTTGATACCCTATGGATATAAAACCAACAAGATCTGGTTTGTTGCAAACAAAAAAACGTCTTACGTTTGCAGATAAAGGTTATGATTTGTTAAAACAAAAATATGATGCTTTGATGATGCGTTTTGTCAAACAAATGAATCTTGTTAAAGAATATCGTCAAGAGCTAGCTGATCTTTTCGAACAATCCGAATTTATTTTGTTGCGTTCAGAATCACTTCATGGTGTTTTTACAGTACAGTCTGCTGTTTCAAAACTCTCTCCTTCCCTTAATATATTTACTTCATTCCAAGAATCATTTGGTGTGAAACATCCTTCGCTTCAAGCAAAAGAAATGTCTTCTAATGATATTGTTCCTTCAGTATTTGCTTCTTCTTTTGGAGAATTAGAATTATTATCTGCGCAGTTGTTTGAAAAAAAAGATTTGGTGTTAAAATTGATTAACGCTCAATTGTCTCTTTCTATGATTGCAAAAGAATTGTTAAGGACAAAAAAGAAAGTGAACAGTTTAGAAAAAAGAGTTATTCCTGAACTTGAAAACACTAAACGAAAAATAACATTTGTACTTGAAGAACAAGAGCGAGAATTATTTACCACACTCAAAAAAGTGAAAGAAAAAAAACAAAAGGTTTGATAAAAATGGTTTTTTTACGATTATTTTCTAAAAAGAATTCTGTTTCGCCCTCTAAACTACCTCGTAAAGAACTACTATTATTTTATGGTGCTATTATTGCTGATCTTCTTATAATTCTTGGTTTTTTTATTGTAATAGGATTTTTTATCTTCAGAGCACTACTTTGATTTCGATGAGGTTCAAATCCTGTTTGTTGAACGTCCTCGATACTGAAAGAATTAAATAAAACGTCACTG
>JBNJGO010000038.1:0-7736 GCA_051819745.1 Nanobdellota archaeon | reverse complement strand
ACGATGTAATGGAACCAGAATACATCACAGGAATCGTTGGAAACATAGCGACATTCATAGCAGGAATACGAAACGGATATATTCTCGACAAAAGAAAAGGATTTGAAACTGAAGTAAAAAAAGAATTCGAGATTGAAGACAAACACAAATCAAAAAGAAATATATTCTACAAAGGAATTATACCTGTGAAATACGGCGTTATTAACACTACTGCGCAAGCCATTGTTGGAGGACTGATTGATACACCAATAAACGGCGCATACTGTGCTTCAAGTGTCGCGAGCGCGTATATCGGTACTGAATTAGGGGCTTTGACCAGTAAAATCATCCGTAACAATAAGAAAATATCTTCCTCGCAAAAACAGCAAATAAATTTTATCGAAGGAAAGGTTCGAAAGAATATTTTAGATGACGAACTTAAAAAAGAACATTATGCGCTCTTCAACGAAATAGGAAATAATAGAGAGTACAAAAATTCTATAGAGCGAGTACAGCACAACATTATCAACAACGACATGACATCAAAAGAATTCGTCCCAACATATCTTTCGAATTATTAAGAATCATAAACATACATTTAGAACAACTCTTATCTTAAACACCATTATAAAAAGGTGATGTGGTGAAAATTAGACAAATATTTAATTATAACCTCTTCTTTTTCTATCAATATGAAAATCGCTATTGACATTACTAAATCAGTTGAAGAAAACGCTGCAGAATATTTTGAGAAATCAAAAAAAGCGAAAAAAAAGATTGAAGGAGCTAAAAGAACGCTTGAAGAATTCAAGAAAAAGCAAGCGAAAGCCGATGAAAAAGCACAGCAAGTAGATATAGAAAGTTCTATAAAAAAAATCGATCAAAGTAAGAAGCGATGGTTTGATAAATTCAAATGGTTCATTTCAAGTGAAGGATTTCTTGTAGTCGGCGCAAGAGACGCAACCACTAATGAGATTATTATCAAGAAACACACTGATAATAATGATATAGTATTTCACACCGATATGGCAGGAAGTCCTTTTGTTGTTATAAAACAAGATGACGAGGATGTTAAAAGAATTCTTGGCGAATCATTTGTTAAGAATCGTCCAGAAAAACCTGGCAATCAAACACTTCAAGAAGCAGCGTCATTTACTGCAATTCACTCTAAAGCGTGGAAGCGCGGATTGCAAACAACCAACACCTTTTATGTCAGTCCAGAGCAAGTTTCTAAGGAAGCTGAAGCCGGAGAGTTTATGGGAAAGGGTAGTTTTATGATTCGAGGAAAAACAACATATCTCGATCCCAATATGATATATAGTGCAGGCATCATACAACCGGAAGAGAAAGAACCTTTTTTTATGGCAGGGCCGAAGTCGGCTGTCGAAAAACTTGCTAAAGGATTTTTGATTATAGATCAAGGCGATGAGAAAACAAGCAATACTGCAAAAAAAATAAGAATGACACTGCGTGAGCAGACAGAAATAGACGTCCCTCTAGACACCATCGTACAAAGCCTGCCAAGCGGTGGTTGTAAAGTTCGTAAAGAACGTCGAAGAAAATAATATCAAAATGTTTTAATTAAAAAAAGCAATAAAGAAATAAAAAGAAGAAAAAAATAAAAAATATTTAGAATTCCACGTCAGGAGCTTGGTCTGCGCCTTCTTCAGCTTCAAACATATCTTCTTTTTCAAAACCAAACATTGAAGCAATAATATTTGATGGGAATCGTCTAACTTTCTTGTTGTAGTTCATTACAGCTTCATTATATCGTTTTCTTGATACTGAAATCCTGTTTTCAGTTCCAGCAAGCTCGTCTTGAAGAGACAAGAAATTCTCACTTGATTTCAGATCAGGATATGCTTCAACTGTTACAAGCAATCGCGATAAAGCACCATCCATTTCATTTGCAGCAGACATTTTAGCTTCCTGCGATCCAGCATTCTGCCAGGATGTTCTTGCTTCAGTCACTGATTGTAAAACATCTTTTTCTTGCTGAGTATAGCCTTTCACAGTACTTACTAAGTTTGGAATAAGGTCCGCTCTTCGTTGATAATCGGATTCAACGTTCGCCCATGCACGGTCGACATTCTCTTCTCTCGAGACCAGACCGTTAAAACTTCCCCAAGTGATAAGAACAAGGAGTACGAGTATTCCTAGAATTACCCACCAGGGTTTTACTTTTGGTTGTTGTTTTATTGTTTTCATGATTTCACCTTTTTTGATGTTTTTTTCTTTGAATGAGAAGCTCGATTTGTTGTTGAAAATTCTTTTTTTGCCATCAACGATAATTTGTCAATCTCACCGTCATCGAGAAAAATTCCTTTACAGTGAGGACATACATCTATGGTTACGCCTCCTTTGTGTATTTTATCCATTTTAGTACAGCATCGAGGACATTTGAGTTTGATAGTGTCAGATAAATATAATTTTTTTCCCGTAAATAACCATGTGAAAAATCTTGTGAATCGAGAGACACCATTGTCTAGAGCAGTATGTTTATTTGATTTCATAAATATCACCTAATTGTAATTTACCAGCCACCGCCGGCTCCGCCACCGCCGAAGCCACCGCCTCCAAATCCTCCGAATCCACCAGAACCACCGCCTCCTCGAAGGAACATGCTCGCTAGTAATGCAGCGGAAAACGTATCATCGGCTTTTCGTGATTTTTTTTGACCTTTTGTTTCGTGTTTTCGCGAACCTATCGCTCCAAATAATCCGCGCAAGAGCATGAAAACTATCAGAAAGGGAAGTATTCCTAATCGAGACCACCATGGAGCTGATTGTTGATTAAGAGCGACACCTTGGACGTTTGTAAAATTATCATCTCCAGTGAGTTCAGTATATATTGATCCAGTGAATTGTAATAATCCTCGCCCATATTGTTCTTGCTGAAATAAAGGAACTAAGTGTTCTCGCGCCATCCGACCTACTTTTGCATCGTTGAGAGTGCCTTCAAGACCATAACCCACTTCTACACGATATTTTTGTTCTTCAAGAGCCACTAAAAGCAAAAGACCATTATCAGATTCTTCATCTCCAAGATTTTCATGTGCAACTTCCATTGCATATTCTTCTTTAGACCATCCATCTAATGAATCTATAACCAGTATACTCATTTGTGCAGTGCCTGATTCTTTTAATTCGTGAAGCAGTGCGTTGAGTTGTTGGGTGTGTTCAGTTGATAATTTTGAAGTATAATCATTGACATATGAATCGAGTGCAATTTCAGAAGGTTCTAGTGCAAATGATAAGGAAGGTAAGAGTAATAATACGATTACGAAGAATAGTATAACTGTTTGTTTTGAAAAATGTTGTTGCATTGGAAGTCACCTAGCAAGAAACTAATTCTTTAGAAAATCCCTGTTGATCGCATTTATGAAGTTCACCATCAACTGCAACTAAAGGGATAATAATTGCAGTGGTCGAATCTCCTGTTGATGCGTAAGGTATTTCTTTTGAAGCTGATTCTCCAGATATTAATTTTGAATTTTTAAGAGTTATGGAGTAATCAGTCACATCCGATTGAAGTTGAATAGATAATGCATCAATATTTTTCTCACCAGTATTTTTAACCCCTAATTGGATCGAAGAACCAGTATAACAAAAATTTCCTGAAAGTGATAATTCGACAAGAGAGCAGGTTTCGTCGTCTACACCATGAGATTCTTCACCCACGCCAGAACTCCAGTTCATGATCATCACACCTAAAGCTACGGCAAACGCTATTAATAAAACAGTGGCGATCAACGGAGACATTGCTTGTTTTGAAGAGAACACACCCATACATCTAAATGATGAATTAAGAGTATTTAAAGGTTTTGGAAGATGGGCTTAGTTACGACAGGAACACCTTTGTATAGCAAAGGAAAAAAAATGGACATGAGTTTACTTAAAAAATTGAAAATAAAAACAATTCAACCGAGTATTCTTGGAAGTATAAATCGAATTAGAATAAAAAACACAACAAATAAAAAAGAAAAAAAATAAAACAGTTATTATTCAGAAGAATCCTCATCTGAAACATCGGGTTTCATTGTTGGAAACAGTATTACATCACGAATTGATTCTTGACCTGTCATCAACATTATCATACGATCCAAACCTATCCCAAGACCTCCTGTTGGAGGCATTCCTTGTTCAATTGCTTCAAGGAAATCCTCATCTATAGGATTTGCTTCCTCATCTCCTTTTGAGAGTTGTCGTTGTTGGTCTTCGAGGAGTTCTCGTTGTTTTATAGGGTTGTTAAGCTCACTATAAGCGTTTGCTAATTCCATACCCATACAGAATGGTTCAAATCGTTCGATTAGACGATCATCGCCTCGTTTTGCCTTACACAAAGGAGTTGATTCTTTTGGATGGTCTATGACAAATGTAGGGTCTATGAATTTATCTTCACAATAATGTTCAAAGAGCGCAGTAACTAAGTTTCCCCAATTTAATTCTTTATCAAATTCGATAAGATTTGATTCTATAATATCCTGTAATTCTTCAACACTTTTTTCGTTGACATCTATTCCAGCATATTCTTTGATAGCGTCAATCATTGTTATTCTTCGCCAAGGAACAGAAACATCTATTTGTTTTCCCTTGAATGTGAAGGTTGTAGTTCCAAACACTTTTTTTGCGACGTGTTCAAACATCGATTCCATCAAAGTCATCATGGTATTATAATCAGCATATGCTTGATAAAGTTCAAGCATCGTAAACTCAGGGTTGTGAGTGGTGTCAATGCCTTCGTTTCTGAAATTTTTGTTGATATCAAATACTTTTTCAAAACCACCCACGATCAGTCGTTTTAGGTATAGTTCCGGACTTATTCTCAAGTATAAAGGCATATCTAGCTCATTATGATGTGTGATGAAAGGTTTTGCAGCTGCACCACCATATAACGGTTGAAGAATAGGAGTTTCAACTTCAAGAAATCCTTTTTCTTGTAAAAAAGATCGTACTTCATGGAGTATCTTGCTTCGTTGCTCAAAGACTTTTTTACTATCTTGATTGGTGATAAGGTCAAGGTATCGTTTACGATATTTGAGTTCAGTATCTTTAAGACCGTGATATTTTTCTGGCAGTGGACGAAGGGCTTTGGATAATATTTTGAAGGATTTAACATGAATGGTTATTTCCCCAGTTTTTGTGGTAAAAACATCTCCAGATACACCAACAAAGTCACCCATATCTAATTTTTTGAGTAGCTTGTATTCTTCCTTACCAACATCGTCCGCTCTAAAATATAATTGAATTTTCGCTGTTGAATCTTGTATAGTTACAAAACTAGCTTTTCCCATCCGTCGAAGCAGAACTATTCTTCCGGCGAGTGATTCAAACGATTCTGTTGTTGATTCTGGTTCGAGACCTTTGTGCTCGTCAAGGATAGCCTGTGCTTTTTTTGAGATTGCGAAAGTGTAAGGATAAGGGTTTACTCCTCGTTCTTCTAGTTCCGATAGTTTTCTTTTTCGTTCTTTTATGAGATGATTTTCAGATTCCATAGTATATTCTGTTAATAATAAGTAATATATAAAAACTGCGGAGATAAAGAACTAATCTCGACAAGTTTAAAAAGTAGGGCTGACTCATTAGACAATATGGGATTATTACCGTTTGAAAAAATAGATCGACAGGTTCTTGTTAGACAACAACCAGAAACCGATGTTAAATTCGGAAAAAAACCTTCTGAGAGGAGTGTAGAAGAACTTCTTGATTTTGGAATCATTAATGTTGATAAACCTCGAGGACCAACATCACATCAAGTAAGTTCATTTGTTCAACATATTCTTAATATAAAAAAATCAGGGCATTCAGGAACACTCGATCCTAAAGTTACAGGAATATTGCCTGTTGCGTTAGGAAGAGGTACTAGAATTGTACAATCACTATTGACTGCAGGTAAGGAATATGTTTGTCTTATGCATCTTCATGGCGAAGTGGAACGAACTAGATTAGAACAGTGTATCAAAGAAGAATTCACTGGTAAAATCAAGCAAACACCACCTGCTAAATCTGCTGTTAAGAGACGACCTCGTTTCAGAAAAATTTATTATTTTCAGATTCTTGAAATAAAAGGTTCGAGTGTATTATTCAAGGCAGGCACTCAAGCAGGAACTTATATCAGAAAACTTTGTCATGATATAGGAGAACGTCTTGGTGTCGGAGCTCATATGGAAGAGTTAAGAAGAACTAAAGCAGGTCCTTTTCAAGAAAAAGATCAACTTATGACACTTCAAGATCTTAAAGATGCGTTTTATTATTATCAGAAAGGAGATGAGACTCGTTTACAAGAATGTATTCAACCAATCGAGAATGGTGTTAGACATTTACCTTCAGTGTGGGTTGCAGATACGACAGTCAATAGTCTTTGTAATGGTGCTAGTTTAAAAGTTCCGGGAATTGTTAAGGTTGAAAGCGACATCCAAGTTGGAGAATTTGTTGCTGTCAAAACGCTTAAAGGAGAATTGGTTATGGTTGCAAAAAGTGCCATGATTTCTAAAGAAATGGTTAAAGAATCTCAAGGAGTTGCTTGTCGTCCAGAGCAAGTTTTTATGAAACCAGGAATATATCCTAAAATAGAACGACCATAAGATAATCGTAATTATTTTAAAAAACAAACAGTTTTAAAAGCCAAAAAAGCATTATATATTATAATAGTATTATTCATGATTCAACCATTAACTGCAGTAAAAGATATTTCTTGAAACAAATCAAAGAATAAGAAGCGACAAAAAAAAGCAGTATAAAAAAAAAGAAAAAAAAGAAAAAATAAACTATTTATTCTTTATTGTCTTTTCTTGAGGACATATATTCTGAGATAAAGTATCCTATCACAGCAAGTATTCCTAAAATCAAGACAATCAATAAAATAGTATATCCTGTGCTCGATCGTATTTCCCCAAAGCTAGTTGAGCTACCCGCGTCTTGGGAATAAACTCCTGAACCTTGAACACCGGAAGTATCTGAACCAGTATCTACGACTACACCTGTATTTTCTGATTCTGAGGAGGAATTATCCTCTGAAGATTGTGCTGAATCAGGACAGTCTACTTGAAGAATGGCAACTTCTGTATCCGAAAGGTCATCAGTATCATAGTATGTTTCAATATCCAAATAGTAAGTTCCATCTGAAATACCATCTAAAGGAATTGAAAATGTTCTCGTCTCTTCTTCACCTTCTTCGATTTCAATATCAAAGATTCGTTCGTGCCAGTCGAGATTTGAACTATCACTCACTACATTTAGAGTCACTTCGTCTTCATCATTTTCTCCAGTGTTGAGCATTTCAATATTCAAATCAACAAAACCTTGCATACATGAGGCGGGGTTGCTGGAAAAACTTGCAGAGTCTATTCTGATTTCATGTGAAGGAACGTCAAGAGACATTTCGAAATTAAACTCTGCAGTGTGTTCAAAACCATAGTCTTCATCTTCAGCATATGATTTAATCACGATATCAACTTCATCATCGTCAATATCAAAAGGGATTGTAAAAGTCACTTCTAGATCTTCAGAATCATCAGCATCTATATCTATATCAGAGGATTCTTCATCTATATCCCAATCACCATTATCATAGACTTCAAAGTAGGCATCTTCAAGTTCAATATCGGCAGAGTTACTGTATAAGTTTTCTAGAGTTACAGTAAGTTCTACTTCTGAATTATATTCTACATCAATTTCTTCTCCTGAACTTACAGATTCATCATCGCCATCAACAGAGATTTCAACATCATCTATTGAAAGAAGACTTTCTGCTTGCAT
>JBNJGO010000037.1:0-7825 GCA_051819745.1 Nanobdellota archaeon | reverse complement strand
TGACACTAAAACTGATCATAACTCTTCTCGCTCAAGAGGAAAATGATCGCTAGTAGGATATTCTACCACGAGTTCGGCCTTAAAATGCTTTTTCCAACCGACAAGCGTTCGCTTCCGTTTCACTTGAGGCCATATCTCTTTGAGAATGTGAGCTCCAGTAATAATGCGATCACCATCAACTTCAATAAGATCTTCGGGAATATCAAACAAAGACATTAATTGCTTTCGAATACCATGAAGCGTGAAACCTTCATAAAATATTTCTTGAGAAGGTTTTTTTTCAGGAACACCAACATCTAATAATCCTTTATTTTGCACGATAGTATCAATCTCATCCTCAACAACATCTCCTGTGAGAGGAGGAACATCTTTTGTAAAAGGACGATCAGGAGTATCAGAAATTGGGCGCAGGACACCACGATATAACATTCCCTGTTCATTAACATCATCAAACTCTCTTGCAACAGATTGTGATCTCAATCGGAGACGATTACCAAGCTGGACTTTATCCTTGAATTCTGCAGAACAATAATGGGTTGAAATAGATTTTTGTTTTCCAAACTCAACAAGTTCAAGAGCCAACTCCTCACTGCCTTCGATAGCATAGGATAAGTCATCTTTGACAACAAGACCTAATTCGTCAAAACGTTCTTGAGAAGCATCACTATATTCTAGTTCGTTGAGATTGATGAAAGTAATAAACCCTAATTGCGCACAAAATGAAATGAGTTCTTTAGTTTTTTCCTTAAAGCCAGGAACTACAGGTATTTCAACACCAACATCCATCGAACTACCTTCTGCAAAATGAACCTTCTCCCATAATAAAATATCTTGGACGTTGAAATGGAACCGTATCTCATCAAGACCAGCAGATTCTAATTGAAGAAGCGCTTCTTGAGTCACATGATCAAGTGTAGTGTATAAGTGTATGTGAAATGACGATCCAAATTTTTCTTTGAATGCCTTGATATAAGTACATACCCTATCGAGTTTCAACAGAGGATCACCACCTGTAATTCCAACACCGGATGATTGACATAATTTGATCTCTTCAATGGCTTGATCAATTCCCTGCTTGGAATCAGGGGTTGAAATGAATTGCTCATTTATCTTAACAATATCTTTGTACCGTTTATCATCAGAAATAGGACAGTAAAAACAACGGTAATGACAAAGACCAGTTACAAAAAAAACACTTTTTCTACCTTTTACACAATGATCACACCCTTTAGCTAAGGGACCGCAGTGAGTTTTTTTTGTCAAAACAAGCTCTATTTGTGACATGATCTAACCAACCTCATAGTATATTGTAATCTTTAAGTATTAATAAGAGTTTTGCCCGAAAGACGAAAATACACCTCTGATTAAGGAAATAATCTCAAATAATTCATAAAAATCTGATCTGCAGTTTCTTGTTCAGTTAAACCTTTTATTTGAGCTATTTTTGAAATGGAAACAGAAACATTTGATGAATCATTAGCTTCGCCAGGGGTTGGACCGAGATAAGGAGCATCGGTTTCAGTGAATAATCTTGAGAGCGGAGTTGTCGCAACAATATCTTGAACTTGCTGTAATTTTGTGACAACAACAGGTATGGAAAAAAACCATTTTTGTTCCTGTATCTGTTTAACATATTTTTTCTTACCCATAAAACAATGCATAATAACTTTTTTTGCCTTGTGACGAATCAAAAGGTCGATAGCATCAGCTTCTGCTTTTCTGGAATGAACGATGATGGGAATATCAAGCTCATTTGCAAGTTCTATGAATTTGATAAAAGTATTTTTTTGTCGTTGTTTGTGTTGTTCTTGTTGTTCAAGAGATAATTCTTTAAATTCCTTACCCGAAGCATCATCCGTTACTTTGTAATCAAGACCAACTTCACCTATCGCGCTAGGATTGGAACGTTTGATAAAAGAGATTTCTCGGTCAATCTCATCATCAGACATTTCGGCAACGTGAGAAGGATATAATCCGAGAGCAGGTTTGATAATAGCATGTTTTTTAGCAAGAGAAAGAACTGTTCGATTGCTCGTTACAGTAGTACCGTTTGAAACGATTACTTTCACACCAGCAGACTCTGCTTTTTGCACATAACTATCAATATCTTCGGAGAAGGGCTTGAAATCATAATGTGCGTGAACATCAATTAATCGCATAGAATATCACAAGATTATTTTTTTGAAGAACCAGGTTTCATCTTCTTGAACGATTCGAGAAGGTCAATAACATATTTTCCATCTTCAAGCTTGTAGATAAGCGGTTGTTTCTGTTCAAAGAGATGAACGAGATCAAGTTCGTATTGGCCTGGACGAAGAATCTTAATACTTTCAATATCGAGAATTATTGGTTTTTGAGTGTCAATATCATCACCAAGAATATCGTGCACATCATCTTCAATTTGTTTTTTCTCATCAGTGCTGAGATTAATAATTTCTTGCTGTTCTTTTTTTAGCTCTTCAAGTTTTTCTTTTTTAACATAAAAAAAGAGTTTTCCGTGGCACTGCGAACAACCGTGAAGTATCTCTTTAGAACCATCGTCAAACATTTTTCCGCAAGAGACACATCTGTGAGGCATAATATTCACCAAATAATTAAATTACTCAAATCATCACTTCTTTTGCTTGGAGCGTTTTGAAGAAGATTTTTTTGAAGCTACCGAATCAGTTGTAAAAAGTTGTATCTTACCAGGATCTTGTTTTATTTCCTTAACAACATTAGCAGGACCTATAATAGTCATTCCTCTCCTGGAGCCAAGAAGCAAGTTAATAAACTTCGAATGCACTTTCTTAAAAAAAGCAGTCTCCTTATCCTCAGGATAAACCACGGAAAGTTCAATTCCAGAAAACTTGTCGTTGATAGATTCCATCGTCTTTCGAATCAACTCAGCTTCCTCTTCGCTCCGAAGCCGACCTTCAACAAGAAGAATCTTATCAGTCTTGACAAGATTAAGTAATTTTGATATTCTTTTCTCTGAAGAGAGATGTTCAATTTCAGTGTGTGGAATATATTGTAGTGTTAACATTGTACATACCTATTTTGTAACTTCAAAGAGTGCATCATAAAATTTCTTTGAATTCTTACCAGTTTTAGCACTGATACCAATGACTTTGTACTGTGGAAAAGCAGATTTTACTTTTCGAAGATTTGATTTTTTGAGATCGACCTTATTTGCCAAGACCAAAACAGGAATCTTTCGAGCTTGAAGATTACCAATAATAGTAAGATTAACCTGTGAAAAAGGATCTTTGGTCGAGTCAAGAACTACAACAACAGCATCCATGTCATCAAGCCATTTGATAGAACTAATAACACCTTTAGTAGCTTCTTTTGCACGTGATTTTGCTTCAGACTCATCCAAACCTTTATGGACGAAATCCTCATAATCGATTTTTGTTGCGATACCAGGGGTGTCGACAAGATTAAAGAAGAGTTCGCCCTTACCATCCTTAGATTTGATGTGAACTTTTTCCTTAACCTGTATTTCTCTTGTCTCGTGAGCGACATCACTTACTGAACCCATCGATTCACCAAGCCAATCTTCACAAATCATATTCGCAAGAGTAGTCTTACCACCGTTTGGAGGACCGTAAAGACCAAGCTTGAGTTCTTTTTTTCTCGAGAAAAATCCTTTGAATAACGAGCGAACCGCCTTTTGTAACTTTTTAATCATTATAATATGATAGAACCCTATTTCTTTAAAAATATTTCGTTTGTGTAGTGAAAAACAAAAAGATCTTAGGAAAACAATACAATACTATTATGATAATGCAAGACATTTCAAAGTATCAACAAACACCACACTATAACGAGAGAAAAAACCCTGTCAAGATGAATACTTAAGAGGATGACGTTTACATAAGGATTTAACTTCGTTTCGAACAGTATCAAGAACACCAGGATCATCTTTATGAGTTAGTGTCTTATCAATAAGACGAGCTGTTTTCCTAAAATCATCTTCATCAAAACCACGAGTTGTCATGGCAGGAGTTCCCAATCGTATTCCAGAAGGATCGAAAGGACTTCTCGTGTCAAAAGGAATCATGTTCTTATTACAAGTAATACCAACGCTATCAAGAAGGTTTTCAGCTTCCTTACCATACACCCCTTTAGAGGAAATATCAACAAGAACCAAATGATTGTCAGTACCACCACTCACAATATCAAATCCACAGTTGAGAAGTTCATCAGCAAATACTTTCGCGTTAGAAACAACAGATTCCATGTATGTTTTGAACTTATCAGTCCCTGCTTCTTTGAATGAAACAGCTTTTCCAGCGATAACATGATCGAGAGGACCTCCTTGCATTCCTGGAAAAACAGCACTATCAATTCGTTTTGCAAGTGTTCGCTTACTTTTAGGATGGTACTTATCACGCAAACGATCTTCAATTTTTGATAGGATGATAGCACCACGAGGACCTCGAAGAGTCTTATGAGTTGTTGTGGTCACAATATCACAGTGTGGAAATGGCGAAGGATGTATTCCTGCCGTAATCAATCCTGCAAAGTGAGCCACATCAGCCATGAGATAAGCACCTACTTCATCAGCAATATCTCGAAAAGCTTTAAAATCAACAATTCTAGAATAAGCGCTATAACCGACAAGAATAAGTTTCGGCTTGTGCTCAAGAGCAAGACGTCTAACTTCAGCCATGTCAATACGACCACTTCCCTTAGTAACACCATAGCTGATGAAATTATACTGTTTGCCTGAAAAATTCACTTTCGAACCATGAGTGAGATGACCACCATGATCAAGACTCATACCAAGAATAGTATCTCCAATATCAAGTATGGAAAAAAAGCTTTGCGCATTAGCACTCGATCCAGAATGAGGTTGGACATTAGCATGCTCTGCTGAGAAAAGTTCTTTTGCCCTATCAATAGCAAGTTGTTCGATTTGATCGATGTATTGGTTACCACCATAATAACGTTTTCGAGGATATCCTTCAGAATATTTGTTTGTCAAGCAAGAACCTTGCGCTCGCATAACATCTTCGCTTGTAAAATTTTCACTCGCGATTAATTCAATGGTTTCTTCTTGACGCTGTCGTTCTTTTGCAATAAGATCAGCGACTTTCTTATCAGATACTATCGTTGTCATTATCAAACCCTCTTATATGTGTGAAAACTAAATCCATCTCTAACATCTTTATTAACCAGATCAAAATCATCCCAATCAACTTCAGGAAAATACGCATCACCCTCATACTCCTTATGAATGTGCGTTATTTCAAGCGTATTAGCAAAAGGAAGTGCTTTCTTGTAAATATGAGATCCACCTATGATAAACGCTTTATCATGTTTTGAAACATGCTCGAGTGCAGATTCCATCGAATTAACAACCACAGCTCCTTCCAATTCCAACTCCTTATTTCTTGATAAGACAATGTTTTTTCTTCCAGGTAATGGACGAACGTTAGAAGGTAATGATTCGAACGTTTTTCGCCCCATTATAACAGGAGAACCTACTGTCAACGATTTGAAACGTTTGAAATCATCAGGAATATACCACGGAATAGCATTATCTTTTCCAATAACACCATTCTTTGCAACTGCACCAATAATAGTCATATCAACCATAACATACCACATCTTAACAGACAATCCCACCACAAAATACAAAATAAGCTAAAAAAAAGAAACATAACACGAATAAAAAAATGTACGTTCACATCAACAGTTATCACACTGCAATCTTAAAAGATATTTTAGGATGATGATTGTACCCAATTTTTTTCGTATCAGAATATTCCCAGTCAAAAATCGAGGAGAAATTCTCAGTCTCAATAGTTGGAAGAGAATATGGTTCTCTAGCGACTTGCTCTTTCATACCTTCAATATGATTTTCATAAATATGAACATCGCCTAAGAAACCAACAAGACGACCTTCTTTCAAACCAGTTTCTTTAGCAAGCAAATGAAGCAATAACCCATAACTTGCAATATTAAAAGGAAGACCTAGAGCAACATCAACTGATCGTTGATTCCACATCAAGTTCAACTTACCATCGATGACAGTAACTTGAAACCCATAATGACAAGGAGGAAGAGCCATATCCTTTATTTGTTTTGGATTATAGGCAGTAACAATCATACGACGATCGTTAGGCTTTTCCTTGATTTTTTTAACAAGTTCTTTAAGCTGATCAATACCACCTTCAGTTTTGTCCAAAGGAGTTTTATGATCAACATAATCACCGTCAAAATTCCTCCATTGATAACCGTAAATCGGACCTAAATCAGGTTCTTCTTTCATCTTTTGTTGAATTTCAGGATCGTGAGAATAAGGCACTTTACGTGGAGTACACCACTCATCCCAAATATGATTATTTCGTTCTTGAAGCCATGACTTATCAGTCAAACCTTTAATAAAGAATTCTAATTCTACAGCAACCAATCTGAATGGAACTGCTTTTGTTGTCAATAAAGGAAAACCTTCACTCATATCATGCTCGAACATGGCACCAGCAATAGCAAACGTGTCAGTACCAGTTCGATTTGGTTTTCTCTTACCCTTTGAAAGAATGTTTTGTACAATATCTAAATATGCTTTCACGATAACCCCCTAAAAAAGAATAATTTCAAAGGGAGTATATATAGATTATGGTTATATAGTTAATGATAAACGTTAAAAATGAACAAACACAAAAAGTAATCACACAATCATCTCCTAAAAAATTACTGTGAGTAGCAGGAAGAGTATCAAACAGCAAACCCCTTGTCAGTAACTAATATAGTCAATGATAGATAGAAAAACTTTTGTCAGTAACTAATATGTTTGCAACAGCAAGTGAAACAATCAACAAAAATAATAGAACGAGACATATAATTTAATACTAAAGTATAAAAAAAATAAAATTATTTCTTTTGCCAAGAATAGGATCTTTTTTTTGCACTCTTACCATAACCGCAAGCAGCACAAACGCCTGACTTACGATGATATGCGTGAGCACCACATCGACGACAATTGATGTGAGATCCCTTACCAGAATGCTTACCTTGCGTTGCTGTTCCTGTTCCCATATATTACACCTTGATTTCGTATATTTATTGAACTGATATGTTAGTGATCGTATCACCACGAAGGAAGACAGTACCGACTTTTCGTTTCAACTGTTTTTCACCCTCATAGGTTTCTTCAGTTTTATTTTCGTCGACTTTTGTCAAAATCTTCTTGTTTTTCGGTTCGTATTCTTCTGCTTCTTCTAAAACAGTGTTAATGTGAATATCAAATGCTTGTAATTTACCGACATAACGCCACCCGTTTTTCAAATCAACAATAACTCGTTTTCCTCGAGATCTATTCAATGCATCAAGTGGTTTAGCCATAGCGTGTCCATCCATAATAATCATCCTCAAAAAATATTACTAGCTTTGAGAAAAACCCCCAAAACTAATAGTGAGAAGTGCCAGTATATTTATAAAGCTATCGGCAAGAAGCAGTAGAGATAAAATCCAATCAAATATCATCAATAGAAACAATGGAAGAATCGTTTTCATCCGATAAATCTGATGAAGAAGGTTGAATGGTCGAAGCATAACCTCGCGAGGAAAGTGTTATGTCTGGAGATGCAGTAGATGTATCAATTAAAATTGAGATGTCAAGAATCTTTTCAAACACATAAATAAATCCTTTCATACGAGAAGTTATTGTTGAAACTGCAAACGAACCACCTTGAATGGCAATAAGAGGAATAAGTTGTTCAGCAATATCGGTAGATACTGTATTTGTATGAAGCTCTTTTTTAAAATCTTTAATAAGAGCATATAATCTTGAGTCAAAAGAAGTAGTATCATCGGAAAAACCACATAGATCTTT
>JBNJGO010000036.1:0-8013 GCA_051819745.1 Nanobdellota archaeon | reverse complement strand
CTATAAAAACGTCTATGGAGCACTCAAAGCATACCCTGAAAGCATCCACAAGCGCACAGTCGGACACTCCACAGAAATACAATTCACACCAAACACCACATCAGAACTACTGAGTGCAGAACTATCACGAATACAATCCATCAAGACAAAACTACCCCTTCTGCTACAAGACATCAACAATCTGGATGAACCACTATGTCCAATAGTCCTTTTCGGATCGTATGCAAAACACAACGAACATAAAAATTCAGACATAGATATCTGCATCATCCATAACAGCGAGAAAGAAGCACAACGCATAGAAATCAGCTTATCCATCCACCCCAACATAGAAATCCACAGCTTCCATTATTCGGAATTTATCCGGATGATGATCAGCAACACATTTAATGTAGGCCACGAAATAGCAAGAACAGGAATACCCTTGCGAAATATAGAAAGCTATTATAAGGTCATACGAGATGGATGGAAAACGAGTAGAACAAGCGAAACAAAACATGAGTAATTATCTCCATGACAATATACTTACGAAAACAACAACGGATCAAAGGGTTTTGAAACAATTCCAAGCAAATGCTCAAGAAAGTCTCAAAGCAGAACAGTTACTCGATAATTATGAATACGAACGAGCAAAACGATCAAGATTCCAGTATGAAATGGGCGCCGAGGTCAAACGGACAAAAGCAAATACCTCACTGCAACGAGCGAAAGATTTTCACGCACATTTCAGAAAACTACTGCCTTCTTGAAAAACCAGTCCACAGTGCCCATACCCCTGATAACAACACACGCTCACACGCCATAAAACCGACGATACCACTCAACGAATTCCTTCAAACCAGCATCCAAACCAGTCTTTGCCCGCCAACCAAGCAATCCGTTTGCCTTTGACGTGTCAGCAAACGTTTTTGGAACATCGCCAGGTTGCATCGGCATCATATTCTTAGAAGCAGTCTCCCCAGAATGCGTTTCCAGAAGCTCGATGAAACGAAGCAATTTCTCAGGATTGTGATTGCCGAGGTTGAACACTTCAACACCATCACAGTCATACTCAAGACTCTTGACAACACCGTCAACGATGTCATCGATGAATGTGAAGTCACGCTCCATATCACCATGATTATACACATCAATAGCATCACCAGCAAACATCCGCTTCAAAAACTTAAACGCAGCCATATCAGGACGACCCCAAGGACCATAGACTGTGAAAAAACGAAGACCGACCATCGAGATACTATATAAGTGATTGTACACTTCAGCTTGAAGCTCATTACTTTTTTTAGAAGCAGCATATAAGGAAACAGGAGAAGAAACATCATCATCCTCAGAGAAAGGAACTTTTTTATTACCACCATACACGCTTGATGAAGAAGCGAAAACAACTTTAGGAATGTCAAACTCTTTAGCCAATTCAAAGATGTTATTAGTACCTTGAATATTTGTCTGAATATATGTGTCCGGATGGTCAAGACTATAACGAACACCAGCTTGAGCCGCTAAATGAATAACACCATCAAACGAGTGCTTGGAAGCGAGTTCTTTCAATAAGCCATAATCGAGAATGTCACCCTTGACAAACTCAACACTGTCAGGAACAACCTCATCAAGACGAGCTTGCTTGAGCGATACATCATAATAATCGTTCATATTATCAATACCAACAACACTATATCCTTTATCAACTAGACGTTTAGCAACAGAACTACCTATAAAACCAGCAACACCTGTGAGCAAAACTGTATGTTTAACCATGAAAAACACCTTCTAGAGCGCTACATCAAATTAGAACTATAAGAATTTATAAAACTACTGAAAATAAAATCACAACCACTAATAAGCACATAAGGGAAAAAACTTATTAACAAAGAAACACAAGAAAATATCAGAACATTCTACACAAAACGAATGTCAAAAGATAATACTGGAGGTTTTATTATGAAACACATATGGTTAGTTATGATAGTTATAGTTCTTGCTGTTTCCATAACAGCATGTGATAGCAATATAGAACAGAATACACTTCCTGTTGACGAGACGTCTGATGAGCAAGACGATACGACAACACAAGAAGTTACAAACACACAACAAACAGAAGCAAATACAACGGCAGAAACATACAACAATTTTAAAAGAGAACTAGACAATAATCAGGAGTACGAAGTAGAATATCAACTCACTCATTCTAGTGGAAAGGAAGAAACAGTAAATATTTATGCAAAAGAGGATAAAACCCGTGTTGATGTCACTTCAGGCGAAACGTTCTCACTATGGATGACTGATGTTGCAGTGATAGAAAGTAACGGTCAATGTCTAGAACTTGATAACGCGAAAAATTTCGGCTTTGATCCAGAGAGCATCTACAAGCAAGTAACCGTCGAGGGGAGCATAAAAACAGAAGATAAATATCAAGAAATATCCTCAACTGGTACAAAGACTATGGCTGGAAAGACCACTAATTGCTATGAATTCATTTACAAGACAAGTATTTCCAATCAAAAAACAACATTTTGCCTAACTGAAAAAGGAATTCCTGCTTTAATAAAAACAATAGATAGGGACACTGGCGATCTCATTTCAGAAGCGAAAGCACAATCGATTGGAGATTCCGTGAATGAAGATGTATTAGAACCATGCGAACCGAATATGGATGTCTCGGGTTTAATATAAGTAGACAAGCGCTTTTTTATTTTATTTTTTTATTTTAGAAAAAAAAACTTCTAAAAACAAGCACAAAAAACATTAAAAAGAAAGAGATGATTCTACAAGTACAACATGGGACAAACAGCATTAATCGTGCTTGGAGGAGGAATAACAGCAGAGCGAAAGCTCAACGAACACTCAAGAAAACGATACGAAAAAGCACTCGACATACATAAAAACTACGATATCATCATCTGTTCAACGGACAAATCATACCGAAAACTCAATGAATTCAGAGACACATCAGAAGCAAAAATCGGAAAACAATTCTTAGTGAAGCGAGGCGTTAACCCAAACAAAATATATCTTGAACAACAATCCCGAGACACGTTTTCAAACGCGTATTTCTGCAGGACAACTATCATAGACCCTCTAGATATTAAAAACATCACAGTGCTAACATCAGAATTTCACATAACAAAAGCAAAAATAGTATTTGGCCTTGTGTTTGACAAGACAACATATACTTTATCGTTTATCGAAAGTGAAAATGGAGCTGTTGATGAGAAGCAATTGCAAAGCAGAAAAATAAGCGAGCGAATCGTCAACGATTTCTACAACCACAAGCTCAAAATGATATATAACATAACACCAGGAAATCTCGAGAGCATACGAACATACATGAACGAATACAATCCATCATTTACCGGATACAAAGACAAACATCACCAACAATTAACAGATGATCTCAACGAAGCACTCAAGGACAAAAAAAATCCATTATATTAAAAAAAAAAAGAAAAAAAGCAGAGTATCAGTCTGCCTGTGCTTTCGCTAACTCTTCACCACTAATTGGATCGAGAGTATCTTGCTGTTCATTTTCAAGAACTTTCTGGAAATACTCAACTGGACGAACGGTCGTAATAACAGTTCGATGAATGAGATATTTTCCATCTTTACTTCTAAAAAACACCGATTCTATATTCGGCATTTTCTTCAAACGTTCTTCTTTCTTACTTGTTAAACTCATTGTTTCACCTCAAAATATATACTTTCTGGCACGCATAAAACTGCCAGCTCGTATCATAAGATAAGAAACTACGTTGTTAAAAGAGATTGCGCTTGAAAAATCGAAAATATTTCGAAAGAACACATTATTTCTTGACAAATTTAGCGATGAAAAATCCTTCTGTGCCTGTCTTATGAGGCCAGAAACGACGCGTTTTAGAAAGTTGAGAATCAAGCTCTTGATCAAAAACAGTCGTCAAACCAGGATCTCCGATTGATAATCCAGTATCAACAAGAGACATGTCATCATACTCTTGTAAAAACCAATCAACAACCAACTCGTCCTCTTCAGGCTCAAGAGAACACGTTGAATACACCAACACACCACCTAATTTCAACACATCATAAGCAGAATGAAGAAGAGATTTCTGAAGTCGAGAACGATCCTTGAAATCAAGAGGAGAACGACTATCCAAAACGTATTCCTCAGAACACACATTACCAGAACAAGGAGCATCAAGCAAAACCCTATCAAAAGACATCCCTAAATCACTGACAAAACGAGCGTCTTTTCGAAACGTGACAATAGAAGATAATCCTAAACGATTAATGCTTGAATGAAGAGCTCTCAACCGAGCACCGTCAAGATCACAAGCAACAATAGGGACATTATCAGAAGTCAACTGAGCGAGCTGGGTCGCTTTCGAACCAGGTGCTGAACACATATCAAGCACAGGAACATTCTCATAGGTATCATCTAAAAGCACGACCGCAGGAAGCATACTTGCAAAACCTTGGATGTAAAATAACCCCGAAAGAAACTCAATCGTCGAAGCTAAAGAAAAAGGCGCTTTAAAAAACCACGCCGAAGAAACACCCTCTGCTTTCTCGAGAACAACCCCTTTGCGCTGAAGTGAAGAAACAAGCTCTTTATCTGTAGTCTTAAGAGTATTAACTCTCAAACAAGAACGAGGCTTGGAAAACGATTCTTCGGACAACTTATCCTTTGATAAGGAACTGTATCGGTCAAATAAATAGGACATATAACACCACCACACACTCCACCTATAAAAATATACTGGAAAAAAACACAACCAACACAATATTTAAAAACGAAGGTTGTTCAAATAATAAGTATGACTACAATACTTGTAACAGGCGGAGCAGGATATATCGGAAGCGGAACAGCACAACAACTCATCAAAGAAGGATATGATGTTGTTATCATCGATAACCTCAGTAAAGGAAAACGAGAGTGCATACCACAAGAAGCTGTTTTTTACGAAATGGATTTAACAGATGATAAAGCTCTCGAACACGTTTTCGATACACACACTATTTCAACAGTCATACACTTTGCAAGTTATAAAGCAGTGGGAGAATCAATGGAAAACGCCGTAAAATATTCTGATAATATCATTGGATCACTTCACCTACTCAATGCAATGATCAAGCACGGGACCAGACATATCATATTCTCATCAACAGCGGCAGTCTATCAAGAACAAGATAATACACCAATAGATGAACAAACACCTATTAAACCGTTAAACTATTACGGGGCTACAAAACATCTCATTGAAGAAAATATCAAATGGTATAGTAAAATCCATAGTATTACCTACACTATACTTCGATATTTTAATGTCGCTGGAGATTCGAAAACAGGATATGTCGATCCAAACGCTCAAAACATCTTCCCAATAATAACTGATGTGCTTGAAGGAAAAAGAAAAGAAGTGACAATCTTTGGTAATGACTACAATACTAGAGATGGGACCGGCGTTAGAGATTATATTGATGTTAATGACCTTATCAAAGCACATATTAAAGCAATCAAACAAGACGAATCACACATTATAAACTTAGGTACAGGAAAGGGATATAGCGTTTTAGAACTCATAAAAGCATTTGAAAACGTGACTGGAAAACACATACCCCGCACGATCGGACCACGTCGAAAAGGAGATCCCGCAGTAGTCATAGCCAGTAACGATAAAGCAAAAAACACACTTAACTGGACGCCAACAACACCTATTGAAGAAACAGTGCAAGCTACCATCAAAGCTAATCATTCGAGATCGAGATAAACAATACCTTTATGCTCATCAATACGCTTAATAACAGAATCACCTTTAACCTGTGCTTTAATCTCATCCCAAGAAGATGTTTTTCGAAGAGTGTCAAGTTGAGAAAGCAATTGTTTGATTGGAGTATAATGACTATAAATTAATTCCCCTTTACGTTGATTCTCTTTGGCTGACTGTTGCAAACCTTTTAACGCTCGAGATTGCGACTGAATAATCTTCTCATATTTCGAAGATAACCGATTAACTTTTTTCTCTTGAGCAATCTTATCTTCTTGTTCAAGATGAGAAAGTACAACATGAGCGATTGCAGTGTTAAAAGAAGGAAAGCTGTTTTTGTCAACAGAAGATAAGGATTTCATGATGATAGGAAACGGCCTGTTATCAACAACACTAGCCTGAATCTCAGCCGAAAATAAATTCTTAAAAGTAGAATATAATACTTCAATATCTGAAGTGCTAAGAGTGGAAGCAAGAGCATTCTTATCAATACCGGCTCTAAACAAAACTTCTTCAGCATACACTCCACCAAGACTGCACTCAATTGCCAATGTTTTAACAATATTTTCTTTATCGCTACAAGCAACCAACGATGTAAACTCATCAAAAGACATTGTGGTTGGATTAAAAACTAGATCAGGAAATTGATATGTCCGGTTAGGAATAAGTTTTCGATCCTCACTCCAAATTTTTGGAGAAAACACTTCTCGAATAGTATTATTCACATCAGTGAGGATAACATTACCAGGGGAAAACAATTCAACGAATAATTTAAAAGAAGACTCTTTGGTGGAAAATACTAATTCAATAATACGATCAAAACCAACCTGAGACACTTCTTGTAATCGAGCATTAGATAATCGTTTTCGAAGAATAAAAGCAAAATGAGGTGGTCGTTGAGGAAATGACGGCTTGAAAGAACTCAAACAAAGCAAAGAAGGAAGAGAAATATAAAGCAATCGCTTACCAACACCGGAAACGTGAAATGAAAATAATAACTCGGGAGAATTGCTTTGTTGAAAAACTTTATCAAGCTTACCACCAAGTAATTCTTGTAATTCTTTGACAATAAAATGAACATCCACTGAAGAGACTGAAAATACCATAGTATAACGTGTGTAGGAGAGGGTTTTTATATGTTATGACTTTCACAAGTCAAGAGAGGAAAAGATTTTTAAACAAAAGAGCGTTAAAATATATTGCGTGAAATAAGGGATTGTGCGATGGCTATTACAACAAAAGTAGGGGACAAGGGTAAAACAAACATCCTTTTCGGTCATAAAATAGATAAAACTGATTTCAGACTAGAAGTGTGTGGAACGCTTGATGAACTAAACGCGAGTATTGGAATAGCAAGAGCGAGCGTAAACGCGCCAAACCTCAAACAAGAACTCCTCACATTACAACACCAACTTTTTATCATCGGGGCAGAGATAGCAACACTACCTCAAGATGCACAACAACTAAAACGAACAATAACAGCAAAAGACTTAGAGGTCATCGAGAAAGAAATAGGAGAGCTCGAGAAATACAACCGAATCGACAACTGGTTTGTGCCAGGAGAGAGTTTAAGTTCAGCACACCTTGAAAAAGCAAGAACAATAGCAAGACGACTCGAAAGATACATTCTCAAATTAGGACATCACAATTCAACAACACCAGTCTTTCTCAACAGGATATCTGACTATCTCTGGCTACTCTCTCAAAAAGAAGAATATTACCTGAGAGGAATAGAACGGGAGTCCGCAGAAGAAAAAACAGTAGAACAGCAAACAACAATATAGATTATTTTTTAACAAGTAAAACCCCTATAATAACAACATTACCAAACAGAAATCTTTTTGCGATTCTAAACTAGTTCCGTATGACTATACTTGGAAAAAAAATTACTTCATGTCGCAACTAGGGTCATTAACATTCTCAAGATGCAACATTACTTCATGTCGCAACTAGGGTCATTAACATTCTCAAGATGCAACATTACTTCATGTCGCATCCGCCTTTAAAGCCACAGCCTGCAGAGCATTCGGTGCAACCACCAACTTTAACCATCTTACCTTCTTTACAATTAGGACAAGTATTACCGACTTCAGCACCATAAACAACTTCTTCAGATCCAGACGTTGAAGAGTCAGAAACAGACGTGTCAGCGTCATCAGGAACCGCCTGACTAGAACCTTTATCAGTAGCGTTCTTTTTCTCAGTGTCCTTATCTGTGGACAGGACTTGCTCGTCACGAGAACCATCACGATAGATAGTCACACCTTTACAACCA
>JBNJGO010000035.1:0-8336 GCA_051819745.1 Nanobdellota archaeon | reverse complement strand
GAGTGGTTCCAGAGCTTTTTATTTATTTGTTGTAGTATTTTTAATTCTGCATACTAAATAGGTGATTGTTATGAAAACACATACGAAATATTTGTATTTTAACACCTCTAAAAGAGTTGATTTCTTGAATATTACTGAAGATGTCTGTCGTGCGGTTAAAGATTCGGGCATTTCTGAAGGTCTTGTTTTGGTTAATCCTATGCATATTACTTCAGCAGTTTATATTAATGATGCTGAGGATGGTTTGATTGATGATTTTAAAGTTTGGCTTGAACAACTCGCTCCTGCAAAACAAGATTATAAGCATCATCTTACTGGCGAGGATAATGCTGATGCTCATCTCAAGCGCACGTTGATGGGTCATCAGGTCACCATGGCAATCACTGATGGAGATCTTGATCTTGGTCCCTGGGAACAATTTTATTATGCTGAATTTGATGGTATGCGTAAAAAAAGAGTTCTTATCAAAATTATCGGTTTGTAATTAGTAGTTTGAGATGTGTTTTTGTCGAGAGTTTTATATAGTTTGTATTAGTTTCCACTTGTTTATGTCTGTTAATTGCGTTCTTATTAGGTATGGGGAAGTTGCTGTCAAGAGTCATCGTAAGAGACCTTTTTTTGAAAAATTGTTTATTAATTCCATTCAAGAAGCTTGTTCTCGTTTTGAAGTTCCCTTTACTAAGATAAAAAATCTTGGCAAAATGTTTGCTATATTCACTTCCAATCCTCGTGCTGTTTGTGAAGTGCTTTCTCTTGTTCCTGGAGTTGAATCATATTCCCCTTGCACTTATATTTCTTTTTTGTCATCTGCTGATCTTATCGAAAACGTAACTTCTCTTTGTTCTACTACTGTTTCTTCAAAAAAATTTCGTGTTACCGTCAAGCGTTCTGGTTCTCATTCATTCTCTTCAATGAGTCTTGCAAAAAAAATAGGTTCTTCATTATACCCTTATTCTGCAGGTGTTGATTTGAACAATCCTGATATTACTGTTTACGTTGATGTGAGAGATTCTTCGGCCTTTGTTTTTTTCGAATATGTTCGCGGTGTTGGTGGTCTTCCTTCAAAATCTGTAGGTCGTTCTTTAATGTTATTTAGTGGTGGTATTGATAGTCCTGTGGCTTCTTATGAAATGCTCAAGAGAGGTTGCGCTCTTGATTTTGTTTTTGTTAATTTTGTTGGCGATACTGTTTTTTCTCAAGTTGCAAAAGTGTATAATTTTCTTATTTCTCGTTATGCGTATAATTACACTCCTCGTTTGTTCCATGTTCGTGGTGATGAAATTCGTTCTTTTCTTGAAAACAATGTTCCTTCTCGACTTCGCCAGCTTGCTTTGAAACAAATATTGTATGCTATCTCAACTACTCTGGCGAAAGATAATTCGATGTATTCCTTTGTTACCGGAGAATCCTTATCTCAAAAATCCAGTCAAACACTTCCTAGTCTTTCTTTCATCCAACCATCAACATCTCTTCTTGTCTTGCGTCCTTTGTTGACATCTGATAAGAATGATATTGTCGATATTGCTCGTTCAATCGGCACATTCCATTTTTCAGAATCTGTTAAAGAACAGTGTTCTATGACTGATGGTCCTGTTACTGCCGTTCCTATTGTCGATGATCAGGAAAAAATTCCTGACTTATCTTTAATCGTATCGTCCTGTCTTGATCAGACTCGGATTCTTTCTGGTCCTGTTGATATAGTTGATCACTCGCTTGACTCTATTGATATGTCCAGTGCAAAGGTGGTTGATGTTCGTCCTGAAGGCGTCCGGGTAAACAAGCCGTTGTCTGCTGACATATCTTGTTCGTATTCTAGCGCTTTATCTTCATTGAAAGAATTATTTTCAAAAGAAAACTCATATGTTATTGTGTGTTCGCAGGGAGTATTATCTTTTGAGTTAGCTCATCGGTTGTCTAAAAAAAATATTTCTGCTGTTGGTTTAAGTGTTTCACAATATCTTAAACATAAAAATACCAAGTAATATATTTCGATTCTTTTTTTTAGTCTAATTCGCCTTCTTCTTTAAAACTATAATATTTTTTTCCAATAATCACATGGTCTAATAATTCTATTCCTATAATTTTTCCCGTTTCAAAAAGTTGTTTAGTTACTATTTTATCTTCATTAGAGGGTGTTGGGTCTCCGGTAGGATGGTTGTGTACTACAATGATGCTGTTTGCTTGTTCTTTGATTGCCCTCACAAACACTTCTCGAGGATGGATGATTGTTGTATTAATCGTACCTCTTGCAATCAAGTGTGTTGCAATAATGGTGTTTTTTGTGTCTAGAATTAGAATGTGACATTCTTCTTGTGTTAAATATTGAAGTTGTTCTTTTACTTTAAAAACTTCTTTGGCGTTTCGTATTTTTTGACGGTTTTGTAAGGGTTTTTTTGTTCGTCGTCCTAGTTCAAATACTGCTTGTATGGTGCATGCTTTTGCAATTCCTATTCCTGGAATTGTTTGAAGTTCATGAACGCTAGCTCGTTCTAAGATATTGAGTGGTCGCTGTCGTAAAATCTCGTTTGCAAATTCTACCACTGATGCAGTGTTGGTTCCTGTTTGTAAGATGATTGCGAGTAATTCTGCTGTTTTCAAACTTTCTGGTCCGAGTCTAAGTAAACGTTCTCGTGGACGTTCTTGTTCGGGTTCCTCTTGCAGTTTCATGGTACTGGTATTATTGTTTTATTTTTTATTCGTTCACCAATATTTTTCGTAATATTTTCGGCATTGAGTTGTTATGTGTTCGCATCAGATTTCTTGTTTTAATCCTTTTTTGAACATTGTCAATGATTTTTTTTATTTAATGTTAGAATATTGTTGCTATTGAGTGTCTTTGTTGTATAAAACAAACCTTTTTAAAGTATTTTTTTCTCTTGTTTATTCTGTATGGAACCTGTTGTCATTCTTCTCATAAGTTTGTCCCTTGCCTTTCTGATTTCTCATCTGGCTGTTCGCTTATCTTTGCCTAGTTTGCTTGGTCCTTTGCTTGCAGGTATAATCCTTTCCATCCCTATTATACAATCTCTTGTTCCAATCGATAATCTTTCATCATTGTTTTCAATATTTTCCGACCTTGGTATTATTTTACTTCTTTTTTATATTGGTTTGAAAATCAATGTTCAAAGTGTTAAAGCTTCTGAGCGCGATGTGACTTTTATTACTTTGTGTAGTACCTTTATACCCGCAATTTTTGCGTTTGTTATAGTGTTGTTTTTGGGGTACTCGTGGATTGCAGCTCTCAGTATCGCTATAGTTTTAGCGGTGAGTGATGAGAGTGTATCCTTAGTTCTTCTTGATGAAGCAAAACTTCTCAAATCAAAAATAGGTCAATTAATTATCAGTTCTGGCGTTCTTGACGATGTACTCAGTATTTTTTTTATTGGTATCATGACGATTTTTTTCGTTTCCTCACAAGCGATGAGTGTTGGTCTTTTACGACTACTTATTGAAATGTCTATTCTGATCGGTTTTTTGTTCTTTCTTCATTATATTGTTCTTCCTTTCATTCACAATTATTATACAAAAACTTCCTTTAAGAATAAATATGATTTATTCACCGTAACCTTTATTTTAGTCCTCGTCCTGGCTTCATTCAGTTACTATCTGCACTTTGGTTTTGCTATAGGTGCATTAATTGCAGGTGTTCTCGTTCGTTCGAGTTTTGAGAGTAATAATAAGAAAGAAATGCTTGAAGAAGCAAAAATCGATGATATGTTCAAAACAATAACGTTTGGTTTTGTTATGCTGTTATTTTTTATCTCAATAGGATTAAATATTGATTTTTCTTCACTTAATCTTCTTCTTGTCAGTTTGCTTGTTGTCATCGGTTTATTTGGTAAATGGTTTGGTGCGCTTATAGGTTATTTTTTTGCCGAGAAAAAATTTTCCTTTCGCGTTGCAAATCTTGTTGGTTGGGGTCTTGGGGCGCGTGGTGCGATGGCGTTGATAGTGCTGGAGATTGCGCGTAGTCATTCTATTATTCCCTCGAGTTTATTTTCAAGTGTTGTTTTTGTTGCTATTATAACGACTGTTTTAGCTCCTGTAATGTTTCGCTTTTTTGTCAAGCACCGTACTCATCACTTCAAGCACCCTCATAAATGAGTTCTTCTAAGTATTAATGTACGTGTGTAGTGTGTGAAAATATTTCTCAGGATTTTTATTCGGCTTTTTTGCCGAATAGAATGCTTGTTTCAATGGTAGAAAAGGAATGAGTGTTTGTCTTCCGTTAGGAGATTTGTTTCCATAATCTTTTTATAGTTGTCTATGTATGTAACTAGTGCCAGGTGTATGTTATGAATAAAGTTTCCTCTCCAACAGTTGACCCTGATGATGAAAATCTTGGTTTAGGACCATTATCTCTTGATTTGCTTAGAAAGAGGTATTTGAATAAGGTTGGTGATGATGTTGTAGAAACTCCTTTAGCTATGATGAATAGGGTTGCAAAGAATATTGCGCAAGCCGATCGTGCTTATGGTGGTGATGTTCAAAAGACGTACAAGACTTTTTTGGATCATTTGAGACATCTTCATTTTATTCCTGCATCGCCTATATTGATGAATGCTGGTAATAGATTGCAATTTTTGTTTTCTGATCACGCGCTTGACGTTCCTGATAGTATAGAAGATATTTTTGAAGTTCTCAAGTTGTCTGCCTTCATTCAACAACACGGTGGTGGTCTTGGTTTTAGTTTTTCTAGTATCAGACCAAAATATGATGAGGTTTCTGGAATGAAAAATGTTGCCTTCGGTCCTCTTAGCGTGATGAATATTTTTGATACTTCTTTTAATGCTATTTTACAGGGTGGTCGCCGTAATGGTGCTAATATGGCTGTCCTTCATATTTCTCATCCTGACATTCTTTCGTTTATCAAATCTAAAGAAGATAGTTCCAAGTTTCAAAATTTTAATTTATCGGTTGCCTTAACATCTTCTTTCATGTCTGCTGTCAAAAAGGATGGTGATTTTGATCTTATCAATCCTCGTGATAATAGTGTGGTTCAGACTGTTCCTGCTCGCCAGTTGTTTGATGCTATTGTTGAGCAATCATGGAAAACGGGTGATCCAGGTATTATTTTTATTGATACTATGAATGATTCATATCCTTTTTCAGATCGTTCAGTTCTTTGTACTGGTGCTTGTGGTCAATATGAATTAGAATCCTTTGAAGGTGTTCCTTATGCTCACATCAATCTTTCTCGAATGGTAAAGTCTGTTAGCGATACTTCTTTTGAATTAGATTTTGATTTATTAAAACAAGTTGTTCATGATGCAGTTCATTTTCTCGATAATGCTGTTGATATGCATAATTATGTCGATGAATTTTTTGAAACGCAATCAAAGCGTTCTCGAAAGATTGGTCTTGGTGTTCTTGGTTTTGCAGATTTATTATTTCTTCTTAAAATTCCTTACGGTTCTAAAGAATCTATTGATTTGATTCGAAAAGTAATGCTTGTTATTAAAAAAGAATCTCACCGTGCGTCTTCTAAATTAGCATCTCAACGAGGAGTGTTTCCTCTTTTTGAAAAATCATCCTGGTCATATCCGATGAGAAATGCTTCTATCACTTCTATCGCGCCGACTGGTTCGACTAGTTTACTCGCTGGAACGTCCCAATCTATAGAACCAGTATATGCTCTTTCGTTTACTACAACAACCGGGGAGGGTGATGAGTTAACAGTATTAAATTCTTCTTTTTTAAAAGCCGTAGAGTCGTTATCTATAGATCATTCTTCCAAGATTCAATTGCGATTTGTTGATTCCTTGCAGAATATTTCTTGGCTTGATGATTCTTTTAAGAATATCTTTAAGACAGCAATGGATGTTTCTCCCGAACAGCATCTTAGTGTGATGGCTACTTTCCAGGAGTATGTTGATAATTCGATTTCAAAAACTATCAATCTTCCAAATTCAGCAACTATCGAGGATATTTCTTCAATATTCTTACATGCTTTTGATCTTGGTTGTAAGGGTGTGACTGTTTATCGTGATGGTTGTCGTGGTGATCAGGCTGTTGTTACTAAGCGCCAAACAAGACTTTCAGCATTTAAACCCGATGATGCTTTATTGGATTAAACAGATTAACACTATAATTACACTAAAAAATATATATTGTAATGGGGTTTTTGTTGTTTCAATATATATTTAAAGAACAAGATTCTTTACCTAAATATAGTGTGTGTATACACCATAAAACACTACATATAGTGTTTATGTATTGTGTGTGCACTGGGGGTATAGTATGGCAGAACAACAATCACAATATAATAATTCTGATTTGGTTTCTTTTTTGGATGAAAAAAATGTTACTATAAGTTCTCGTTCTAGAGAAATTCTTAATGGATCCACACAACTTAATGAGATGGGCCTTATCATTTTTTTTGATAGGTATTCTATAAAGTCTACTCGACCGATTGAAAAGGGGGATCTTGTTGTTGCTATTTCTAAAGATCATCCGAAATATCCAAAAAAAGATTTAGGTATTGTTGTTTCTGTTGATGAATATACTGCCTCACTGATTATGATAACTGGTGCTTACAAAGGGGCTACTCCTTTAACTGTCGCTAAGAAGAAATGTGATCTTCCAACTGAAAGTATTAAAGAAGCATACACTCGAGTTGCTAAAGCAGCGTCTAGTGTAGAATCTGATGTTGATATGCGAAAAAAATTAGAGAAAGATTTTGCTGATGCGCTTCTTAACGGCTATATTCAACCTGCGGGACGGATTATGGCTGGTGCTAATGTTGATGAAAAAGGAACGTATACTTCAAATCTCACTCTTTACAATTGTTATGTTCTTCCTTCACCTAAAGATTCTCGCGAATCAATCGTACGCGACACGCTGTATTATATGGTTGAAACAATGAGCAGAGGTGGAGGGGCAGGTCTTAATTTAAGCACTCTCAGACCCCGATACGCGTATATTCGCGGTGTGAATGGTAAATCAAGCGGTTCTGTTTCGTGGGGTAATTTATATTCTAACGCGACAGGTCTTATTGAGCAAGGTGGTTCTCGTAGAGGGGCATTAATGCTCATGCTTGCAGATTGGCATCCTGATATTGAAGAGTTTATCTCATCAAAACACAAGATTGGTTTTTTGGACAACGCAAATATCTCTGTACTTGTTTCTGACGAGTTCATGTCTGCTGTAAAAGTTGATGCTGATTGGAATTTGGAATTCCCTGATGTTACTGATCCTGAAACGAAAAAGATTTATGATCAAAAGTGGGATGGGGATTTGTTTAAGTGGAAAGCACAAGGTTATAAGACTACAGTCTATAAGACTATCAAGGCAAGGTCTCTTTGGCAATCTCTTATTGGTTCTGCTTGGAAAAGTGCTGAACCAGGAATTGTTTTTATTGGTCGGTACAACCAAATGAGCAATTCATATTACTATAATCCTATCGTTTGCACTAATCCTTGTGGTGAACAAGGTCTTCCCGAATGGGGTGTGTGTAATCTCGGACATTTGGCACTCAATAATTTCACCAAGAAAACAGCTGATGATGAACTTGGTCCAGTATATGAGTTTGACTGGTCTGCCTTGAAATCGTCCACCGAACTTCTTGTTCGTTTCATGGATAATATTATAGACCTCACACCTTATATTTTCGAACAGAATAAAGAAAATCAATTATCTGAACGTCGTATTGGCTGTGGGACTCTTGGACTTGCTGAAGTTCTTATTCGTATGCGTCTTCGCTTTGGTAGTTCTGTAGCTCAGGATTTTGTTAATAAATTATACAAGACTATTGCTGTCACAGCGTATAAGACTTCATCTGCAATTGCTAAAGAGAAAGGTTCATTTCCTAACTTTGATGCTGAGAAGTTTCTTGAAAGTGGTTTTATGAAAGGTCTGCCTGAAGATGTTAGGGAGTTAATTCGAGAACAAGGTATGCGAAATGTCACTTTAACCACTCAAGCTCCAACTGGCACTGTTGGTTCTATGCTTGGAACATCAACAGGTATTGAACCGTTTTTCGCTTTCAAATATTATCAGCAAAGTCGTCTTGGTTTTCATGAAGTTGAGATTGATCTTGCTAAAGAGTATAAGAAAAATGATGATGGTTCGCTTCCTGATTTTTTTGTTAGTGCCATGGAACTGGGTCCTGAAGATCACATTAAGGTTCAAGCAACGATTCAACGTTGGACGGATTCTTCGATTTCAAAAACAGCTAATGTTCCTTCGACATTCTCGGTTGATGATACGATGAGCTTGTATGAAAAAGCGTACGATCTTGGTTGTAAAGGTGTGACTATCTATCGTGATGGTTCTCGTGACGAGCAAGTCCTGTCCACAGATAAGGACACTGAGAAAAAGAACGCTACTGATAAAGG
>JBNJGO010000034.1:0-8657 GCA_051819745.1 Nanobdellota archaeon | reverse complement strand
GGAGGTCAGAAGCGAAAGCGACTACATCTCCGGGCTCATTATTTTCTTCTCTAAGAAGGTTGAGAGTATTATTGTTGATAGTATTCAGAAATAATATTGTTTTTTGAGTGTTTGTCTATTCTTTTTGCATGTTTTATGATGCTGATAGTGTTTTTTCTCGTATTTTTAATTTTGAATTTCCAACAAATTGCTTCATGAAGCTCTTTAATTTGTAAAAGATATTCTTTAAATTCGTTCCAATTATTAATTTCTTGAATAAATTTTTTCTGTTCAGAATCTAAATTTTGATGTTTATTTTCAGGTTGTCGAAAGTATGCTAGATGTATTGGTTCTTCTTTTAACTCTTCCAATTTTCTTATATCATCATCAAGATGTACTCGTGGTTTTATTTTTCTAACAAATTCTGTTTTAGGTTCATTTCTTGTGTTGTGTATGTATTTTATGAATTTCTTAAAATGATGGTTTGAAAATTTTTTAGCATATGGATAATCATGATTATTTCGAGATGTGATAATAACATAACGAAAATTTTTATGATATAATTGTTTTAGTATGGTTTTACAATTTGGTTTTAATTTATATTCCATAATATGTTTTTCATTAAGCGGATCCATCAAATCCCTATAATTTATTGCTTTGTGATGCTCTTTCATAAGTTTATTGAATCCTTTCTTTTTAGTTTGAGATAACTCAAGATCGACTCCAAACCATTGTTTAGCATATTTTTTCTTCACATCAATACCATGAGCTAGAACGCCGTCAAAATCAAGACTTACAATAATATTTTTTGCTTTATATGCTTTCACCTTATTTCCTCCAATATGGTGTTTATCGTTTTTTCTGTGGTGTCGTGTGTATGATTGACAACTAATACTCTTTTTATTTCATCATCCTCTAAAGATTCTTGTTGTTCTTTCATGAGATTGAATTGTTCAATAGAATTCAGTAGTGATTTCTTATCCTCACTCTCTTTTTTTCTTTTATCAAGAATTTTATTCACTGTTTTTGAGTCTGGTTCTTTGCAATCAATACATATAATCCGATCTTGTTTTTCTTTGGCCATTTCATAAAGCCATTCTCTGCGATATTTTTTATGAAATGTCGCATCAAGTAATATTACTGATTGTTGTTGGTGTTCTTTTGAAGCGTTTTCAATCAGTTTTTTGTAACTATCGTCTTTTTGCTTTTTTGTAAAGGGGTTTGTTTCATCAATTGATTGGAGTGTGAACTTTTTTGTTGATTTCTTATCTCTTTTTTCAACAGAAGATGCTTTTATACAACTAATATTCTTTTGCTGCAGTGCCTTTTCTATTTCATATGTGATAGTTGATTTTCCTGAAGTTGGTGGTCCGTGCGTAAAAACGATCATTGTTTTTACTTTCTGAACATAATAATTTATAAAATTGATGATTTTTTTATGGTGTTTTTATTATTTAGAAATTACGTTTCTATTTTCTTGAATAACGTTGTTCCGATGATTGAAACAACAACTATTAAAGAGGATATTACGATTATATTAACTGTTAATGGAAATGTTGAGCTTCCATTCAAACTATATTGTAATAAGTCGACACAGTAAGTCATTGGATTAATTTTTGCCACTATTTGAAGGATTGTTGGAAAATTAGTTATTGGAAACAACGCTCCTGAGAGGAAAAACATCGGCATTATGATGAAATTGATCACCATAGGGAATGCTTGCATGTCCTCCATTTTTGTAGCTATGCTTGTTCCAAATAATGTAAATAATAATGCTATACAAAACAAGGCGATTATAGCAATAGGTAATAACGCAACATATTGTATTTTAAATCCTAATGCTATTCCTATAATAAGAAGCAGTATTCCTTGAAATACGCTGGTTGTTGCTCCTCCTAGTGATCTGCCGATAAGAAGATTTACTCTTTTGACAGGCGCTACCAGTGTTTCCTTGAGAAATCCGAATTGTTTATCCCAAATGAGAGACATTCCATTCATGGTACCGCTGAAAAGAATTGTCATGCCGATAATTCCAGGTAGTAAATATTGGATGTAGTTTCCCTGTCCTGCTTGTTCGAAATATGAACCGAGTCCAAAACCAAGTGCTACAAGAAATAATAACGGTTGTGCCAGCGAACCGAAAATTCGTTGTTTGGAACGCAAATAGGTTTTTACTTGCCGATGCCACATCACACTAATTTCTTCTAACATTTAATTCACCTTGTCGTGTGTTATGTTACTATCTCGAATTGTTTTTCCAGTAAGTTTAAGAAATGCCTCTTCGAGCGATGTTGTTTTTGTTTGTTGTGTTATTTCATCTGTCGTTCCTTGAATTAGAATCTCCCCATTATCGATAATAGCTATTTCATCTGCTATTTTTTCTGCTTCGTCCATGTTGTGTGTTGTTAAAAATACAGTGATGTCTTGTTCTTTGTTAATAGTTTTTATGTGGTTCCATAAAAAGGTCTTTGTTTGAACATCAAGGCCTAGTGTCGGCTCGTCAAGAAATAATATTCTTGGTGAGTGCAATAGTCCTCTTGCTATTTCTACTCGTCGTTTCATTCCTCCGGAGAATGTTTTTATTTTCAAATTCATTTTATCGAATAAACCCACGTATTTGAGCATTTGTTCTATACGTTTTTTCCTTTCTTTTTTTGGAATTTGATATAATACGGCGTGATAATAAAGATTTTCATATGCTGTTAGCTCTTTGTCTAAAGTGTGTTCTTGAAATATAACTCCTATGTGTTCTCTTGCTTTCTGTTTCTCTTGTAATACATCTATTCCTGCAAGTTCCATCCTTCCACTAGTAGGTTTTGCCACTGTTGTTAACATTTTTATCGTAGTTGATTTTCCAGCGCCATTTGGTCCAAGAAAAGCAAATATCGTTCCTTTTTTAACAGTCAAACTAATAGTATCTACTGCTGTTAGTGATCGATATTTTTTTGTCAGTCTTTCTATTTTGATATCGTTCATATTATTACTCTCTTTTTTCTTAGAACTTCCACTTTTTGTTTATTTTTTTATCTTCGCGGTCTTTTTCTTCAAGCCATTCTTGACGTTTTTGTTCTAACTCTTCTTTCTCGCCGTTTGAAAACTCGTAGGATGCTTCCACGATCCATCCTTGACAATTTTCGTGTCCGCACTTACAAGGAAACACTTCGTCCGGTTCTTCAAAGCCATAATTGTAGGTTAGTTCTTCGCCTTCTTTAATATCTCTGATAGCTTCAATCCATATTTCTTCTTCATCATAATTTACGGCTTCACAATTCGGTTTACAACTGTGATTTACAAACCGTGCTTCATTATTCTGACGACTACCATCAACATCACAATCTTCATTAAGAGTGAATATCCATAATTCGCCATGTTTTCGATGATACTGTGCTCGTTCTTCCGCTTTATCTTTAGAAAGTATTTTTCCTTTATACTCGACAATACTTGTTCCTTTCGGAATGTCTTGAATAGCAAACGCGCCCTTTCCTGCAATACCTGAATCTTTAACAATAAACCATTCGTTCATGCAGTCCGTGTTATGTTGATTTTTTTAAAAAACTATCTTTTTTATCTTGTAGTTATAGTTTATAATTAACTTTTTTATTCTTCTTTTGTTAGTTGTTTTGTTTTCATATTTTTGATGTGATTAAAATAATCACTTCTATTCACTTGAGGGACAATTATTTAAAGAAAATGAACTCTCTTTAGTTCACATCTCAATAAATAGATGAAGGTGATATATGATGAATGCATTTGATTTCGCACAGCAACAATTACGTAACGCAACCCAAAAGGGAGATATTTCTCAACAAGATGTTTTGTTCTTATCGCATCCAAAGCGAGCAGTTCACGTTAGTTTTCCTGTCAAAATGGATGATGGCTCTACGCGATATTTCAAAGGATATAGAATTCAATATAATGATTCTAGAGGTCCTACTAAAGGAGGTATTCGATTTCACCCTCAAGTTGATGAGTCTGAAGTGAAAGCGCTTTCATTTTGGATGACTATAAAAAACGCTGTCGTTGATATTCCTTACGGTGGTGGGAAAGGTGGTGTGATGGTAAATCCTAAAGATCATTCCTCTTTTGAACTCGAACGTATTGCACGAGGATTTATCAAAGCAATCCATGAAGTTGTAGGTCCTGAAAAAGATATTCCTGCTCCTGATGTGTATACTAATCCTCAAGTGATGGGTTGGATGCTTGATGAATATGAAGCGATTGTAGGGGCTCATCGTCCGGGACTGATAACTGGAAAACCTATTGAAATCGGTGGTAGTCAAGGTCGAGGTTATTCTACTGCTATGGGTGGCGCTTATGTTCTTAAAGAATCTGCTAACTTACAAGATATGGATCCTTTCAAAACAACAGTTGCAATCCAAGGATTTGGTAATGCGGGAATGCATATGGCTCGGATACTTTCGAAGTGGGGTTACAAGATTACTGCAATCAGTGATTCTAGTACTGGAGTTTATGAAGATAATGGGATTGATGTTGACAATGCAATGAAATATAAACAAGAGAATAAAAAACTAAAAGGTTTCATGCCTGATAATGAAATTAATGGCGATGATGTTCTCACTCTTGATGTCGATGTTCTAGTTCCAGCTGCTCTTGAAAATCAGATTACTGAAAAAAACGCTAATGATGTCAAAGCAAACATGATTGTTGAACTTGCTAATGGTCCGATAACACCTCCTGCTGATAAGATACTTTCTGAAAAAGGCATTAGTATCATACCTGATGTTTTGGCTAATGCAGGTGGAGTGACTGTTTCTTATTTCGAATGGGTGCAAAACAATTATGGTTATTACTGGTCTGAAACTGAAGTCCTTGAAAAACTCGAAAAGATCATGGTAAAAAGTTTCAAAGACATCCACGAGCTTGTTAAAGAAAAAGATGTGACTTATCGGGAATCTGCATTCATTCTCGCAATAAAGCGACTCATATCTGCAAATAAAGCTCGGGGTCATAACTAAGATATTTTTTTAGCAGTTTTTTTTATTTTTATTTCAATTTTTTATCCGTGTTTTATCCGGGATTATTATATATACTAATCATAACTCTTTTAAATAAACTGTCATTCACTTTAAGTAATGAATAAGAAAAAACATGTTGTTCTCGATTTCGATGGTGTTTTGACTGAACCACATACTTTCTTTTTTAATTATTTCAAATCATTAACGACTCATTTTAACAAAGAATTTCCATTTAGTTCACCTGATGAATTAGCGAATAATTACTCTGAACCCTTGAATAACTTCTTCAACTATCTTGGTTTCAGTTCCGAACAAAAAGATGATATTTCTGAATTTTACAAACAATATACTGTTGTTCCTGAAATAGTTCCTGGATTCAAACAAATCTTAGAAAATATTACTATTTGCGGTGGTAAAATTGCAATTGCTTCAAACAATCATAGCGACAAAATCAAACATTTTTTAGCAAAAAATGATATTGCTCAGTATGTTGTTGGGCTTGCAACTCCGGATAATTCATTTTCAGATGCTAAACCTTCTCAAGATGTTATTTACAAATCATTCAAACATCTCGAATCGCTGTTTGGCGAACCTGAAAGCAGGTATAGTGTTTTTGATTCAAGACATGATGTCGTTGCAACAGCAGGTGCTGAACAATCCTTGAATGCACCAATAACATATATTGCTTCAACGTGGGGGATGGATAAGGATTTTTCTTCAATCCCAGTACCTTCCTCAACAACAGCACCTAATGTTTTGGAAGTGAATAATCTTTTACAGCTTCAAGATTATCTTCTTAAGGACTAAACTTTTTTGCTCATTATTTTCGTTTTTTCATATTAATTTCTTTATATAGTGAAGTGGACACTCGAATAGTATATACTTGAAGTATGATACTTTTTGAAAGGTTATTTTTGATTTTGCTTTTTTTTCTTATTTTCACAGTTAAATTCGGCAGATTCTCTTTGTAGCTCCATACTATAAAAACCACAATATTTATAAATAGATTAATGTTTCTCGGAGAAGTCGTGATTCAGGTTGAGAATTAGTACTGCCCGAATAGTGTAGTCTGGCCTATCATGCGGCCCTGTCGATGCCTCGAGAACATTGTTTTCAGGCAAGAGAAAGGCCGCGACCCGGGTTCGAAACGATAGCAATCAGCTATTCCACTAGGAATATTGTGGGTGCTATCACGAATGTCCCGGTTCGGGCGTTGCTATTTTCACATCTTTTTTTTGTTGTGAGGGTGCGTTAAGTAACGTTTTTGACGTGTTCACGATGAGCCGGTAGCTCAGCCTGGTAGAGCACCTGACTTTTAACGATAGTTGGTGTATAACATCACTTTCGATTGATATCAGGTGGCCGCGAGTTCAAATCTCGTCCGGCTCGCTTTTATTAAATCCACTGACGTTAAGTGAATAATAATAATCCATATTGTTTTGCAATACTGGGGGTGTATGGCGAGAATGGTCGAAAATAAACTAAAACATGTTCTAATACCTGAACACAAAAAACTTTCTAAAACTGAAACTAAAGAACTTTTTGAAGAATATAAAATTACTGTTCAAGAGTTACCGAAAATTCCTAAATCTGATCCTGCAATCGCTGAATTAAACGCAATTGAAGGTGAGGTTATAAAAATTACTCGTTCCAGTCCAACTGCAGGGACTACAATATTCTATCGAGGTGTTTCTAGTGAGTAAAGTTAATCCTATTTTTGAAGATGAAAAACAGTTACTCTCAAAATTCTTTGAAGAAAATTCTTTAGTACGAGATAATCTTGATTCATTCAATGATTTTGTCCAACAAGAATTAATAAAAATTATCGAAGAAAATAAAGAAATCGAACCAACAATTATCCCTCCAAATGTTGAGGATTTTAAGATAAAACTTGATAATATTACTGTTACAAAACCAGAAATAACTGAAGCTGACGGTTCAAAACGAAACATTTTTCCTTCTGAAGCGCGACTTCGTAAGATAACCTATTCCGCACCCATCTTTCTTGAAGTGTCATCACATATTAATGGCGTTCCTCGAGAAAATTTCAAATTACAAGTTGGTAATCTTCCTATCATGCTAAAAAGTAAGCATTGTCACTTGTATGGATTGTCAAGAGATGAGCTTATCAAAGCAGGAGAAGACCCTGATGATCCGGGCGGATACTTTGTTATCAACGGATCTGAAAAGGTAATTGTAAAGATTGAAGATCTTGCTTCAAATCGACTGATGGTTGAAAAAGCAAAGACAGGAATCTCACCATACGTTGGAAAAATATTTTCAGAACGAGGATCGTACAAAATCCCTCATAGTTTTGAACGTCTAAAAGATGGCCTGTATTATTTGACTTTTACCCGAGTTAAACGAATTCCTGTGGTTCTTTTAATAAAAGCACTCGGACTCACAAAAGATGAAGAAATAATGAAATCAATCGATTTAGGAGAACATCCTGAAGTATTCGTAAATCTTTTTGAGTTTGTAGATATAAAAACTCGTGAGGATGCACTTGATGCAATAGCAAAGAAAATCGGCATTACTCAATCCCGAGATATTCGAATCCAACGTGTTGAAGAAATCTTAGATAAGTATTTATTACCACATTTAGGGGTAAAAGAAGAAGAACGGCTTTTCAAGGCGATAAATATTTCAAAATCGCTCAAACACTTCATCAAAGTTGTTAATGGAAAAATACCTACTACTGATAAAGACCATTATGCTAACAAACGATTAAAATTATCTGGAGATTTACTAGCAGATCTTTTCAGAGTAAATATGAAAGTTCTGATTGGTGATTTACTCTACAATTTCCAACGTATCGTAAAACGAGGAAAAATACCCTCGCTTAAAGTTCTAGTCAGAGAAAAACTATTGACTCAACGAATTTATAGTAGCATGGCAACAGGAAATTGGATCGGTAATCGAACTGGTGTTTCACAACGTATTGCAAGACAAAACTTTTTGGAATTAATATCTTCATTGCAACGTGTTAATAGTCCATTATCTTCAAGCCAAGAGAACTTCCAAGCAAGAGCTCTTCACTCAACACATCTCGGGCGTCTTTGTCCGAGTGAGACTCCTGAAGGGGGAAACATTGGTTTGAGAAAAAATATGGCATTATTATCAACTGTCAGCGGTGAAGTTGATGAAAAAGAACTTGTCAAATCACTTCAAGCAATGGGTTTGGAGACTGTTTAATTTTATTTTTTATGAATTTTTTTTTCAAAAATCACGATATAATATTACGAATGATACTCTTGGAGGGAATGATTAATAATGGCCGATGTATTTATTGATTACAAATTTATGGGAACTGTTTCTGATGCTAAATCATTTGCAGAAAGGGCAGTTTCTGAACGAAGAATGAATAAGATCTCACAATCTGTTAACGTATTTTTTGATGAAACAAATGATGCTGTTTATTTTGAAACTAGTAAAGGAAGAAGTATTCGACCATTAATTGTTGTTAAAGATGGCAAAAGTCTTCTTACAGAACGTCATTTCAAACAACTTGAAGAAAATGAAATCTCGTGGTCCGATCTTGTAAAACAAGGTGTGATTGAATACCTTGATGCTGCTGAAGAAGAAAACGCATATGTTGCACTATCTTCTGAAGATATAACTTCTGATCACACTCACGTTGAAATAAGTCCAATTGGAATTGTTGGTGTTGCAACAGGTCTTGTTCCCTTTGGAAACCACAAC
>JBNJGO010000033.1:4359-8844 GCA_051819745.1 Nanobdellota archaeon | reverse complement strand
CTCCGATTCGCCCTCCAAGAATCCCTCCGATTATCGCGTATATGATAAACATATCCACTTCTTCTTGTGAAAATGAGATTATATTTTTTTTGGCAGACCATTTGAAAAACAAATACGCTACTAAGAATCCAAGAGCATAAACAAGACCATAATATCTGATATCAACTGAACCAACAGATAATAAGACCGGATCTATCGAAACGTTAAACATAATATGTGAAGAGAACACCTAGTATTTAAAACTTAATATTGGTAAACCAAATACAGAAGAATTTTTATATCTTTAATCAATACTAGTATGCCGATGAGAAATAATTTTTGGAAAATCGTCAATGACGTTCTTGAAAAATCAGACATTATCCTCCTTGTTGTAGATGCTCGTATGATAGGAAAAACAGATAATCATGAGCTTCGAAATAAAGCAAAGTCCAAACATAAAACAGTGATTACAGTTATTAATAAAGCAGATCTTGTTAATAAAGAAAAGCTTGAGTCATACAAGCAATCATTACATCCTTGTGTGTTTGTTTCGGCAAGAAAATATTATGGGATGACATTACTTCGTCAAAAAATTCTTCGTTATGCTCAAATTACGCCCGTAACTGTTGGTGTCGTTGGCTATCCTAACACGGGAAAATCAAGCATTATTAACTCGTTGAAAGGAAAGTCAAGTGCAGGAGTCTCTTCAGTTAGTGGTTATACTAAAGGTCGACAAAATGTAAAAATCGACAATAAGATTCGCGTGATAGATACTCCGGGAGTATTATCTTCAACAGATACTAAGAAAATAGACGAGTTAAAGATTTCTTCAGCGGTTAATGTTAAGAAAAACCCTGAAGAAACAGCTCTTGATTTGATTTTATTACACAAACAAACTATTTGTAATCATTATGATATTGACAGCGATCAAGATGAAGACGATGTTCTTGAAGCTATTGCCCGGTCTCTTAATCGATTAAAGAAAGGTGGAGTTCCCGATACCGCAACAACGGCTCAAATACTCATTAATGAATGGCAGAAAGGAAATATCGGAAGCGAAAAATCGTAATATCCAATCAAAAACCATAACAAGATTTATAAAAAGGACGTAGTTATACGCTTTATCAATGTCTTATGAACTTATTATCACTGAGAAACCATCGCAAGCAAAAAAGATTGCTGAAAGTCTTTCTGAAGGAAAGCCGATTGTGAAAAAAGAAAAAGGAGTTTCTCATTTTATTCTTACACATAAAGGAAAGGATATTGTTATTGCACCTGCAGTTGGTCACGTGTATGCACTGTCAGAGACAGAAAAATCATTTTCATACCCTAGCTACGACATTAAATGGTATCCTTCCCACACAGTCAATAAAGATGCGAGTTATACAAGTAAATATCTTTCTGCAATAAAAAAATTAGCAAAAAATGCCGATTCATTTACCGTAGCAACAGACTTTGATGTCGAAGGGGAAGTTATTGGTTTGAATCTTGTTCGTTATGCATGTAAACAAAAAGATGCTAAACGGATGAAATTCTCAACACTCACCAAACCGGATCTCATTGCATCATATGATAAGAAACTCCCACATCTCGAGTGGGGTCAAGCATACGCTGGCGAGACAAGACATTTTCTTGATTGGATGTATGGTATTAATATTTCTCGAGCACTCAGTTCTGCGATTCGAAAAGCAGGTTTGTTCAAATCATTATCTAGCGGTCGAGTACAAGGACCTGCTTTAAAATTACTTGTTGATAAAGAAAAGGAGATTCAAAAATTCAAACCAGTTCCGTATTGGCAAATAATATTTGAGGGTAGTATTAAAGAAGAAGTTATTACAGCCGAACATCATAAGGGAAAATTATGGGATGAAGCTGAAGCTAAAGAGAAATACAAAAAAGTAAAAGATAATGATGGAACTATTGTTGATAAAAAAGCATCACAAAAAACAAGTCAACCACCTTATCCTTTCGATTTGACAACCTTACAAACAGAAAGTTTTCGATCACTTCACATAAAACCTAAGGATACTCTTGCTATTGCTCAAGAATTATACACAAAAGGATACACTTCATATCCAAGAACAAGTTCTCAACAATTACCGAAAGAATTAGGATATAAAAAATTACTCGAAAATCTTAAACGACATCCAATCTATAAATCTCATGCTGAAAAATTACTTTCACAAGGTCAATTAAAACCAAATAATGGTAAGAAAACAGATCCTGCACACCCTGCAATTTACCCTACAGGAATAATTCCTGATAGCAGTACCCTAGATAATAGGCATCTACGAGTGTATGATCTTATTGTGCGTCGATTTCTAGCTACATTTTCAACACCTGCAATTCGTGAAACGACTAAAATACATATTGATGTTTCTGGAGAATTGTTTATTGGTAAGGGAACGAGAACTGTTAAGCAAGGATGGTTTGAAGAATATGGATATCATGTAAAACTTGAAGAACAGACTGTTCCAAAAGTTGAAATTCAAGATAATATCAAGCATAAGAAAACAATACTTGACGCTAAAGAAACCAAGCCACCTAAACGATTCACACCATCTAGTTTAATTAAAGAACTTGAGAAAAGAAATCTGGGAACGAAAGCTACAAGAGCAGCAATTATTGAAACACTGTTCAAGCGAGGTTATGTTTCTGAAAAGACATTACAACCAACAGAAATAGGTATTCGTACAATAGAAGTCCTCGATAAGTATGTTCCAGATATTGTCAAAGAAGAACTTACTAGAATGTTTGAGGAAGAAATGGATCTTATTCGTGAACAAAAAAAGACCGAATCAGAAGTTCTCGGTGAAGCGAAAAAAGAATTGGACAAAATACTTTCTCAGTTTAAAAAGCAAGAAAAGGATATTGGCGGAGAACTTAGAAATTCTCTCAAAGAAACACAAGAAAAAGAAAATACTATCGGAGATTGTCCTGTGTGTAAAGAAGGAAAATTAATGATTAGATATTCAAAAAAGACCAAGCAAAAGTTCATCGGTTGCAGTAATTATCCTGAATGTAAAGCCATATTCTCTCTTCCTGGAGATGGAAAGAATGTTCGACCAACAAAAAAAATGTGTGAAGAATGTGGTTATCCTATGATTGAAGTTGGTTCTGGACGTAAACAAAAAACCGTTTGTTTTAACATGGATTGTCCGGCAAAAAAACGCGAAGATGAAAAAGAAATGAATCCTATTGTTAAAGAACTTCTTGAAAAGCCGTGTCCTAATTGCGGTAGTAAGATGGCTCTTCGAAAAAGCGTGTACGGAGAATTCTTAGGTTGTAGTAATTATCCTAAATGTAAAACAATCATTCAAATTCCTAAAAAAGAAGGTGAAGAACCAAAAGTAATTGACTATAACAAAAAGAAGAAATCATCAAAGAAAACTACAAAAAAATCAAGTAAAAAAAATTCTAAGAAATCATCTAAAAAAAGCAGTAAAAAAACATCTAAAAATAAAACAAAATAGCAAAAACACTATACTCACTGGACAAGTCGACAACATTGTTATAAATTAGCAAATCCACATAACAATTGATGACATCAATACTTCTTCAAAAGGCATTTTTTAGCAAAAACAATTGTTTGAAAGTGACACTGAACAAAAATCAAGAAACATATTTTGAATTCGGAACTCCAAAACCTAAACAAGAAAAGGGTTGGAATTGGAAGCCAGTGAAATTTAATGATATGGAACTTGGTGAAATAATTCTTATTCTGGAAGATAAAAAACAAACAACTAGTTTTTTTCATTCTTTCAATAATGAAACAACTCAGATTTGGATTTCAAAAAAGAACAGTTTTTTCACTATTAAAACTAACACCTCTAAAAAAAGTTTACAAGAAGGTGAACAAGTCGTTCTTAGAGAATTATTAAAACATATTATTGTAAGAAAGAGCATAAAAATATAGAAAAGAAAAAAGAAAAGAAAAAATTATTTTTTTCTAGAAGTCTTACGCTTAGTAGCCGTTTTGCGTTTAGCAGGAGACTTACGCTTAGCAGTCTTCTTCTTAGCAGAAGATTTCTTCTTAGCAGTCTTACGCTTAGCAGGAGACTTACGCTTAGCAGAAGATTTCTTCTTAGCAGTCTTCTTCTTAGCAGTCTTACGCTTAGCAGGAGACTTACGCTTAGCAGTCTTCTTCTTAGCAGAAGATTTCTTCTTAGCAGTCTTCTTCTTAGCAGAAGATTTCTTCTTAGCAGTCTTACGCTTAGCAGGAGACTTACGCTTAGCAGTCTTACGCTTAGTAGCAGTTTTTCGTTTAGCAGGAGACTTACGCTTAGTAGTTTTCTTCTTAGCAGAAGATTTCTTCTTAGCAGTCTTACGCTTAGTAGCAGTCTTCTTCTTAGCAGGAGACTTACGCTTAGTAGTCTTCTTCTTAGCAGAAGATTTCTTCTTAGCAGTCTTACGCTTAGTAGCAGTTTTGCGTTTAGCAGGAGCCTTCTTACGAGAAGCCGACGTTTTTCTAACAGTTTTTTTCTTAGCAGGTGATCGCTTCTTAGT
>JBNJGO010000033.1:0-4259 GCA_051819745.1 Nanobdellota archaeon | reverse complement strand
CTTACGCTTAGTAGCAGTTTTGCGTTTAGCAGGAGCCTTCTTACGAGAAGCCGACGTTTTTCTAACAGTTTTTTTCTTAGCAGGTGATCGCTTCTTAGTTGCAGTCGATCGCCTCACAGTTTTTTTCCGAGAAGTTTTTTTCTTAGTTGCCATGCATACACCTCACATGTTAACCTTTAAATTATAGGTCACAATGTATATTTCTGAGAGAACTGTTATTTAAATGTTTTTATTTTTTTACATCATAAACACAATAAAAGGAACAAAAATAAAAAAAATAAAAATCATTTATTATTAAGAGAAGAAACATAATCTTTCAATGTTACCATCAAATCATCAAATACAACAGGTAAGAATTTTACACTTCCAGCAACAGAATGACCTCCACCACTGATTCGTGCATGAGGAAATTGTTCTTTAAGATAAGAAATAACTGCGTTAACATCAAAAAGATCTTTTGTTTGTTTTACTCGAAATACAATAATCGAATCAGAAAAAATTATTGTCATTGCATTTTTTAAATCTTTGTCATGAACGTTATCGTGGGCGATTCCAGCGAGTTTACCAATGGAATAATAATCTCCTCGAAACGAAGTTTTTTCCCCATTAAGCAAAACAACACCATAATCACCCCACACTTCTTTTGTTGAAAAATTTTTAACAGATGAAATAACTTCTTGTTGTTGTTGTGCAAATTCTTCATCGTATAAAGAAAGTAAAGCATCACGTTGTTGTTTAGGTCCAAACAACAATTCTTTTAATGCAGATTCTGAAACATTTGTTCGTGTAAGAAATATTTCAAAATCAACATATTTCGCCACGGATTTCAGATATTCTCTTGATTCGCCAGTTTTTTCAATCAGAGAGTGCAGTTCAACAACATCTGATCGATCAGCTAATGCACCAACAACTGCAGGAAAAGCATTTGCTTTTTCTGAAGATATAAAGGGTGCCATCGCGTAAGCAAGAAGCGATGCACTGTACTCTTTTGATAATGATTCAAGATGAGGATTTACATGTTCGAGAACTTCTTTACAAATCACGCTTTTTCCTTGCTCATCCAATCGTCCTGGATCATGATGATCTATTGTAATAACATCTGCCCCAAATAATTTTACTTTTTTTATAGAAAGAATATCTTGAGCCGTACTTCCGTTATCAACAATAAGGATGAGAGGATTGGGAGATGAATTTCTCGATTGTGATGTTTTGAAAAAAGCAATATCTTTTGTCGCGTCAGAAAGATCGTAATAAGGTGTTCTAGAAGGAATTCTGTTAATTAGATTCAAGGCGTATTTATCGTTCGGATGAACTTTTTTTATGAGTTTTGTGATTGCATCTTCAAAGATATATCCTGCACTGTATCCATCACAGTCAGCATGGTGAGTGAGCAAAATAGGTCTTTTTTCAAAAATAGCTTTTCGAATATGAAATATTGTTCGTTCCATTCTCGGACGTAGTTTTCCAAGAGGAGTGTTTTGAAATTCAAACGTTATAGATTCAGGTTGGTATTTTTGCATTGCAAAATCATCCATTTTTTTCATAAAAGAGTTTTTTTCTTCAGAGGAAAGTAATTGCATGTCTTGAACAACACCTTCAAGGTGTCCTTCATAATATTTTGTTGTGAATGTTATACGAGCATAAGAACCATCTGTTATTTGGGGAAATGCAACTGTTTTTGGAATAAATTTGACTAGTTTAAAGCGCGACTGACCGTCAAAGACAGTAAATAAATTAAGACCATCATTTCTTCGAAATAATCGTTCTATTTTTGCTGTAATAGTGTATGTCTTACCAGTATTATCAGGAACATCATATAATTCTTGAAATGTTGAGATTGGAATTGTTTGTTGTGTCATAATATCACTTGTTCAATTGTTAAAAAATATAGTTGTCGTGTTTATTCGTTTGTTTCATTAAAAACCCATTTGGTGTGACCATAGTGTATGAGAAGATCAATATTAAGTTGTTTTGCAGAAAGTGCAAGATCGCAAGAGCCGAAATTAGATCCCGCCCAAATAATAACTTCTGCAGAGGTCTTTGATGTTATCTGATCCACAATATTTTTTGCTTGTGGTTTAAGACCATCAGGTAATTGTATACATACTTTTCTAGGATTCTTTTTATTTATATATTCTATTACTTTTTCAGTTTCAAGATCATAATGTACCATTATACTGTGAGAAGAGGGCATTATATTAAAAACTTTGTACGTTAAAAGCGAAAAATAACAAAAAAAATAAAAAAAATGCAATGAAGAACAATATTAATCTTTTTTCGTTTCTTCACTTGATTCGTTGTCAGAAGTAGCACCATCTGATTTGGTTTCTTCCTCTGAATCAACCGAATTTTCTTCTTCGTCTTGTTCTTCCAAAGAGGATTTTTTTGAAGAATCATCAGCATCTTCAGATTCTTCTGTTGCAGGTTCTTCTCCAAAATCTTCACTATCAACATCTGAAGACATATCAAGTTCTTGTGATTCTTTCTTTTTAGCTTCAAGTTCTTGTTTTTCAGATTCTGGAATATGACGTTTTCCTTCAACATCCTTTTTTCGTCGTTTTACAGGATTTGATTCGACTTTCTTATCAGTAACAACCACTTTTGATTGTTCATCAAGTTTTGCAATACGAATCTCAACAGCTTTTAATCGATAGAATTTACTGCATTGTTCTTTCAGTTTCTTTTGGAGTTTTCCACTGAAAATATCTGAGAAAAAAGCCTCAGTTCCAACGCTAAAAGCATGTTCTTTAACCAGTCTTCTCGCTTCAAGACGGACTGCCGATTGAAGTGATTTTGTAGTGCACGAACTAGTAATAATTAACGGTTTTACTCGAATAACATCCTTATCTTTTGTTTTAACAAGGAATGAATCGGAAACCTTATCTTTTCCACGTCGTACTAATCGTTTGACAGCAGAATTAATCATCGAGTAACCAACAGTTCTCGTATATCCCTTTCCTTCTTCGACACGAGTTACTTTAAACTGCATATTAATACTGTTTTTTCTCATGTTTCCAGTGATGGTGGACATGTTAGCAGTAATGTATTTTTCGTTTAATAGAGAACTATCTGTTAATAAGGTCTCACCAAGTGAAACTTTATTAAAGGATTCAGGAGCATATAATGCAAACCATTTCTTTTTAACTTTTGAAGATACTGAAGTTGTTTTTTGTTTTGCCATTTCTATTCACCTACCTCGCTTTTTTCTTTTTCTTGTCTTTTCTCATTCGCTTACGTTGCCATTTCCAACGCATCTGACCTTTTTTCTTCCATCGTCTGCTTGATCGTTTCATGTTAAAACCTCATTAATGTATATTTTATTCCCATACCATTTTATGTTATATAAAAGAGTTCAGCATAACTCTAAACTCTTAAGATAAAAAAAGTGCTCCGGCCGGGACATTCATCCAGTAATCAGCGTGCAAGACACTACCAATCCACTGATTTTGAACCCGGGTCCTCGGCTCGAAAAGCCGAAATGATTGGCCGGACTACACCACCGGAGCACAATAAAGATGAAGTATATACTCATCAGAATATGCCTTTTAATGTATATGTTGATTTTTTGTCGTCTTAAGCCCGTTAACAACCAGTTGCAGGAAACCTAGAAAAGCAGTCTCGCAGGGAATCAACCAATGCTAACTCTCGATGAAGAACCAACTCCTATTTAAAAAACTATTGGTTGTGAACACAATCTCAAAACACACGAGAGAAAAAATTATAGGGAGAAAAAAAAGAGAAAAAAAGTGAGCTTGCCAGGCCAACCTACTGGTAGGCATCAGTAAGCGCATTCTCCGCAACATGCTCGAATACACTATAAAAAAAAAGAGAAAAAAAGTGAGCTTGCCGGGACATTCATCCAGTAATCAGCGTGCAAGACACTACCAATCCACTGATTTTGAACCCGGGACCACTGGCTCTCTTCGAGCAAATACATCTCAAGCGATGTACGGTCATATAAGACCAGCGCTCATACCAGACTAAGCTACAAGCTCACAATAGAATACAAAAGAGACATAAAGGGATTTATAAAATCAACGGTCGCGGAAATAATTTTCAGCAACACTTAAAGATGAAGCCCAATTATACCCAAAAACACCTAAATTATAAAAAAAAATGCACCGACCGATATCCTCACTTTGTTCGGGACTGCCTCGACCTTTTTAGTCTCAACAATATCCTCACTTTGTTCGGGACTGCCTCGACCTTTTTAGTCTCAACAATATCCTCACTTTGTTCGGGACTGCCTCGACCTTTTT
>JBNJGO010000032.1:5735-9578 GCA_051819745.1 Nanobdellota archaeon | reverse complement strand
CTGACAAAAATCTTTGATGATAGTTATGATTTAACGCATCTATCGCTTATGCATCATTTCGAACCTGAATATTGAACAAATAAAAATTTTTATGCATTTACTAATTAGAGACAATTAAATAATAATATTTATATAGTTGTATTATACCCTAATTATAATACACGTATATTTTAACAAAAGGTAAAATAAATGAAATCATTACCTATTCAAATTGAATCAGAAGTATTACATATAGATACTTATATAAAACGAGAAGAACAATTAGCACAAATAAAACATATTCCTATGTGTAGTGATAACTCAAGAGGAACTCCAACAAACATTGAACACGAAGATATTAATACATATAGAAACCGATCTGGTGAACATATTAAAACTTGGGTTGGAGACTTAGAAACAAACCTTTATTTATCAAAATTAGCTGAAAAACATGGACTATTAAGTAAACAAAAAACAGGAGATATATATTGGATTTCCACAACAAACCCTTCTTCATCAATGAACAATTCTGTAACGGGCACTCCTAATGGTTTTCAATATATAGTTGATAATGAAGGTGCTGAAGTTGTTTATTTTGATTCTTGTTGTATGGCGCACACCAAAAATTATATTTGTGAAGGAGACAGTAAACAAATTACTGATAAGAATTTGCAACAAATAATTAAAACAATCAATCCAAAAACAACATTAGTTTAGAATTATAAAAAAATTATTTTTTTCTTGTTTTTTTCTTATTTGTGTTTTTTTTAGCAATTTTTTTCGTACTATTTTTTTGTTTACTGGAATTTTTCTTCATAGGTGATTTTTTCGCACTTGCTTTTTTTCGAGTGGATTTTTTAGTTGTTGATTTTTTTACTTGAATACTTTTCTTTCTGGAAGTCTTTACTTTGTTCATCTCTTTTTTTATTGTATCTTTTGATGATAAAGATTTTTTCAAAAGAGGTTTTAGATACTGTGCTGTATAACCAACTCCCTTTGAAATAATTTTTTCAGGTGTTCCTGTACTGACAATTCGACCACCTTTCTCTCCACCTTCAGGACCGAGATCGATAATATGGTCTGCGTTTTTTATAATATCAAGATTGTGTTCAATAATAATCATTGTAGAACCATTATCCACGAGCTTATTAAGCACTGTGAGAAGATTATTGATATCTTCAAAATGAAGTCCTGTCGTTGGTTCATCAAGGATGTAAACGGTGTTTTTAGTTGTTCGTTTAGCAAGTTCTCGAGTTAATTTTATACGCTGGCTTTCCCCTCCTGAAAGGGTTGTCGAGCTCTGCCCTAATTTTATATATCCTAAACCAACACCTTGAAGGGTTTTAAGTTTTCTTGTAATAGAAGGGATATTCGAGAAAAACTCAACTGCAGAATTAACAGACATGTCAAGAACTTCAGCAATAGATTTTCCTTTATACTTGACTTCAAGCGTTTCTGAATTATATCTTGTTCCCTTGCACTCTTCGCACTCAACAAAAACATCTGGAAGAAAATTCATTTCGATTTTATTTTGTCCTTCACCCTTGCAATTTTCACAACGACCTCCTTTAACATTAAAAGAGAATCTTCCTTGATTATATCCTCGAAGACGGCTTTCTTTAGTTTGGGCAAACAATGATCGTATCTCATCAAATACTTTTGTGTATGTTGCAGGGTTGCTTCGAGGTGTTTTTCCTATAGGGGATTGATCAATAATAATTGCTTTTTCAATATCTTGATATCCTCCAATACCTTTATGATTACCTGGCGTTACTTTTGCCTTGTGTATTTTTTGTTGTAATGCTTTGTAAAGAATAGTGTGGATGAGGGTTGATTTTCCACTACCTGAAACTCCAGTTACAACGTTCATAACATTTTTTGGAATAACAACATCAATATTTTTAAGATTATGTTCTTGAGCTGAATGGATTGTTAAGTATGAAGATGGTTTTCTACGAGACTCAAGATAAGGAATTATTTTTACACCCTTTAAGTAAGCGCCTGTCAAAGAGTTGTTGTTCTTGGCAATATCAGTTGTTGTTCCCTGTGCAATAATATGTCCTCCTTCACGACCTGCCCTCGGACCTATATCAATGACATGATCTGCTTGTTCGATAGTTTCTTGATCGTGTTCTACAACGAGTAGTGTATTGCCCAAATCTCTTAATCGATGAAGGGTGTTAATGAGTTTTTGATTATCTCGCTGATGCAGACCTATGCTTGGTTCATCAAGAACGTATATGACACCTGTTAAATTCGCACCTATTTGTGTTGCTAGTCTAATTCGCTGTGCTTCACCGCCTGAAAGGGTTCCCGCGCTTCTAGATAGTGTTAAATATCCTAAACCTACATCATTAAGAAATGTTAACCGAGAAAGTATCTCTTTGAGTAATGGTTTACCGATTGATTCTTTTCCTTTTGGAACAACATATGATTTGAAAAATTCAAGTTCTTGCTCTATAGACATGTCTGTTAGGTCCATAATTGATTTTCCTTTTATTTTTACAGCAAGAACTTTTGGTTTTAATCGTTTACCTTTACATGCGGGGCAAGGAAGTGAACGCATGAATTTTCCAATAAATTTCCGCCGATAATCAGATTCAGTTTGATGATATAACCTTTCAAGTTGAGGGATAACGCCTTCCCAAATCAATCCTTTTTGTTCTCCAGTTCCATACAATAAAATATCTAGTTGTTCTTGAGTGAACTTTCGAAGTGGTGTCATTGGATTAAAACCGAATTGTCGTCCAATATTAACTAATTGTCTTCCACGCCAACCATCAACAAGATTTTTGTAGGCATAAATAGCTCCTTCAGCAATACTCAAATCTTTATCAGGTATGACTAGATCAGGATCTATTTCTTGCTTGAAACCAAGACCATCGCAGGAAGGGCAAGCGCCATAAGGCGTATTAAATGAAAACATTCTTGGTTGGAGTTCTTCAAAAATCAAACCGCATTCCGGACAGCTCATTCGTTCAGAATATATTTTTTCTTCAACATTCACTAGTCCTTCTGTCATTGACAACGACGTTTCCACAGCTTCGAGTATTCTATCAGATTCATCATTGTCGATTTCGACAGTGTCAATAACAACTGAAACTGTGTGTTTTTTGTATTTATCGAGAGTTGGTGGTTGGTCAAGCTCATATGTTGTTCTATCAATAATTGCTTCAACATAACCTTCTTTGAAAAGATCGCTAAATAATGTGTGATATGTTCCTTTCTTATTTCGAATTACTGGAGCGAGAATTCTAACCTCTTGACCTTTAAAATCATTAATAATATTTTCTGTGATCTTAGATGGTGATTGTTGTTCGATCTTAATATTATGTTCGGGACAGTAAGGAGTTCCTAATCGCGCAAAAAATAATCGTAAGTAATCATAAATTTCTGTTACTGTTCCAACTGTTGATCGAGGATTTTTGCTTGTCGTTTTTTGTTCAATAGAAATAGCTGGTGATAATCCTTCAATACTATCAACATCGGGCTTGTCCATCAAACTTAAGAATTGTCTTGCATATGCTGAAAGCGATTCAACATATCTTCGTTGACCTTCAGCGTAAATCGTATCAAATGCTAGTGTTGATTTACCACTACCTGAAAGTCCTGTTATAACAATAAATTTATCTCGAGGTATTTCTAGGGAAACATTCTTTAAATTGTGCTGGCGAGCTCCTTTGATTGTTATGTTGTTTTTCATGGTTGTGTTTCTCTTTTTTTGATTGCTTCGTTAGCACTCAGAAAAAGTTTTTTCTTTTTTGCTTGTGCTGGCGAGCTCCTTTGATTGTTATGTTGTTTTTCATGGTTGTGTTTCTCTTTTTTTGATTGCTTCGTTAGCACTCAGAAAAAGTTTTTTCTTTT
>JBNJGO010000032.1:0-5635 GCA_051819745.1 Nanobdellota archaeon | reverse complement strand
TTGCTTGTGCTGGCGAGCTCCTTTGATTGTTATGTTGTTTTTCATGGTTTCATTTATTTTAACTGCGCGCTTGATTGTAAAATAATTTCGTGTTTTTAAATATTGTGAAGTAATGACCAGTGCAAAATTGTCGTATCGCTTTCAGACCATCCTAAGCGCTACATTTAAAAACACTCGCTTCTTAACGGTATTTTATGCTTCCGGATAAAGAAATAAAGAAACAATTCAAACAAATTGCTAGTAAACAGCCTGAAAAGTATTATGCTGTTTCAGTTCTCAAAGAAAAAGGTTTTATAAGAAAACAATGTACTTCTTGTAAGACTTGGTTTTGGACTGTTAATGAAGACCAAACTGTTTGTGGAGATGCTGTTTGTCAAGGAGGATTTAGTTTTCTCAAATCACCTGCTTCTAAAGTTTCTCTCTCTTATGTCAATGTCTGGAAACGATTCAAAGAACAATTTTCCACGTATGGTTATACTCCAATAACTCGATTTCCTGTTGTCGCACGGTGGAATCCTACTATGGAATTCACTATTGCGAGCATAGCTGCTTTTCAACCCTTTATTGTGAGTGGAGAAGCAAAACCTCCTGCAAAAAAACTTATTATTCCTCAATTTTGCTTACGATTTGGTGATGTTGATAATGTTGGTATTACGATGAGCCACATGACTGGCTTTGTGATGATAGGTCAACATCAATTTGTAGATCCGCACGATTGGGATCAAGAACAAGCGTTTTCCGCTATTTTTGATTGGCTGACAAAAGGGCTTGAACTCTCATCTCAAGATATTACTTTTCATGAAGATGCATGGGCTGGGGGAGGAAATTATGGTCCTTGTATGGAATTTTTCTCGCGAGGAGTGGAGCTTGGAAACCAGGTTTATATGCTTTTTGAACAAGATGACAATAAACCTGAAGGATACCGAGAACTCGATTTGAAAGTCCTTGATATGGGGATGGGACACGAACGAAACGCATGGTTTTCACAAGGAGCTCCCACGATTTATGATGCTGTTTTTCCCGATGTTATCTCAAAATTGGTTGACAAGACAGGAGTTGAATTTGACAAGGAATTTATCAAAGAATACGTTCCTTATGGTGCATACTTGAACCTTGATGAGATAGATGATATTTCTACTGCATGGCAAGATGTTGCTGAGAAAATGGGTGTTGAAGTCAGTGAATTACGGAAGAAACTCGAACCTATGACTGCAATTTATGCCATTGCCGAACACACTCGATCACTTCTTTTTGCTTTGGCTGATGGTGCGCTTCCAAGTAATAGGGCTGGAGGGTATAATCTTCGAATAATTGCTCGGCGAGCATTCAATTTCATCGCTAAAAATAATTGGGATATCGACTTAAAAGATGTCGCGACATGGCATGCTAAAGAACTTCGAGAGCTTTTTCCAGAATTAGAAGAACAATTACCTGATGTTCATGCGATATTAGATAGTGAATGGAAGAAATATGTTGAGAGTAAAAAGAGAAATAAACGGCTTATTTCTCAAGTACTTGAAAATGAATCTTTTTCAACAAATGATTTGATGATGCTTTATGACAGTAAAGGTATTACTCCTGAAGAAATAAATGATCAAGCAATTAAAGAAGGAAAATCTACTGTTGCCTTCCCAGATAATTTTTATTCGTTAGTTGCAGAGCATCAAGAAAAACGAGAGCAAAAAACGCAAACAAAACGAAAAGAAACACTTCCTATTTCACCAGATGTTATTCCAACGAAAATATTATATTATGATGATTGGACTATTACAGGGTTTGAATCAACTATTGCTGAAGTTATCGCTTCACCTGAAACTAATAAGCAATATGTTATTCTCGAACAAACAGCTTTTTATCCAACAAGTGGAGGACAAGAAAAAGACCATGGAACGCTTGATAGCTATACTGTTTTAGATTGTTTCAAACAAGGAAAATACATCCTTCATGTTCTTGAACACAACGAACATTTTTTGACAAAAAAATCAAAGCAACAACCTGTCGTTGGAACAATTTCTTTTGAGAGAAGAAAACAATTAACACAACACCACACTGCAACACACATTATCAACGGAGCTTCAAGAAAACTATTAGGAAATCACGTGTGGCAAGCAGGTGCGGGAAAATCGGAACAGAAAGCAAGACTGGATATAACTCATTTTGAAGCGCTCACCGACAAACAAGTAAAAGAAATAGAAGAACTTTCAAACGACATAATCAAACAAGATGTCTCTGTTACGAAAACAATTCTTCCTCGTGATGAAGCTGAAGCGAAATATGGATTCAGATTATATCAAGGAGGGGCTGTTCCGGGTCAAGAAATTAGGGTGGTTGATATTGATGGATTTGACACTCAAGCTTGTGGTGGAACGCATCTGAATTCAACAGGTGAGGCAGAACATATTACTATTCTTAAAACAACAAAAATTCAAGATGGAATTATCAGAATAGAATTTACTGCAGGTACTGCTGCAAAAAAAATTGAAGAACAAGAAAATGATCTTCTCAGCACGGCGTGTTCTCTTCTAGATTGTACTCCAAAACAACTTCCTGCTCGTGCAAAAGAACTCTTTAAAAAATGGAAGAAAGCGAAAAAGAAAAAACTACCTCTCGAAGATTTTGCTCTTAGTGCAACGGATACAACTGATGGTAATCCTCTTGAAGAAACTGCAGAAATACTCAAAACACAACCAGAACATGTTGTCAAGACAATAACAAAATTCAAAAAACAACTTGAAAAGTTCAAGCAAAAACTTTAATGTTCTTTTTTGACAATAATAGAATAATCGATACTTGCCTTAGCAAACACTCCAATCGCGATTACTGTTAAGATAAATAATATGACATGCGCGTACAAAAAGAGTAATCCTAAAACAACCCATGATATGATTGCTATTAACAACGTCGTTTGAAACGCAACAAATTTTTGATTCTTGAAATAAGAAATAAGTGCAGAAAGAACAAACCATGCTGTAAATGCTCCTAAAAGAACAATTCCTCCAAAAACAATACTTGATACGAATGAAACAATAAGTGTATTCCACAACACAACTAACAATAACGATTGAATCATTGCCAATCCAACAAGAAGTATACTTGACAACGAATTTGTATTATGTGATAATTGTTCACTGCCATCTTTTAAAGTGGTAAAAAAACCGAATATGAGAAAAACTAAAGCAATAATTGCACTATATTCTGATTGAACTAAGATTGCTAATAAAGAAAATCCTGTAGCAAGCAAATTCAACACAGGCATAGAAGAAAATTCTCTTGTTGCTGGTCTTTTCTCGCGCTTGACAGAACTATCTAAAGACGGATTATTGTTATCCATATCAAGAGACAAATAAGGTATTTTTTATAAATATATCTCTTCACAACTCCGAAAAGTTTACATTTCCTTTGATGAGATCTTTGATTATCTCTGCAAGGCTGATGATAGGAACTCTCTTTTGTTCACCAGAATCACGATCTCGAACAGTAACCTTATCATCTTCATTACTGTCAAAATCATATGTTATACAATAAGGAATACCTACAGTGTCTGCTCTTAAATAACGCTTTCCAATACTTCCGCTTTTATCAAAAAAAGCCATCATATGCTGTTGAAGCGAATCATATACTTCTTTTGCTTGTGATGTTAATTTATTAGTGAGAGGAAAAATAGCGACCGGGAGTGGCGCCATATGATATGGTACTGTAAAAGTGGTTTTACCTTCATCTTTTTCTTTAAGATCATAAAATAAATCAAGAAGAGCAAAGGTTGGTCTATCAGTTCCAAACGCGAGTTCAATAACATGAGGTGTTTGTTTTACACCATTCTCGTCGCGCGCTTGTAACTCCTGACCTGAATGTTTAGCATGCTTGTTAAGATCATAATCTGTTCGATCATGAACCCCGCACATTTCAGTCCAACCAAACGTATTAAGTTTAAGCTCGAGATCCCACGCATCATCTGCATAGAATGCCTTCTCATCATCATTATGCTGTCTGAAACGCATCCTATCTTTAGGAATGCCCATTGATGTGAATAACTCATACACGAGCCATAACGTCCAGGCATACGCCTGATTCTTGATATTGTTTAATGAAACTGCGGATGAGAGAGAAACACCATCAGGATACTTCTTATGCCAGGATGAGAACGGTTCTTTCTGATCCTCTGCAGACCATAAAGGTAACAATGCATCTTTTTTATCTTCAAATCGTTGAAAAGACTGTTTTTGTTCTTTGAAAATGAACATTTGAGCTTCGGCTTGAGTAAATTCTCGAAGTCGTAACAAAAATTGTCGAGGACTAATCTCATTACGATAAGCCTTACCGATCTGGAATATACCGAATGGAAGTTTATCTCTGAAAAAATTAAGATATCGTTGAAATGGAAGGTATGTTGTTGTTGCAGTTTCAGGCCTGTTATATGCTGTTCTATCAACACCGACTGTTGTTTCCATCATAAGATTATGATATGTGATTTCCTTGACTAAATCAGCTCCTTTGATGGGGCTTGTAATATTATATTTATCGATAACTTCAAGTAATTGCTCATCTCTCATACCATCCAGACGAAGATCATCAACTTCAATATTATTTTCTCGACAATGCTCTTCAATAAGACTATCTGCTCGAAAAACATTACCTTTAGAATCTTTAATAAGAGGGTCGGTGAAATTCTCAAGATGGCCTGAAGCTTCCCACACTTCTTTTGGAAGAACTGTAGGGCATTCTACTTCAAAAAATTGTTCTTTTTGGAATATATCTCTGATTTGTTTTTCAACATTGTTTTTGAGAAGTTTCCCTAAAGGACCATACTCATAAAAACCTGCCATTCCACCATAAATTTCAGGTGATGGGCCGAAGATAAATCCCTTATCTTGCATGTAACTGGATAACTGTTTAAGATATGTTTTTTGATCGAGTACCATGATGATACTTCACAAAGCAAGTTTTGTTTATAAATATTACCTTCATCACCCTCTATGTATAGGAATATATTCTGGTATAAGACAAGAAATATTTTTAAAGGATGCATTCTTTATGGTAGTTATGTTTCGAAAAAAAGGTTCTCGTAAACATTCTCTGGAATCTATGGCTGGTGAAAAAAACAATAGTTATCAGGCAAAACCATCTATTGTTGATCTAAGTGAAAAATATGATCTTCCATCTAAAGGTGGTACTGATTGTGATTTTGAAGATATAAAACATATTCTCACTGACAGCAAACAATTTTCGAGAAAAGAGATTGATGAGTTCAAAAAAAGTAATGATATACGTTATTTTCTTGCAGATCTTGATTCTGGAGATTTCTCAAAAGAACGAGTTGAGACTATTATCGACCGTTACAAAAATAACAGTTCTTTTAGAAAAGAATTTCGCTCTTTATTAGAATAATTCTTGTAGAAACCTTTAAAAAACAATGCTGGTTTCATAATTGGTATTTCAGGGCCCGTAGCCTAGCCTGGATAGGGCGACGGCCTTCTATCAACTGGTTACGCTCAGTTGGCACGCAATGTGTGTTTCCCGTCAAAGACGGTCAACAGCACTGTTTAGTTACTGTTGGTTATTGTATTTGACTGGTTACGCTCAGTTGGCACGCAATGTGTGTTTCCCGTCAAAGACGGTCAACAGCACTGTTTAGTTA
>JBNJGO010000031.1:0-11778 GCA_051819745.1 Nanobdellota archaeon | reverse complement strand
GGAGAAGAATCAGGAGTCGAACACGCCGTTGATTGATGGGATCCTTGACAAATATAACCTGACGTATATAAAACGCTATCAAAGTAACAACCGGAGGAAGGAACTTCGCCATCATCTTGACACAACACTTTTTCTCCGGAAAGACCATACGTGCTAAGTGTAGAGACATTGGCCCACACGTACTGCTGTGTTATATTATGACCAATACTCGTTACAAAAGAAAGGTTTTCTGATAATTCAATCCATTGTGAAGACGACTGATTATATCTTGAAAGCGATAGTGTTAAAGGATCAATACCTGACAATTCACTCTCATTATAAGAAATGTTTATCTGCACCCAATCCAACGTTTCAAGAATAGAAGTATCAAAATCATATTGTTCGAATCGAATCGAAGTATTCAGATCTTGAGCGATGTATGATGGAAGATGATTAAATTCGGCAATCGAGACATTCGAAGTTGCAGTTGTATTAAACGAACCTACAATCGATGTCCGCAAAGTACTATTATGTAGTTTGACTAAAGATTCATTCGAAAAGGATACATTCGAGAACTGCACTTTTGAACCGACAACAACTGACTCATTAACACGAATAGTATTACCTGCACTATCAGATAGGTTCAGGGAAAAAGAAGATAATCCCTCATCAGAAGGAGTAATGTTTGCGATAAGAGAAGAATTTCCTTGCAACGATGATTCAAAAGAATTATTAGCAAATATGATTGAGGGCGAGACATTCACTCCAGAATCATTCTCAAAAAAGGTTATGTTTACGATAGTTGAAACACCATTAAAAAAAGTCTCGGAAGAAAATGAGATATTTGTTATGTTAGGATCGATAGTATCAATTGGGATGTGATAAGCGGGAGAAGAGTTGTAATTTCCTGACTTATCAGTACAATTAATCATCCACGAATAATTACCATCAGAAAGTTCGAGGGAATAATTATGTATTTTTTGACGGGAAATACTTGAAAATGTTGTGTTTAGAACATCATCAAGCACAAGATCACAAGTGAGGTTGTTATCTATAGGATCATCCACCATAAATGCAATGGTTTGATTTGGTGAAGAAGTCCAGGAATTATTTTCAGGACGATGGAGTGTGACTGTAGGTAGAGTGTTATCCGTTATATTAATTATTCGAGTTGAAGATTTGATTTCTTGATATACACCATCTTGACTGGTGAATGCAAAAAAATCATATAATCCGAAATCACCAGTAGCATTGACAATCCACTCAATACTTGTTGAGTTATTCGCAGATAGTGTTATGTCTTGAGGGTTGTCAGAGATAGTATAGAATGGAACTGCTGTCGGATCAGTAGGGATGATTCCTTTCGGAAATGAAAACGACTCATACGCTGAAAAAACATCAAGGCGAGGATAATAGTTTCCAGTGGTAGAATCTTCTCGTAAAGGTCCAGATGACTCAATAGCAGAAGCAATACGATCAGCATGTAATTGAAGCCCATCATATAACTGGTAATATTGATTGAGTAGTAGGCCGGCGCCTGCCGTGAATGGTGTAGCCATCGAGGTTCCTGATAATAATATGTGGCCACCACCTATTTTTGAAGATGATATCTGATATCCTGGAGCAAGAATGTTTGTCAGATTACCCCTATTATAACGTATAGTCTCATCATCCTTTTCTATGGCACTTACCGTAAAAGCACCCTTCGCACACGAAGGATACGAAACACCTGTCGACCAATCATTATTTCCCGCAGCGACAGTTACAAAAAAACCATTATCACGAGCATAATTTATAGCATCAGGAATAGGTCCCGAACAATAAGAAGAAATGGGAGTGGTGGAACCACCAACGCTTAGCGAGAGAACAGAAATATTATACTCTTGGGCGTGGGAAAGACACCAATCAAATCCCTGAAGAATATGTTGAGATTCACAAGTCCCAACACTATCACAGACTTTTACAGCAACAATAGAAGAATTTGGAGCAGTACCTTTAAATGTTGAGTCAGTCGAAGATATTATTCCTGAAACGTGAGTTCCATGACCATTATCATCGAAAGGATCGTCATCTTCATTGACAACATCATAACCCCCAATCACTTTTGAATTGGGAAATGACTCATACCCTCCAAAATCCTCATGAGTATAATCAATTCCCGTATCAAGAACACAAACGGTTTGTCCTTCACCAACAAGAGACGTGGACGAGAAGGTTTCAGACCACATATTATCGGCAGAAACAAGGGAAATTCCTTCATCAAGACTGACGCTAAGGACCGGTTCTTGATATACTCCTGTGATGAGCGATGAATTCTCAAGGTCGGCGATTTGATCAGGGGTGAGGTTAAGTGTCATGAGAGGTAAAGAATTGAACACATAAGAATTATCTGGTTGAGATTGCGAAGGATGCTGTTGAGAGGAAAGTCTGGAAATAACTTCTTGACGTTTGCTTGATAGCATTTGTTTTCTTGATAAAATATTACTTGGTGTTTTCAGTTCACGAGTGTCGGAGGAAATATCTTTTTGTGAAGTTTCTGGAGAAACATTAAGATGAAGAGTTACTGGATGATATGTGCCTTGCAATAAGTTATGAGAAGAAACAGCATACGGATCAATAACAGTAGAGTGTTTTCTTGAAGAACTGTCTTTTCTTGGATCCAAATAAACAGATATGTTTGTACACCCTACCCCACCACAAGAAACGTTCAGTTTGACAGAAAACATATGGTCTTTTTGAGCACTACGATTATTTGAAAAATTAATGAATTCCAAGGAAATATTGGATAATTGCTGTGCCTTAAGCGAATATGATCCGGGGGAAGAATCGCTGTTCCCAATAAGAATAGAATAATTATCCGAGGAGGGTGCCGTCCAGTAAATGGTCGAACGAGGAAAACTACCATCTAACACATCGTCATTGGAGGCGAGTACAGTCTCATTATCAGTATCAATAATCGAAATGTTCGTGTCTGAAGAAATGAGATCAAATGTTTTGAGGATATACTGGGCCCCTTGAACCGCATTAAAACGAACTATATCAGTATCATTATAAGGGATGAAACTTCGTTGTTGAGCACTACCATTGACAGGAATAAATGAACTATTTGAAAAAGTATCATCATTTTCGAACATATCGCCGACTACAATCTCAAAAGAAGACCTTTCTTGAGTTGAATTAGTAGTGGAAACAGCATCCACAACTAAAGATACGTTTTCTATTCCTTGCATATCTGCTGTTGCATTAAATGAGAATAGAATTGTATTGTTTGGTTCAAGTGAAGAATTCGTTTTAGTCAACAAGGCAGAATGGGATGTGTTCTGTTCTGGAGTGATTGAAATATTCTCAAGAGAAAAAAGCTGGTTCTGGAAGGTCATGTTAATACTTATATTTTCTATACTTTCAGAACCAGTGTTATTTACAATAATATCAAAAGAGTCAGTGGAAGTTACAGGAAGAGGAGTTGGTCTTTCAATAGTAAGAATTGTCGAGGTATTGACAAGAGAGCAGGCTAGCGGTAAAGCTAGCAGTAAAAAAACCAAAAAAAATAATCCCACAAAACGAACAGTACCAAACATAACCAACACATTCATACAACATCGCGCTCAAGATATTTTATAAACATTTCTAAAAAAAAACATCTACATAAAGCAGAAATTAGCAATTCTTCTTTAAACTATCGAGATATAAAGAAATGTAGCGAAAACCCTCCTGTCGAGAAACTTTGGCAAGAGCATGTTGTGTGCGAGAACCATACTGCGCGGCTTTTTTAGGACGAAACGCCCAAGATTTGCAAAGACCGTTGTAAACCGCGGATTCGCGGAAAATATATTTGTTTCCCTCATCATTTAGCTTCATCTGAGAAGGAATAGTCATTGCATAAGAAATTACATGAGAATCAAGAAAAGGAACGAGTAATTCAACCCCAAAATGTTTTGCGATAGCTTGCTCGCGCATAATATCTCTTTCAAACATTGCAAACAATCCTTTCCAACATTCATCATTACTGTTTTCTGATTCAAGATGTCGTTGGTAACCAGCAAATATTTCTTCACTGCCAAGACCACCAAACACCCCTTTTATTGCAGGATCGAGCCGGAGTAATTCTCTGATTGCACTGTATTCAACACTACCAACACCGATATTAATATTTGTTATCGCATCAGAACCTAAAGCTTGTGCTGTTTGTAAAAACGATTCACGAATTTGTCTGAAATCAAGAATATTAAATGAAAAATCAAGAGATAATTCTTTTGCAATATCGATTGCAGAAGCTACATCATCAGGATATTTTTGCGAATCATTATCTTGAAAACCAATTGTTATTGCTTTAAAGGGTTTATTGTGTTTAGTGAGAACGTGCGCGATAAATGTAGAATCAACACCACCTGAAAATAAAAGACCTATAGAACCTTTTGTTAACATATTATCTGCTTGACGAAGAATTGTCGACTCTAACAATGAAGAAAGTTCCTCGATGGTCTTTTGGTGGGAGCGCCGAGTATCAACAACTGTTTGTTGATGTATGCTTGATAGAAAAGCAGTCCATGAGTCAAGATTATGATTCATATTCCACCTCGTAACTAACGATAAAACAATTGGAATGATCAGTAATTGTTGTGAATGGTTTTAACAATTCAACAATATTTTCATACGAATAAGAAGGTTCTTTTTTTTCATCGTAATAAATACTTTTGTGGTCGATAACAGCAAACGTCTTAACGGTAGAAAGTTTTTCAAATAAAAAAGAAGGATTTAAGGACGCAGAACCATCCTTGAGGACTATAAGGTTTTTTTCTAAAAGATCAGCATAAGAAGGGTCTTCAGGAGAAATAACAACATTATTTTTTAAGACTTGATTGTTAACAGGCTGATTGTTAAAAATATATTGTAATACTTGAAGTTGTGATGAAGATAATGACGAAACAGGAGGAATGGAAACGTTTTGAAAAGTATCCTTGTCGATAACAACAGTTCCTGAAACACGATTGACAAGAAGAGAAAAAGAAGTGTTATTTTCTTTACAAGAGAGCAAGTAGGCAGGATAGAGAACCGTTTCTATATGCGAAATTGGTTTTGTGCTCATGAGTTTAAGATCTTTTTTTGATAAGGAGGGTTTGATAAGAGGAAGTATTTCTTGAGATTTGAACTCGTCGACTTTTTCGATAAGAGAATCATCTTCAGTAGAGAATTCGGAATTTTGAAGAGAAGAAATATCTGATTGATTTTCTTGTTGGTCAGCAGACAACATATCAACAGCATAACCCCCGTGAAGACTTTTTCGAGGACGAATTTTAACAAAGAGAGGAACTTCAGTAACGCCTGTAACAATAGCAGTACCAACAGGAACATCTTGCATTTCTTTTTCAGAACTTGATGTTAATCCTTCAACACTATTCGAGATTGCTTTGATATCATTAGGATTGGTTACTTTCATAATCATTTGGGTACTGCACTGGCTTAATACAGATTTATCAACCCGTGCAGGTCGCTGACTAACTACAGCCATACCTAAGCCGAACTTACGACCTTCGCTGGCAATGTTTCTGAGTATGGAAGAAGATTTTTTCTCGCCGAAACTACGCTCGGGACAATAATTATGAGCTTCTTCAATAACGAGAAAAAAAGGAGGTATCTTATTTTTTTTCCGGGCAGAAAATAAATCTTTAGCGAGCTTATAGACTAAAATATCTTGAATGTGAGGATCGACACCTTTGAGATTGATAATCGAACAGGATCCTGATTGCACCATATCATGAAGCGATGTTGGGGCGGGAGAAAACAACCCCATTTTCTTAAGTTGATTGACAACGTTAATAACGTTCCATTTTGCATTAGATTCTTCTTGATGAAGATTTGAAAGTACGGAGTCGAGATCACAAGTCTCAAGGTGTTGGACAGCACTATAAAATAATCCTGTTTGTGTGCTTGAAAGTTTTGCAGGAAGAATATCAAGTAATTCTTCAGGAGACAAATCATTACTTAATTGTAAAGGTCTTGCTTTTGGCGAGATTGAAGGATCCCCATATTCAATGATCGAAAATGATTCTGGAGAAATATCAAATCTTGACATAAGAGAAATTTCATCATCTCGATTATTTTCATATTTCATTGAAGAATACTCGCCATGAGGATCGATGACGATGAGAGGAACTTTCTTATCAAGTATTTCTTCAAGCAAAACACCAACAGTATAACTTTTTCCAGAACCAGATTTTGCAAGAATAGCAAGGTGTTTTGTTAATAATTTCCTTAAATCAATATGAATGGGAATGTCTTTTCCCTCGAGATGACCGATGAATGCACCCTTATCAGTTTCTTCCAAACGAACAACTTCACTGATAAAATCATTATCCGCTAAGAATACTTCACTTCCAGGTTCAAAAGGTATTTTTAATTTTTTTATACGACCGTCTTTAGCATCTTTGTAACCAATAATATTGCATGTTGCAGTAGTCATCGATTCTTGTTTTTCAAGTTCAACAACTTGACATAATACATAATCATATACTTCATGATACACTTGAACGTAATCAAAAGTAGTTATATCATGTTCGACGATAAAACGAAATTCTTTTGTTGTTACTTTCCCAAAAATTTTTCCAACGAGCATGCTAGTATCTAAACAGTGTTTCTTTAAAAATATTTATGTTGACAAGACTAGTGAAGCGAAACAGACAGATTCATTTTTCCACGTAGATCGTCACGACTCACAGAAGAAATAAAAACACCACATGATGTTCCGGAAAGCTTATTGAATAAGGAGGCCGTAACTGGAATATCAAAAGGAAGGGAAATTATTACTTGACGATAATTGTCTGTTCGTCCAAGAAGAGTGTTAAATCGAGGAGAATAATCTGTAATTACTGTTGAAACAAGAGTGTTTGTATAAGACTTATTTGGTTGTTGTTTAGAAAACCAAGACGTTAATTGAGAACTTCGTTGTTTTGGAATCGAGGTTGGAAGCAGAGGACGTTTGGAGGCAGGAGTTTTTGGTCGAGGATAGAATTTTGAAATATTGATTATGGGAAAAGAAATTGATGAAACGAGATTCATTGTTTGAGAAAAATCATCCTCTGTTTCTGTTGGAAAACCACATATTATATCGGTTGAAATCGTGATGTCAGGAATTTCTTCTTTGAAAAAAGAACACACTTCAAGGCATTGTTCTCTTGTGTAAGGACGATTCATTTCTTTTAAGACAGCATTACTTCCTGACTGAATAGGTATATGAATGAAATTGTAAACAAAATCTTTTTTGAGAAAAGAGACGAGTTCATGACGATATCGATGTGCAAAATGAGGGTTTATCATCCCCAATCGTATTTTTATTCCTTTCATGGCAAAAACTGCTGAGGAAATATCTTCAAGCAAAGAAGGGAGCGTGGTATTACTATCAAGGCCGTAAGCACCAGTATCTTCAGACACTAACCACAACTCCTTACAACCGTTATCAAGAGCAGAAGTTATATGAGATAGGATGGATTCTTTTGAATGACTCTTGAGAGATCCACGAGCAGATTTTGTCTTGCAATATGAACAATTACCGACACAACCCTGAGATAAAGGTATTATTGCAGTAATAAGATTATTACGGATTGACGAGACCTTATGTCGTTCAGGAGGTTTTTTGAGACGAGAGAGCTTATGGATGACCTCTCCTTGCAATGTCTTGTTGACAACCTCAACGATAGTGTTGATTTGATCGACGCCAATCGCACTATATGAAGCAATCTGATGGGCGGAAGGTTCTGATTGAGGAATACAACCAGCAATAATGACGGGAACAGATACGTTCTGTAAAAGGGAGAAGAACTTACTTTCAGAAGGATTCTTTACAGTACAAGTGTTTATGATAACAACATCAGAAGAATTCATATCATAAAGAAGTGATTGTTTATCCTGTCCTGTGAAAGGCGGTAAACCAGCAATATTATATCCTTCTTGCGATAATAAGTCAGCCATCGCTTCACTATCGGCTTGATTGTGAGCACACCCGTAAGTTTTTATGTAAACACGAACCATTTCAACAACCAGTCGCATTACCAGTTCATTTCTGCATCTTTTAAAGACTCTTTATCACGCAAATCATCCCACTTACCATAAAACACATAACCGGTGAGTTCTTCCTCAGAAGATAGTTTCGGAAACAAGTCGCTTTCAAGGCGAGCATATCCTTCAGGGATTTGAGCGATGACTTCGGGTTCAAAAATATAAAGTCCTGCATTGATAAGACTAGGAGATGGATCGCTTGAGTTATCAATAAAACTATATATCTTACTACCATTAAGCAATACTTGACCATACTCTCTGCTTGTGGTTGAAGTCGTGACAGCTATAGTTGCTTTAACACCTTGTTTTTTGTGGAAATCAAACATATCCTTGATATTAATCTCTTTTAATTCATCACCATTACACATGACAAATGAAGAAGAAATTTTTGAACTTATTTTACGAAGCACACCAGCAGTTCCTAAAGGTTCTTTTTCCTCGACATATGTTATAGAAACACCTAATTTCGAGCCATCACCAAGCAGTTCTTTCACTTTTTCTTTTTGAAAATATATTGAAATGATAAATTCCTTGATTCCTTGTCGTTTAAGTTGGATGATATTATGCTCGAGTGCAGTTCTTCCGTTTACATCAAGCAGAAATGCAGGTTTTTTCTTACCATCTTGCTCTACAGTGTATTTTCCACCAGCAAGAATAATAGCTTGTGAAATAGATTGACGACCTAATGTTTTTGAGAGGACGCTTTCTATAGCATGACTACGATTTTTTATTAAAACCCCATCGATTTGCTTGTCAAGGGAGGAAAGAAGCTTTTGATCTATTGTTATCGTAATTCGATCTTTCATCACTAACCACCTGAGTATGAAAAAGTATGATATCTATTTAAATCTTATGATAGAACGATGAATACAACATAACAAATAAAAGAAATAGAATGAGAAAAAAAATAAGAAAACAACACAAAACTATCTAATCATTAATACCTTCAAGCATGCTTGAAACACTCCAAATCTGTTGTCGAGTGAACTGGTCGAGATTAGCATCTTCAGAGATTTCATCAAGATCAGAAAGTAATTTATTAATGGTGAGGGAAAGATTTGACTTGTCAGCTTGTTTCAATTGAGAGATAATGTTTGAAAACTTAAGACGGACATTTTTTGGAATATTATGGTCATCAGCCAATTCTAAGAGAAAATCAATTATTTCTTTAATATCATCATTCATCATAAACACCTCATTATCAGTTACTAAGTTGCTCCTTAACTTTCGATTGTAACGCCGAAACTTCTTTTTTAAGAGATTCCTCTTGTTGTTCGATAGACTTCAAGCGTTTTTCGTATAATTCTTTTTTTTCAGTCAAATCAGACTTGAGAGTGTCAGAAGATTTCTTAACCATGATTGTTCCAACAATATGATACGCTGAAGAAACAGTATCTAACTCACTAAGAGCAGAATCAATATCGTAAATAAATTGTTGATACGATTGTTTTTGATTCATTGTTTGAGAGAGCCGATCTTCGAGAAATTGTAATTGCGAAAGCATTTCATCTTGAGACATAACATATCACCTGAATAAATATTAATCATAATAATTGACAACATTAATTTATATTGCCGGTTTTTTCATAAACAGTACACACTTTTGTAATGGTGTTAAGCACTGCACGAAGAGCAGTAGGATCCTTTGCAGTTATGGAAAACTCGACAACAGCATCCTTTGAGGAAACAACGTATGAACCTCGTCCATTAGATAAGACACTATCTTCAGTTTCAAAAAGCTTCACGAGATTAACCGCTGATTGAGATGAAGAAGTATCAACAGTGATTGTGGAAGTATAATTCATCGTGCTTTAACCATCGAAGGTTTTGATCGTGCCTTAAAGATTATTTTCGAGCCACAATATACGCAACGAACTTTTTTCTTGATGTAATGTTCGGGAATTACTTTATTACATGAAAAACATCTATATTCAGTCATAATTAGCCACCTTCATTCAGACACTATCACAGCATCAACTTCAACACAACAGAGTTGTTATTGAAAGTAAGACACCACAATTCTTATAATTCGGAAACTGCAGTTTTAATATCAGGAACTTTTCGAACAGTAAATGCTTTACTAGTGAATTTATCACCACATTTCTTACATTCCCAAATACCTTTGCTCAGTCTAACAACTTGTTTTCGAGAACAAGAAGGACATTCATATTTCTCATGTTGTTGAGATTCGATAAGGCCAAATTTGTCTTTGACAGTCTTACCATACCTTGTTCCGAAACGTTTCACTGATTTTGCTTTTGGATTTCTTGCCATTATAATAAACCTCATGCGATACTATTTATGTTTTTTAACGGGACGAACATAACAACGCCTAACCACTCAAATATCCGTATCAAACGGACAAAACATGGGGCTGCCCAGATTTGAACTGGGGTCTTAGCGTCCCAAACGCCAAATGATAGACCAAGCTACACCACAGCCCCGTATGAGACAGTGGAAGGAATAATACTTGGTTTATAAATCTTTCTGGAGAGCTAGAAGGATATGAACATAACAACATAGCGATAAATACGCTTAAATGTAGGGTCCTAAGCGTTCTTTGAAAGACTCTATTAAAGGAACTGGCGAAGGATCTGTTTCATAACGAAGAGCAAGATAAATTGCTGTTAAATCACCCACAATCAATGAAGAAAATACTTTTGTCAAGAAATGATCACCACTCATCTTCAACTCAGTAGTCTCAGCACCTTCTTTTGCAAGTAATTCCCGAGTAAGAGCCATACGCTTTTTGATTCTTCGATTATCATCATCCAAATTGAACAATATGATGTGTGCCGGAAGCGAATCTTTCGTAAAACCCATCATCTCATTGTGGTTGAGCTCGCTGAAATGATTTGAAAAAGCATGAATTTTAGCAGACTCGTTAAATTGAGTCTTAAGACGATAACCGACTGGAGAATAATAGCCCGAAGTGTAAATAAAAGGAGTCTTACCAATGAGTTTTTCACTGATAGAAATCGCAAGAGCATTAAAATCCGGCTTTGAAAGGCCATTAAGAAGTTGATCGAGTTGATGCTCTTGGGAAGGGATAATACCATATTCTTCAAGCACACGAAGTAAAGGGAAGAAAAGATATGTCAAAGAAGCAGTGCGAGGCTGGAATCCTTTAGGAATTTTGATGTGCGCATTACGATTAACAGAAGTTATCTCTTCTAATTTTCCACCCGAAGAAAGGGCAATACAGCGAGAGGATTTTCGAAGAGCTTGACGATAAGCACTGATAGTCTCTTCAGTATTACCAGAATAAGAGATGGCAAAAACAAGCGAATTCTGAGAAACAGATGAAGGAATGTCATATGAACGCGAGATCGTGACTGGAAGGGAAACACCCAAATGATCCAAATATAATCTTAATAATTCACCGCTTAGCGCAGAACCACCCATCCCCAAAACAACAATAGAATCGATTTGAGAGGAATCGGTGGGAAGAGAGAACTGTTCAATGATATTATAGGCCTCCTTGATATCATGATGAAGCGAAGAATATTTTGAAAGGAGATTGTCAGAATCATACTCGAGCAAATCTTGAGGAAACGAACTAGTCATACATTACACCACCACATAGCTTTACTGCATATCAAAAACGATAAGCAATCTAACTACCTATATAAAGAAACTAAAATATAATGTCATATATAAATCATTTGATTTGAGATGTTTTTGCCCGGGAGTTTTTTAAAGAAACAAACGAGTTTTCTAAATAATAAATTTCAATATTGAAATGAA
>JBNJGO010000030.1:0-12094 GCA_051819745.1 Nanobdellota archaeon | reverse complement strand
TCGTATGACTCACAACAATCCGGGCGGGGCTATTCTTTCTCAGTTTATTCAAAGATCTTTTTTAATAATAGGATTTGAACATCTGCGAACTCCAATGTCGTTCTTGAGTTGCTCGTATGACTCACAACAATCCGGGCGGGGCTATTCTTTCTCAGTTTATTCAAAGATCTTTTTTAATAATAGGATTTGAACATCTGCGAACTCCAATGTCGTTCTTGAGTTGCTCGTATGACTCACAACAATCCGGGCGAGGCTATATTTATTTCTTCAAAAAAAAATGTTCGTTGAACCTTCGGTTCATGCTCAAAATGTAAATTCGTTTTGACACCAACAAAAAAAATTGACGAAATCAGAGAAATCTTGCTAAAAATCAGTTCGAACAGATTTTTATAGAAATAGTGTTTCTAACAAAATAGCAACATGATTTGGAACAATGCCAGCACAACAAAAGATTTAAAAAACAAACGACATTTATGTCCTTTATGGCTGAAGAAAGTATTGAACTCATAATTAACAATAATCAAACAAACATCACAAAGAAAAATTATTCTGAATCTCTTAAAAAAATAAGTGAATCCTTAGAACTAGGCACCCCAATTCTTATTGAGAAATATTTTGGAGTCGTTGCTCCACTTGGAGGCATCAATGATAAAACACATCATTTAATTATTTCAAACGGCCATATTGATGAAAAAGGTACTTTTTATTCTGAAAACGGAGCCAGAAACCAAGCAACAACCAGAATTATAGATAATAATCAGTTTCTTTCCCACACACCTAATGAAAAAAAAGACGAATCACAAACCATTGAATTCCTTAACTCAATGGATCATGGAACAATTCTCAGTAAAACCACAAAAATAGTTATTGGTCACAAACTTAAAGAGAATTATGTTGATGCGTACAACAAAATAAAATTTGGTCAAGGAGCTGTTTTTTTTGAATTGGACCCTTTTTATTCATACCCTGGAAAAAGCATATATGATGAAAATCAAACATCAATAGATCAATTACAAGAGTTATACGTTCCTGCAAAGTGTTTAGATGCATGCGTACATCTATTAGAAGATAGTTTTTTTGGAGAGAAAACCCTTATTAAAAAAATGAAACTCAACAAAGAGGATGTCGAGTTTTTGCGTGAAAAATATTACCCTGTAGAAGAAAATGATTATATACTCTTCAAAAACTGCAGCTTACAAGACAATAACGTTGAATTACTTCACCAAGTGAATAAAGAAGCAGACGAGGAATTTGTAATTGGTTTTGTAAAAACTAATTGTTCACCTAACTATCGCCAAACAGCAATCCTACCATACAATATAAAAATGGATGAATTTGTTAAATCAGCATTTTTAGATGAAAGAATAAACAAATTTTATCCTTACAAAAGCAACAAAGAATAATTTTACAATAAAAAACACCAACAAAAAAAATTGACGAAATCAGAGAAATCTTGCTAAAAATCAGTTCGAACAGATTTTTCTAAGAACTCTTTTTATAAACAAAACAAATAAGCGATAGAGTATCAATAAATTCTAATTAAAAAAATACATTCCAAAAAATTTATATATCAACATATCAACACTCGTTGATATGTCGTTGCAAAGTAATTTAAGTTTATTAAAAGCATTGAGTGAAGAGACTCGTTATAGGATTGTTGAAGTTCTTCTTAAAGGTGAGAAATGCGCTTGTGAACTTCCTGCTTTAATAAATAGAACCCAAAGTAATACGTCCATGCACTTAACCAAGCTTTTAGATTTAGGTATTCTTAAATCAAGACGTGATGGTAAGATGGTTGTTTATTCTATTAACGATATGCGTGTTTGTGATGTTTTCAAAGCTCTTGATCATAAGGGTGATTGTAAGAAGAAAATAGGTGAATGAGAATAATGAAAATAGAAATACTTGGCACTGGATGTCCAAAATGTAAAACATTAGAAGCTAATGCAAAGAAAGCATTGGAAGAAACAGGCAAACAAGCTGAACTTGTAAAAATTACTGAAATACAAGATATTATGGCTTATGGTGTGATGTCAACTCCTGCAATTGTCATTGATGGTGATGTGAAAAGCTATGGTACAGTAACAAGTGTTGAAGAGATTAAAAAACTACTAGACTAAAATGGTTGATATTTTTTATCCTTTTCAATGGCTTGCAGATTTAATTACTTATAATTTATTACACTTAATACCTGAATCTAATTTGGCAAGTAGTTTAAATTTTATCATTTATGATATTCTCAAAATATTTTTTTTACTTATTGTGATGATTTTTATTGTTTCTTTTATTAGAAGTTATATTACCCCTGAAAAAACTAGGAAAGCTTTAGGTGGTAAGAAGGGAATACTCTATAATTTTGTAGCGTCCGGTGTTGGTGTTGTCACTCCTTTTTGTTCTTGTTCAAGCGTTCCTTTATTTATTGGATTTGTCGAAGCAGGAGTTCCTCTTGGCGTGACCTTTAGTTTTTTAATAACAAGTCCTTTAGTTAATGAAGCTGCCATTGCAGTGTTATGGGCTATTTTTGGTTGGAAATTAACACTGATTTATGTTGTATCAGGAATATTGATTGGTGTTGTTGGAGGGTATGTTATCGGTCTTTTAAAGATGGAACATCATGTTGCTGATTTTGTGTATAAAGTAAAGTCCAAACAATTAGATGAAAAAAAGCAATCTCTTAAACAGCGATTTGAGTTCGCTAAAGGCGAAGTAAAAAATATTTTTAAGAAAGTATGGATATATGTTATTGCAGGAGTCACACTTGGAGGATTATTTCACGGCTTTGCACCCGAAGGAATACTGGCACGATATGCAGGAAATAATTTATTTGGTGTGCCTATAGCAACAGCAATTGGTGTTCCTCTTTATTCAAATGTTATGGGGATGATACCTATAGTAGAAAGTCTTGTTGCAAAAGGATTACCTCTTGGAACTGCACTCGCCTTTTTAATGTCAGTAACGGCTCTTTCTTTGCCTGAAATTATTATTCTAAAAAAAGTTTTGAAGAAAAAATTAATAGTAACATTTATTGCAGTGACTGCAGGAGCAATAATACTTACAGGATGGTTATTCAATATAATAATCTAGTAATAATAAATATATACCTTCAGTTAGTGTCATAAATTACTTTCAAGAAAGCTACGGATATATAATTTCAAAGCAGTGGACGAAGGTCATTTTACTATTCTTTCTTTACTTCCATTTGCGATTGGAGGAGTATATTTTTGGTTGATTTTTGATGTGTTAAATCATGTTTTAGCAGTACTTTAATCATGTAAAATTGTTTTTTATGAAATAAGTCTTTTGTATACTATCAGTTGCATCCAAAAAGTTATGCAAACATGATCTTCTTAGGTACAAAACTATAACATCCATCAATAAGTTAATGAAAATCATTTTCTTTTTTCTTACAAGTATCACATATGCCCTTAACTTCTATTTGAAAACTAGTTATGGTTCCAGGAATTTTATCTTTAAGAAAATCAATATTATCGACATCGAAATGTATTATCTTTCCAGTTTTTTCACATATAAAATGACAATGACTTTTTTTCCCTTGAGAATATATTTGTCGTCGGTTACAAGTGTATGCAAAAAGGTCTTGGTTTTTCTTCGCTTCTTGTAGGTATCTGTATACAGTTGCTTTACTTATACCTTTTTTCTTGGCTTTTTCATATAGCTCTTCAGCATCAAAGAATCCTTCTATGTTATCTACTATTGTCGCTAATTCTTCTTTTTGTTTGGTGTGTTTTGATTGTCGTTTCATCATACAACCTCTTATTGAGAATGAGAATCAGTTACATATATAAATATTATGACATCTATAACATAAAAAGGTGTTTTTAATGAACTATAAACTAGTAGCAGGAATCGTTCTTTTGACACTAATTATTACTGCTTGTCAGCCCAGTATACAAGAACAAGAAACACAACAAATCAAAGTATTAGTCAGCATTTCACCACAAAAAACATTCGTCGAGGCCGTTGGAGGAGACATGGTTGAAGTAAAAGAAATAATCCCTCCTGGAGGAAGTCCTGCCACCTACGAACCAAAACCAGGTGATTTAGTTGCTGTTGAAAATGCAGATATTTATTTTCGAATAGGACATATTCCTTTTGAAAAATCCCATATGGAAAAATTAACAACCCTTAATCCTTCAATGAAAGTTGTTGATACTTCAGTTACAATTAATCTAAGAACATTTGAAAAAAATGAAGAACAGCCCTATGAAAACGATCATGAAAACAAAAAAGAAAATTATGAAGAAAACGAAGAAGAACACGACAATACAGGTGTCGACCCCCATATATGGCTCGCACCACTAGAAGTAAAAAAACAAATCGATATCATCGCACAAACACTTTCAGCAAAAGATCCTAAAAACAAAAATATTTATCAAGAAAATGCACAAGCATATAAACAAGAATTAGACACATTACATGATGAAATCGAAGCTGAATTAAATGAATTAAAAACAGATAAGTTAATGGTATTTCATCCCGCGTGGGGTTATTTTGCAGATGAATATAACCTCACACAAATCGCAATTGAAGAATCCGGTAAAGAACCCACGGCAAAACAATTACAACACTTAATTGATAAAGCAAACAAAGAAGAGATAAAAGTAATTTTTGTGCAGAGTCAATTCAATAAAGAAATCGCACAATCTATCGCAGATGAAGTTGGTGCAGTTGTAGTTTCAATCGATTCTCTTTCAGAGGATTACATTAATAATCTTAGAACAGTAGCAATCAGTATTTCAAATAATTTGACATGATTTTTATGATTTAAAATGAAACGAAAAGAAATAATTACCATTGAAAATCTATCATTCAGTTATACTAACGATGAGTTTCTTAAAGATATTAATCTACCAATTTATGAAGATGATTTTTTAGGAATTATTGGACCTAATGGAGGTGGTAAGACAACACTTTTGAAATTAATTCTTGGCTTACTTAAACCAACAAAAGGACAAATACGAGTTTTTGGAAAACAACCTCGCAAAGCTCGAAAAGATATTGGTTATTTATCTCAATTCAAAAATGTTGATTTTGACTATCCTATTACTGTTTTTGAAGTTGTGTTAATGGGACTTATGGGAAATAATCTTATTAAAAAATATTCTAAAACTGATAAAGAACGTGCTATAAATGCATTGAAGCGATTAGGTATTGTAAATTACAAGGATAAAAACTTAAATGAGCTTTCAGGTGGTGAAAAACAACGAGTTTTTGTTGCTCGAGCATTAGTGAATAAACCTAAATTATTAATTCTTGACGAACCCATGTCAAATCTTGATATCCACATACAAGAAGATTTTTATTCTATACTTCAAGAGCTTAACAAAGAAATTGCCATCGTTATAGTTGATCATGATTTTGAAATGTTGGCAAAATACTCCAAAGAAATCGTTTGTGTGAATAAATGTAAAACACATACTATTCGTTATCATGGTGCTAATTCAGATAAGATGAAAGGGATGTGTCATGTTTGAAGTTTTAACGTATCAATTCTTTCAAAATGCGCTTTTCGTATCTATTCTCGCGTCAATCGCAGCAGGAGTCATCGGCACATACATTGTTGTAAAACGCATGTCTTTAATTTCAGGAAGTATAGCTCATGCAGGTTTTGGAGGACTTGGTATAGGTTATTATTTACAAATAAATCCTTTGATTGGAGGCGTTATTTTTAGTTTGGTTTCTGCAGTTAGCATCGCGTTATTTAGAAAAAATCAACGAAATAGATTGGATACGTTATTGAGTTTTCTTTGGGCGACAGGAATGGCAATAGGGCTTGTATTTATATTTCTCACACCAGGTTATGCTACAGATTTGTTCACTTATCTTTTTGGAAATATACTATTAGTCTCTCAACTTGATCTTTATCTGATTCTGATTTTAGACGTGGTAATACTTCTAACAACATATTTACTGTATAACAGTTTTCTTTCAGTTACATTTGATGAAGAGTATGCTCAAACGAGAAATATGAAGGTTACGCTTGTAAACATCATTCTTTTTGCACTTATCGCACTCACAATTGTAGCAACCATACGAGTTGTAGGTATTGTACTTATGATTGCAATTCTTACATTACCGGCCGCAACTGCACAGTTTTTCAGTAGAACGATTAAAAAAATAATGTTCAGAGCTTCTTTAATTGCATTATTTGCAACTGTTATAGGATTATTTCTTTCTTACAGTCTTGATTTTGCAACAGGACCCATTATTGTCTTGATACTGGCAATTCTTTACTTGACAAGCGCGTTATTTTCAAAATATCTTAAGTAGAATTATTGTTCAAATTTTTCATAAACAATTTCAAATATTTTAATCTTAAAAAAAGAGTGAAAATTAGTTCTCCGAAATATTTGCGAAAAATATTCCAACACACCTTTTAACAATAATTTCTAAATAATTAATCGAGGTGTTTTTATGCAAGAAGAACAAAAAGAACAACAAAAAGAACAAAGTGTTAAGAAATCAAAAACAGGTAAGGGATGGAAGTATGTTAAAAAAGGACTCACTATTGGAGCGATGACAGGAATGTTTTTTTTAGGAGAATACCTAAGTCCTGTTTCGACAATAAGAGATACAATAACATACTATAATATTTCTGCTGAAGATGGTTTTCCACAAGACTTTCGAGATCTTAACAAAGTAGTTGTTATTAATGAGAAAAATCGTGCTGAAGTCTATTTTGGAAATACAACTGATTCTGTATTTCATCCAGTAAGAGAAGATTATCACACAAAAAGAGACATTGGTAAAGAAATCGATTCATACATCAAACAAGGCATGGATAAAACCGATTCAATCATTTCAACATATAAAGATAGATGGTTTTAAAAAAATATATTGAAGGAATAAGAAAGAAGAGAAAATGGACAGCTACTTGCACTTCCCGTGCAGAAGCACAGTACAATACAAGACGTAGACGTGCTTGACTTCCGAGTTCGAAACGGGTTCGGGTAGACCACGCCGCTGTGACCGTCCAACCGAAAGAAAACAACAAGTAGTTTATAAATTTTGTGCTTTTTGTAACTTTTTAAAAACAGAGTCCTAAAAAAATAAAAACTATGAAAGCAGATAACAAGAGAAAACAACAGGGTTAAGTTTATAAATCCTCGACTAATACCACAACAATATGCCAAAGAAAACCACGACAAAGCGTTCTACAAGTAAAAAAACAACCAGTAAAAAGACCGCTGAGAAAAAAACATCATCTACAACATCTTCAACTAAAAAAAAATCCTCTTCTAAAAAAACATCTAAGGCACAACAGCCTGAAATTAATATTGGTCTTATCGGTCACGTTGATCACGGTAAAACCACACTCACAGAACAATTATCTGGTAAATGGACCGACACTCATTCTGAAGAGATGAAACGAGGAATCACTATCCGGTTAGGGTATGCAGATACTACTTTTCGAAAAGATTCTTCGCTTGAAGATCCAGAGTGTTTCACAACAAAGGAAAAACATCCTGTTACTAAAAATAAGACAGAAGTTGTTCGAAAGATATCTTTCGTTGACGCCCCAGGTCACGAGAGCTTGATGGCTACGATGCTTTCAGGTTCCACCATCATGGACGGAGCAATTCTTCTTGTCGCTGCAAACGAGACTTGTCCCCAACCACAAACTAAGGAGCATTTGATGGCACTTGAACTTGCAGGTATGAAAAATATTATTGTAGTTCAAAATAAAATCGATCTTGTTAGTGAGGATCGAGCAAAACGAAATTATAACGAAATCAAAGAATTTCTCAAAAATACTGCTTATGAGTCCGCTCCAATCATACCTGTAAGTGCACAACAAGGAGTAAATATGGACCTTCTTATTTCAGCTATTGAAAAACATATTCCAACACCAAAACGAGATAAGAATGCTAATCCTATGTTTTTTGTCGCTCGGTCATTTGATATCAACAAACCAGGTTTTGATCCCACTACATTGACAGGAGGTATTCTTGGAGGGAGTGTTGTTCAAGGATCTTTCTCAAAAGGAGATACTGTCGAATTGCGACCTGGACGTCTTGTTGAAGAGCAAAATAAACTTGTCGCAAAACCCTTGACAACAAAAATTACTAGTATTAAAACAGGTAACAAGAGCGTGGACAAATTATATCCTGGAGGAAGTTCCGCATTACTTACCGAACTTGATCCTTCTGTTGTAAAGGGAGACCATCTTACAGGTAATGTTGTTGGTCATCCAGGAACACTTCCACCTGTATGGTATGAACTAAGAATAAAAACTCATCTTCTTGAACGTATTGTTAATATTGGCGAAGATTTCAAAGTCGATCCTCTTAAGCACAACGAAATGCTTATGCTCAATATCAATAGTGCTAAAACAGTCGGTGTTGTTGCAGATCTTGGAAAAGGAATCGCGCATTGTGTTCTTAGAATCCCTATTTGTGCAGAAACGGGAGATAAAGTAACTATTTCTCGACGAATCGGTAATCGTTTCAGACTTATTGGTTTTGGAATCATTCAAGAGTAAATCTTTTTTCAAATAACCAGCAATTTGAAACGCACGATATACCCCTTTTGAACAGAGTCATCAGAGAAAACATACTATGAAGAGTTGTTGTCTGGCACTTTGATAAATCGGTGTTTTAACGCACCATCTTTTCTTAAAGTAATATGAGTAATATTACCTTCACTTCCAAGACCATTATTGATAAAAACAGTTTTATTCCAAGTGGAATTCTTAACAGCATATTCTTTTGAGTCAATAGCTTTTGGTCCTCCTTCGTGAATGTGACCGCAAAGTAATTTTGTTAGCGAGTATTGTTGTAGTAACTTTTTTATCGCAGGATTACCGACATTTCGACTGTATAATTTCATAGGATACCCTTTTTCCTTAAGGATTTTAGCTTCTTTGAGAGGAATTCGAGAATTTGTTGAAAATGTTCGTTCAGTATTTCCAGATAGTAATGTATCAAGTTTGTTTTTTTTGAATTCTTTCATTGAAATGTCAAAAGATTCAGTTGGAATGCCAAATTGCGCAGTGTCAATAGCCCTTTTTGTTGAGAATAAAGGAGGTTCGTGAGTGAATACAATCTGTCTTTTTCGAGGAATAATTGTTTTTCTTGCAATCATTTTACGTATATCAGTCATAAAAAAGGGTTCTGCTCGTTTAGCGAATTTCTTCTTCTTGAGTTTGAGTGAAACGTTCCGTTTTATGGAAGGCGTATTCTTTTCATCAAGCAAATACATGTTTCCACCATTGTAGGGTTTTGTTCCTGAGGAAACAACACTGGACCCAGGAATAATAAGTAGTTCGAAAAGGCCGAAACGAATTCTTTGGTTTGAAGATTGTTTTGCATCAATGAGTAAAGGAGTATCTTTGAAAAGAGAAATAACAGCATCGTATCGCTCACTATTCTCATGACTTCCTGGAAAAAGTATAATCGGGACATCACATTTCAAGAATTGTTTGAGAATAAAAGTGAATGTTGCTTTTGTGAAATCAGGAATGTCACCTCCAAGTATAATACAATCAAAAGATAGTGTTTGAAGATAATCTACTATGGAACGGATTGATTCTTTGTTTCCATGAATGTCTGATATGAAAATTATTTCTGGTTGTTTTGTTGAGATAGAAATGGTTTTCATATGAAAATGCAAGACTAAACTGTTTATAAAATTTCTCATTCAAAGGCCACTATAAACAACAATAGGGCGAAGTATAATACACGAAGAATATACGAAGATTTATAAATTTAAAATAGTGTAATATTTGTTATGAACCAAAAATTGCTCGTTTTACTACTACTTTCCTTCCTCATTTTTTCTTCAATGGCAAGTGGCGAAGAGTATTATGGGGATATCACTATTGAAGTGGATAAGGCAGGAATAACTAGCTTTGAAGGAATAACTAATTTCAAGAATTTTAGTAATAATGCTAGCGAAGAATATACTTCTAAAGATGGTTCAAGATGGTTATTGAATATTACTACTAATAACATATTTTCTGATTTGGTGTATAACATCAAACTACCAAAAGGAAGTGTTGTGAATTATATTAAAGCACCTGGATTTTCAGGGTTTGAAGATTCTAAAGATCATCTTATCATAAAAGGTGCAACAACCAATAGTCGAGGAAACATACTCATACAATATCAAATTAAAAAAATAGATTCATCTCTGTCAAGAGAGGTGAAAACAGGTTTGATTATAAGTGCAGGAACCATAGTATTAATTGGTGCGATAATAATTATTAGAAGGTATAATCGACAAAGATTTAAGCATAAAAAAAAGTATGTTTTTGAAGATAAGACTCTTACACCCCGTCAAAAAAAGATTGTAGAATATCTGAAGTTACAAAAAGGCAGGAGTACTCAAGCAAAATTAGAAAAAGAAATCGGAATTGTAAAATCATCACTTTCAAGAAATATTGCTTCTTTAGAAAGAAATAATATTATAACAAAAGAAAAAACAGGTATGACTAACACGATACGATTAGTAGAGTCAAAATAAAGGAGTGTTCCGAATAGTTCCGGAAATTTCCGGGAAATATTAAAGGGTTGTTCCACCCAACAATATAATAGGTTGGTCGTAAGTACCAGCTTGGAGGAATAATATGAAAACAAAATATATGATTTTTACCATATTGGCGATGCTTGTTATTACATTAGTACCCCTAGCATCAGCAATAGGTCCTGAAGAAAAAGGCAATCAAGAAATTGATCAAAGCAAAGCAATGGTTGATAAAAAAGAAGCGGTTGAAACAGAAAACAGATTAGGTGCTCAAGAAAGAGCAGAAGCTAAACGATTACAAACTGAAAAAGGAAGAAAACTTCAAATGTTAAGTTTAGAGAAATCCATTATGAGAAATGTCCATATTGGAGAACAAACTATTGAATATATAGAATCGGAATACGAAAGTCAATCTACTGAAGATTTGCAACAAATTTTAATCAATTTGAAATCAATTCTAGATGAAGTACAATCAATAGAGAGTACTGTTTCAGAAAATAATACTGTTCAAAAATACAGCCAATACAAAACTGAAAGTACAGCGTGGACTGGAAAATTCAAACGAACAATTTCGGAAATTTTAACCGAAGATGATCGAGAAAACATAATGGGATCTATACATGAAGATGGTGAACTTAAAGCATTGAATGAAAATATTCGAGAACAACGAAAAGAATTAAACGCCCAACGTGTAAGAGAAACATTAGAGACTATAGGTCATCCACAAGCTGATAAAATAGTTCAACAAATTAGATCTGGAAGCGCAGGAATTGATGAAGCAAAACAAGCAGTAAGACAAACATTTGGAAATATGACTGTTGAACAAAGAAAAGAAAAAATAAACGCGTTCAAACGAGAACGAATACAGCAATCAGTTGGACAAAGAAATATTCAAGAAAATATTAAAAAACAGATGGAATCTGTTCGTGAAAGAATCAGAGCACACGTTGGAAACGAATCTTTTGAAAATGATAGTTTTGCAAAAAATATAAAACAAGAACTTGGAAATACGATAAATATGAGTTCTGGGCAAAACAATGTTAATTAGGATAAAAAAAATAGTGAAACAAAATGAATCGGATAAAGGGTGAAAATATGAATCGATGGATGACAGTAGTATTAATAGTTTTTATCATATCAACGACATTACTTGTAAGTTGTGATTTGAAACAAACAGAAGAACCAATCATCGACACTGAAAATGACTCATATGAAGATATTCAAACTGAAGAAGACGTAGTATCGAGCGTCGAATCAGATTGGGAAAATGAATCTGAAGCTGTAGAAATTGGTTCTATGATTTAAATAGAGTATATTTTTATTTTTTCTTTAATTTTTTTACAATCATAACCAGAATGGAACACTTTCTTTACGGCCCCACCCAAAAAGGAATAACATTGTATAACCAACAAGATAAAAAAAAAACAACTTGTACCATGAAATATGGACAAAAACACCTCAACAAAGGTGTTTTTGGAGAGGTCTTTTCTGACAAAGAAAAAAGAACCAATAAAAACACCCAATCAAACCAGAAACGACAACAGAGAAGAGGGAAAAAAACAAGGAGCATACATACGCAAACAACACTCTTTGACCCGAGATTGGAGCG
>JBNJGO010000029.1:0-12898 GCA_051819745.1 Nanobdellota archaeon | reverse complement strand
AACATTCACAAACTCATTACATGAAGACCGGGCTTCTTTTGGAAGAGAAGTACATGTTCCACCACCAAAAGCACTTGCAATATCAAAACCAGCACTATCAAAATTAATATAGTCAGCAATATTTTTCATCGCCTTACCACCACCTCTCGAATCACTATACTTAGTAAACGAAGCATAACAATCATCAGGAGACTCTTGAATATTACAAGTAGCATATTCGCAAGTTCCAGCAGCTTTATTGAAATCAAATTCTTCAGTTTGAGTATCAGTAATAGTATTTTTTCGAACAAGCTGACCATAACTATCAGGAATACGACACACTATAACTTTGACAAGATCCATCGCACCAGGACCATCTAATTTTTTTGCATCAGCAGAATTACAATAAAAATTATTAACAAGAATATTAAGCATTTTTGGAGCAAAGTTTTGAATAATCTCGTTAGCATTATCCATAACATCAGAAACTACCTTTGCAGGACCGAACACTTCAAAGAACTCATCAAACAAATTCTTGCAAATATAACGACCTTGCATTCGTTCACAAGAAGATATAGAACCACCAATAGAAGCCTGTGTTTTCATACAAATAAGTTTTTCACAAAGCATGTTCACATATTGAGTGTAATGATAAGCAACACCTGGAATACAACCAGTAGCAATAGAAGATATTATACTATCTTTAGGATGCGGAACACCAACGCCATCAAAAACTTCTGATCCAAGGTCATTTAAAGTTCCACTGGCAAAATCACCATCATCAGAATTATCCCCTTCATTACCCCAGAGAGAATACTCGCCAGCGTTATCAAAACCATAGTTAAAAGGAGTTCCACCAAAACTCCAAAATTTAACATCACTATCACCAACTTTCTGCGATTTCACACTAGATCCGGATCCTGAATACTCATCAGTCGATTCTTCCAAACTACAATAAGCCCCCATACAAGCAGCATCAGTAACATTATTTACAAAAGTCGAGCCAGAATAATCAGAAATTTTTGTAAGAACATCTCTAATAGTATCAGAAGTCTTAGTGATAATTTCACCTATAGGTTTTGCTGCAGGAACACCTGATTCACCAAGTTGTTTCAAAAGCGAACCTACACCACCTAAAGCATCATTTTTAGATTTAGCATTATCAACAAGTTTTCCAGCTTTACAAATAGAAGTCAACCAATTATGAACTAAAGCGATCTTTTGAACAACCTTACCATGCCAAGCAATTTTATCCTGAAGGTCTTTAATCTTTTCAGCATAATGTTCTCCAGGAGCGAAATCACCAAGAGCAGAATTGGTGAAATGAAGAGGAATTGTAACCGTAAAATGATCAGGATTAATGTATGTTAATCGTTTAGTACCATCACGAACATGGACTGAGATATTACATCGAGCAACAAGTTCATCAGGTAATCGGTTAGGATTTCCATCAAAATACAAGTCAACAACATTTCTATCGGTCTCAGTATTTTGAGGGAGAGAATTTCGAATAGAATAATCAAAAGCATTATTAGAAACAAGAGTCCCATTAGGATATTCAAAAACACAATCCACAATAGAAGAAGATAAGGGTTGAATATCATAAGCAGAATATCCTGAAAGAAGTTCTCGATCATATTCTGCGAACATAGGAAATTTAAATGAAGGTTGCGCGTCTTGAGCCAAACCGAGTGCTACTCGATTATATCCTTTTGATCCTACAGGAGTTTGACCAGTAACATCAGCGAAGAAGTCAGGAGTGACCCTGTCTTTTGCAGTGCTGGACTCATCGACATGAACATCTTCTGAAAATATTATTTTGTGACCGACACTATCGTTGATAGTGAAATTCAACGAGTGTTCTCCAGGACGAATACTTCTCACCACCCAAGAACAATTATAACCATCGCCAGAATCCAATTCAACACAATCTCCTGGAACTGTAGCGTTAGATCCGTCGAGAGTGGAAAGATTCAAAGTACCGGACACGGGCGTTTGATCTTCTGAAACAGCAACACTTACTGTAAGATCTTGACCTTCAACAGGATAAGGATATGTTTGAGAGTCAGGATATGAAAGAGTAAAAAGACGACCGACAGCAGTACCATCATCATTAGTGAATATTGTTTTATTTCCAGGTTCAAGCTCGTCACAAACCACACTTCGAGAAAGATCACCAACGATCGGGTTTCTCGCATCATCACTACTAGCCATACCATTACTGCTGACTATCGAGAGAGAAAGGGATTGTCCGCTCTCACAACCTCGCATAACAGTATAACCATAACAAAACGAACCAGTGCAATTAGAGACTTGTCGTTTATAACCAGAACCGATTTTAAAGAAAATATTCTTGAGATTATATGTTGCTTTCGAATCAGATAGACTCACACCAACCTTAGCAGGCATATAGGACCCAACATAACATGTTTCTCCATCACAATAGGAAGTCTCAAGAGCTTCAAGGACGGGCTTTGTATCATCTATATCGAATGTTTTTGAAATATTAGTTGTGTTTTTCCCCCCATCAACAGGATAAATAGTAATAGGAAGTGTGAGAGAAGAGTCTTGCAAGCTCATGATCATCGTTTCGGTTGTGCAATTATAATAATCGATGACAGCACCATTATCTTCATAGACTTCAAAACAACGATCAGTGAGATCAGTCTCACCATAATCATAAGTGAATTTCGGATTGCTCGTGAGTGCGGAAAAATTACCGACGACCCGTGAGAGGGATTCGTTAGTATTAATCTTGAAAGAAATGGATGTTTGCAGTTGTTTTCGTGGAGAAATAGCAGTTATTTCATATCCGCCTGCTTTGAATGAAACATCAGTTATATCAACAGCAGTAACAGGCACAATAAGAATAGATAATAGCGAAAACGCGATGAACAATTTCAAAAGTATCGATGTCACTCTATAAACCTCACAAACACACAAGAGATATAGATAAAAAGCTAGTTTATAAAAGTTTCTGCAAATAGTTCTACGAAAGATAAAAAAAGAAAATCTTTAAAGGAACGAGAATTACCCAAATACTATGGAAACATTATTTGTTACTGCAAAACGAGACGAGCCGATCACATTACCTAAGACACTTCTTGACAATCTCCCAAAAACAATAACATTATTCACGACAGCACAATTTATTCAACAACAAGAACACGTTATCAAACAATTAGAAGATAATAACATCGCTGTTTCGCTTCAAAAACCACGAAGAACAGAGTATAAGGGACAATTATTAGGATGCTCCACAACACTCAATATCAACACAGAGGTGTTATACATTGGAGATGGAACCTTTCATCCGAAAGCACTACTCATACGAAATCCGAAAATAACCGTCTACACATATAATCCAATTGAAAAACGAGAGGGAAAAGTCACCGAACAAGATATCAAAACAATACACCAAACTATGAAAAAGAATTACGCGCGATTTGTCAATGCAAAACAAGTAGGAATACTAGTTTCGACAAAATACGGGCAATCAAAAACACAATGGATTGAACGGCTTAAAAAAGCATTTCCACGTAAACAATGGTACGTGTTTGGCGATGACACGTTCGATTTTGCAAGTCTTGAAGATTTTCCATTTGTAGAATTCTTTGTCAATACGGCATGTGAACGGATAGGACTCGACGATAGTCAAGCACACCAAAGAAAGGTTATGAATGCAGAAGATCTTATCGACATGGCAAAAGGGCGATTTGATACTATATTCTAAACAAAATAATCCATACGATACGCTAAAAAAAACACCACACCATACCGTTTATTGAAGAGTAACCACAAACAGGTGTTACTTGAAAGAAGCAAAAGTTTTATAAAAGGTATTTGGCTCACGACATGAAGCTCAACAAGGGTACGGTGACATTTATGAAAACATGGTATGAAACACTAGGATATTATCATAATCCATTTCTACAACAAACGATGAAGGAACAATATTCCTATCAAGGTAACGAACAACTATTCAACGACATAGTATACTACATCCAATCAGGAAATATACTATTTGTCAAAGGAACAACAGGAAGCGGAAAAACAAGATTACTCAAAGAAATAACACGTGTTAAACCGTTCAAAGGAAAACTAATTTATGTTCCAGCAAAAACACTTTCAAAAACATTCGATATAGAGCAAATACTTCGAAAAAAGAACGGACTAAAAGGAAAAATCGCAGGAACAAAACCGAAAGGAAATATTCTCCTTCTAGATGACGCTCAAGAACTTTCGAAAGTAAATACTCAACGATTAAAATATTATTTCGATCAAGGATATCTCAAATCAATCGTATTTACAGGTACCGATCTTAAAGGTTTCACCAAAAGCATGATTAACAGAATAGGAAAACGAGTTTTTAGCATACCAACACTTAAACAAGAACAAATAATAGATACTGTTTTTGAACGATTAGATGAAAATAAAGAAGACGAAGATGCAATAATAACACCAACCGTTGTAAAACAAGCATGTGAAAAAGCAAACAACAACATCAAAACAGTATTCGAATTACTTGATAATGCATTCAATACCATGATAAAAGAAGAAAGAACAACAATGACAACAGAGGATATAGAAAAAGCAGTTACACCTCAAAAGGAAACCACAACTGAAAAAGAACTTGTCGATGAAAAAGGCAGAACAGTTCTGAAAATAGGTGAGTATTATAGACGACCTTCCAAAGAAATGTTTTGCAGTAATTGTGGAGCGATAGTGACTGAACAAGACGAGTATTGTCCCGAATGTCAAGCAGAGTTCGAAACAGAGGAAGAGGATGAGACTGAAGAAACTAAACAATCAAAAGATAATACAAATGATATAAAGGGTGACAACTGATGGCAAAAACAAAAACATGGTATGAAAAATTACATTATAAACACAATCCTTTCACCATAAAACCAGGATACTTTGATGACGAAGTCATAGGATATGATAAAGAAATCGATACGATAATAGCAAAAATAAACGATGGAAATATAGTATTCCTACAAGGAGAATACGGTCAAGGTAAAACAACAATATTAACATATATTATCAATGAATTTTCCGGAAAAAATAAAATTGCAAAAATAACTCGAAGCCGAAGCGACAGACCATATAACTACGAAAAACTACTCGTTCGAGCGAATAAAGGAATAAAAAAAGCATTCGGAATGAAAGCAAAAAATGCAATTCTTATTGTTGATGAAGCGGGAAAACTAAACAAACACGATTATACAAAAATAGAACACTTACACGAGCAAGGAAATCTCAAATCAATTGTTCTTATAGATAATGAAATCAACAAGAAACTAACAACATCTTCTATCGAAAAAGAAATTTCAAAAAACACCATAGCAATCACACCACTATCTGAGGAAGATGCAATTTCACTTGTAAGAAGTCGATTAGGAGGGGGCGAAAAACTCATTTCAGATCAACTCATCAAAGAAATATTCGAGATTTCAAAGAAAAACACAAGACAATTCCTTGAAAATCTTGAAGATGTGTTTCGAAAAGCGATTGATTCGGGGAAAGAAAAAATCAGTAAAAAAGATCTTGATATTCTCAACTGATAATCAAAACGACTTGTTTAAAAACAGTTTTTCTTTTTTTATAACTTATTTTTACTTCTAAACCATAGCCCCTTATCATCATTTGTTATACGCCAATAACATTTATAAACAGAAACGACCAACAAGAACAGTAATGACATTTGCTGGTGATAAAAAATACGATGATTGCGTGGTAGTAGGGTTTGTTGAGCATGTGACGTGCTTTGGAAAATCCGAGAAAAAAACACTGCCCGCGAGAATTGATACCGGAGCCACAAAAAGTTCTATCGATGAACGAATCGTAAAAGAACTCGATATCGGACCTTTTGTTGGAGAGCGAATTATCAGAACAGTCCAAGGGACTCAACGACGAAAAATAGTTCGTTTGAAAATACGAATCGGGGAAAAAACTGTAACAACAAAATTTACCGTGGCAGATAGATCCCAACTCAAATACCCTATTCTTATCGGAAGGAATATCTTACGAAAAGGATTTCTCATTGACCCGACAAAAAAAAGTTCGGGAAATAAACAACAACGACAATTACAATCATTTAAAGAGAAGGTGGAATGATGAAAGCAGCAGTAGTTAGTCTAGGAAGTGTCTCTAGCAAATGGACCATTGAAGAGATGAAACAGTATTTTGATCAAGTCGACAACCTAAACATCAAATACATCGAAATAACGATAAGTGGTGAAAAAGCAGAAGTACTCTATAAAGGAAAACCATTACCGAACTATGATTGTATCTTTGCAAAAGGATCGTTCAGGTACGCCAATATTCTCAAAACACTCACTGTATTATTTGGAGAACGGACATATATGCCTATAGAACACCACACCTTTACCATAGCACACGATAAACTACTTACTCAACTAGAACTTCAAAAGAATAACATTCCAATGCCGGCAACATATATGGCGTCAACAATTGGAGCAGCACGATCAATTCTCGAACGACTTAATTATCCTATTGTGATGAAATTCCCTCAAGGAACACAAGGAAAAGGAGTATTATTCGCAGAATCATTCGCATCAGCATCATCAATACTTGACGCTCTCTCAACACTCAAACAACCATTTATCATTCAAGAATTCGTCGAAACAGACGGAAAAGATATTCGAGCATTTGTTGTTGGAAATAAAGTGGTAGCTTCATTCGAACGAAAGGCAAGCATCAAAGAAATGAGATCCAATACTCACGCGGGAGGCAAGGGAAAAGCCATAGAACTTGATGATCAAACAAAACGACTGGCAATAAACACTGCAAAGGCGATAGGTGCAGAAATATGCGGTGTCGATATAATGATGAGTCATAAAGGCCCCCTTATCATCGAAGCGAATATTAGTCCCGGACTTCAAGGTATAACAGAATATTCAGAAATAAATGTAGCGAATAAAATAGCAAAATTTCTTTATAAAGAAACAAAAGAAAAAACTTCACAACACCATAAAGAAAACGCTCAAGAAATATTATCAACCATTGAAGAAGCAAAAACTAAAAACACACAAAAAACAGAATATATCACTTCATTAGACTTCAGAGGATCAAGAATATTACTTCCAGAACTCATTACTAAGACAGCACAATTAAAAGACGATAAAGAATATACTCTAAAAGCCGAAGAAGGAAAAATAACTATAGAAGAATTCAAAATAAATTAGGAAAAAATAAAAAAAAATAAAAAAATACTAATTAGTATTTGTTTTTGTAGCAGAAGAACTTGTTTTTTTATCTTCTTTCTTTGATGTCAAATCCTTACTTGAAGATGTTGTCTTCCCAGATTTTTTTGTGGAAGAAACAGTATCTGCACTGCTAGTTTTCACACCATCTTTTGATTCACTCTTAGAAGAAGAGGTTTCTTTAGTACCAGATGAAGATTTTCCGGCAGAAGAAGCAGTCTTAGCTGTAGAAGAATCTTTCTTAGAATCCTTATCTTTAGTTTCTTTGACAGCGTCAGAAGAATCTTCAGATTCAGAAGAAGGACTTGATTTAGCAGACTCGACTTTCTGTTGTAATTTCTCTTTCATACTAGCATTCTTATCAGGAGATTTATCCTTAACCTTGAAATCAACATATTCATGACCTTCAAGTTCAGCTTTGACAACACTATCTTTGTCTTTAACTGCAGTAACAGTAACGCGAGCAGGAGGATTTTTTATACCTCGCTCCCAGATTTTTTCATTAAGACGTTTACCAAGTTTTATATTGTCAGATTTCATATGCCGTTCAAGAAACTTCTTAATCACAGAAATCGAACGTTTTGCTCGACGATATTTTGGAACTGCAAAAAAGCTTTTTCTCAAAGGAATAGTGTATGTTCGTGTAAGTGTATTATCAGCCATCATATTCAACTCCGTATGTTATATAATTAAATCTTAATCTTCGTTCGTCGCCAGGAACGTTTTACCTCAGTATGACGACTTGGATGAACTTTCTTGTTAGCACCATATATTTTTGGAACAGTCCAAAATGGAGCCCAGCACGTTTGCTTTCCTTTTTTAGCAAGACGTTTTTTCTTGGAAGGATGAGTGTATCGAGCCATCAGTTACCACCTTTATTATTTTTTGCAACAGCTTTACTTGAAGAAGCAAGCAATGAAAGACCTTTGGAAGTGACAACACGACCCTTATAGATACCTACAGTATCTTGCTTTATCAGTTCTTTAGATTCTAACTGTTGGAGAATTGTTCGAATAATCTTACCAGATGAACGTCGAAACATGTCAGGTCTGAAACCACGATTCATACGACCACCATAACGAGTTCGTAATTTACTAACACCTATAGGGCCATTCTTATAACAAATTCTAAGAATAGAAGCTGCACGAATAAACCACCAATCAGGATGTTTTGGTAATGTCTCCCTATGAGACCCTGTCTTAACAAAATATGCCCAATTAGGCATTTCTATTTCCTTTTTGAGCTGTTCAGCAAGATGAAGAACAAGCTCTTGTTGAGATACATCATATATCATTCTATCACCGTTTTTTCAAACGCATATGAATGTCCATATTTTATTCGGATGAGAGCAGAGCTCTTTCGAATAGGATCATTCAAAACACTGTGTGGAAGTGAGAAACTAAGAACCATTTATAAATATTGTTGAAAAACGCTTGCGAAAGAAGCATAGTGGTAAAGTGGAGAAACAAAAAAGAAAGTAGAAGGAATTGACTAAGAATAATCTCTCCACGTGTGATTACAAGATTCACACTTATAGAATTTCGTTTCTGGCTCATCACCAGCACGAGTCTGTTTCATCCAAAAATAAGCTTTACCATGACCACATTTCGGACAAGTAACATCTGTCAATGGATGAACCTCTTGAGCAGACTTATCAACCACTTCAATATCATCTTGAGGAGATTTTTTCACTTCTTCTTTAACAGTCGCATCTTTATCGCTTAAACCGGTGGAAAAACCACACGTACAAAACTGAACAGTCTTATTTTTTTGTTGTTTCGTTTTCAAAAGAGAACCACATTCAGGACAAAACATCATAATTATCACCAAAAATTCATAATAATAATACAACTATAACGCAACATCACCGTTTAAATAGTTTTCGAATAATCATCATAAATACTGTGAAGAACTAAAAGGAAACGAGAAAAAAAAAGAATATCAACCCATCGCCAAATCCATGTTAGCAATTTCAGCAACATTTACACCATCAATAGTGGCCATTTCAGCAGTGACTTCATCAAAATCCTTATCATCAGACATCTCATACATGCCAAGAATAAGAACTTGTTTCAAACCAAATGCCACCGGTTCTATTTTTGCTTGTAATTCACCTTTTGCACCATGATCCTTAGCAATCTTTTCAGCTTTTTCTTTAACTTTCTCAAGATCAACATCAGGAGTATTAGGCATTAATTTAAATGTAACAACTGCATTTCCCATAATTCACACCTTTTTAGTTTGGACCAGTAAAACCACACTCAGGACAAGTGTATTTAATTACAATTTCTCGAGACTTTCGAGATCTGTTGATGGTCGCTTTCCCACAATTAGGACAAAGAAAAGAGGTCGAACCCTCATCATTTGTCAAAGGAGCACGAGTTGTTGTATCATAAGTTATATCAGCCATAATGAACGGCAAGAAGTAGAGTATAATTTATAAATCTTTGCTCGAAAAAGAACCACAGAGCAGTTTCAAGAAGAAACATAAGAAGCAGAGTCAACTTTTTTAAGAAGAGAAACTATTTTTGAATGAATAGAATGATATGTTTCTTTTGAAATATGCTTTGAAGAATGTAATTGCTCGAGTTTCTTAGAAAGGGAAATAAGCCGTTGTGTGATCTGCTTGGTAGTAGAATCATTTGTCGAGGATTGATTTATAGATTGCGATAAAGGACTTTGAGAAGAAATTGTTGTCTCAGATGTTGATCGAGAATCAAGCGTTTCTAAATGTTTTGACAAAGAAGAATCAAGAGAGGAAACTGCTTGTTCGAGTTGATAGCGATGACGTTTTTTCTCAAGAATATCTCGGGCTAATCGAGAAAATAATTCTTCTTTACCAACACGCTCACGATATTTTTTTATCCGTCGAGTATTACGAGTTGAAATAGAATTAGAACTAAACGTATTTTTTTTAGAGACTGGTGTTGAAAATACTGGCTGTATATTGAGATCTTTTGCTGTTTTTGCCAGACTAGCAAACAATTCCCTATTGAGAAAAGAAGTCATTTTTTGAACAAACCGTGTTTTTTCTTATGAGGAGGAGGTGGAGGAAGATCTGAAGGTAAATCTAAACTATCTGAAGAAGACTGTTGAGGTGGTTGTTGCGAAGGGTTTTGCGTGCCAGGAGCCGAAGCCCGAGGATGAGAGTCAGGAGACTGCTGTGCCGAAGTCGGTGAAGAGGAAGCAGAGGTTTGCTGTGCCGAAGTTTGAAAACCAGGAGTAGGAGTTGGAGATGGGTGGTCTGGGTTCTGGGAGCTGGGATCCGGGAACTGCGAGCTTGATGCAGGGTTCTGGGAACGGGGGTCTGGGTTCTGGGAGCTGGATGCAGGGTTCTGGGAGCTGGAATTCGGGAACTGCGAGCTGGGAGGATCGTTGGGTGTTTGTGATTGTGGTTGCTGAGAAAACTGTTCTGAAGGAGACTGCTGGGAATTTTGCGAAGTATTAGTTTGAGAACGATCTTGCGATGACGATTCACCTTCACTTTTAAGCATGTTAGCGACAGCAAGAATACCACGAGCGATTTTTTCATTTTGAGCAGAAATTTCTTTGAAACCATCTTGAAGAGAATATTTTGAATAATCCTCGATCATTTTAGTGTTCGCAGAAGAGAAAAGATGAAGTAGTTTATTGATAGAAGTATTCAATTCATTGACAGAAGAGATTAAATCAGCAGAATGCCGAGTTTTCCCAAAGGGATTTCTCTTTAATTCTTCAACTTCACGTCTTAAATCCTCAAGTTCTTCATGAGGCATAAGCTCATATTCACTATCAGTAACCACACACTCACCTCTTAACGTATTCCTTTGACGAGAACTACTGCGCTCGTAGGAAAAAATATACAATGAATAAAAAAAACAACATATATAAAGCTTATGTCACATCTCGACAGTAGAACATTGCACATAATTTAAATATCAGGACATATTTCACTCAAATGTAACAAACACAATATATTACAACAACATCTAAGTATACATCAAAAAAACTGAGAGGAAACTAATATGGGAGAACACAATCAAGAATTACTCGATGAAAACACACAAAGAAGCCAAGGAAAAAGCGCACAACAAATGAATTTACTCGCAGGAAAACTTGTTGGCGAAACTGTTCGAACAACACTAGGCCCCCAAGGAATGGACAAGATGATTGTTGATAGCATGGGAGAAGTCATCATATCAAATGATGGTGCTACAATACTAAAAGAAATGAATATTGAACACCCTACTGCAAAAATGGTGGTTGAAATTGCAAAAACCCAAGAAGAAGAAGTAGGAGATGGAACAACAACAGCAGTGGTTCTCGCCAGTGAACTTCTCAAACAAGCAGAATATCTTCTTGAACAAAATATACATCCAACAGTCATTACAAAAGGATATCAAAAAGCAACACAACTATCAAAGAAAATTCTTGAAAATATGAGTGACAATATAAGCATCGCCGACAAAACAACACTCAAAAAACTAGCGATGACCGCAATGACAGGTAAAGTCGCAGAAAGTGCAAAAGAACATCTTTCACAAATAGTGGTCAAAGCACTTCACACGGTTGAAGGAAATAATAAAAGAAAAATACAAAACATCAATCTTCAAAGCAAAGTCGGTTCAAGCGTTAAAGAAACAGAACTAATACAAGGAATTGTCATCGATAAAGAAAAAGTAAAAAAAGACATGCCAGAACAAATAAAACAAGCGAAAATAGCACTTATCGACTCTGCACTCGAACTACAAACAACAGAAACAGATTCTAAAATATCAATAACTGACCCTAGCAAATACCAATCATTTCTCGACATGGAAGAAAAAATGTTGAGTAAAAAAGCAGATGCGATCATTAATTCAGGAGCGAACGTAGTATTCTGTCAAAAAGGAATTGACGACACAATACAATATCTTCTTGCAAAAAAAGGAATTTATGCTTGTCGTAGAGTAAAACGAAGCGACATGGCTCAACTCGCAAAAGCAACAGGAGCAACAATCATCAGCAACACAAAAGATCTTGAAAAAAAACATCTTGGAAAAGCAGGAACAGTGAAAGAAGTTGATTTTGGAGATGAAGCAATGACTTTTGTTGAAAAATGCAAAGATCCAAAAGCAGTAACTATACTGGTGAGAGCAAGCACAAAACACGTCGCAGATGAAATAAAACGTGCAATCGATGATGCTATTGGAAATGTCAATTCATCACTAGAAGCCGGAAGAATTGTTGGAGGAAGTGGTGCTGTTGAAATAGAATTATCTCGAAACTTAACAAAATATTCACAAACACTATCCGGAAAAGAACAACTCGCCGTAAATGCATTTGCAAAAGCAATGGAAATAATACCAAAAACACTAGCAGAAAACGCCGGATTTGATCCTGTAGATATCATCACAGACTTGAAAGCAAAGCATGATAAAGGGAAAAAATGGGAAGGAATAAATGTCTACACTGGAAAAACCATCGATTCAGTTAAAGAAGGAATAATAGAACCACTACCTATAAAAACACAAGCAGTGACCAGTGCAGGAGATGTTGCAATCATGATACTTCGAATCGATGATGTTATCATATCAAGTCCAGAGCAAGGACAACAAGAAATGAATGGTTAAAAAACGTAGCTTTTAAAAATAACCAGTTACCAACAACAAAGCATCATACCACGATCGCACTATGCGAAGAGCAAAGCTCTTCTGAAATGCGACGTGTCA
>JBNJGO010000028.1:0-12920 GCA_051819745.1 Nanobdellota archaeon | reverse complement strand
TTGTGAGAAAACTTGATTGATTAAGCTTTTAACAAGAAATATTTATAAGTGAATTGTCCTTGACCCTATGATATCATGACTCCGCAAGACAAATATGAACTCATCACACGTAACCTTCAAGAAGTCGTTGATGATGATAAGCTCAAAACTATTTTGCAAGAACGAGACCTTTCCATCTACCTTGGAAACGCTCCAACTGGCCGTATCCATGTTGGTTATTTTATTCCTTTATTCAAGATACGGGATTTTCTCAATGCTGGCTGTAAAGTTAAGATTCTTCTCGCTGACATCCACGCTTTTCTCGACAATATGAAGTCAACCTGGGAACAAGTCGGTTTTCGAACACAATATTATAAAATTGTTATCAATGAAGTCCTTAAGAGTTTAGGGGCTGATGTTTCTAAACTTGAATTTGTCAAAGGTTCTGATTATCAACTCGATCCGAAAATGACAATGGATGTATATAAGATTTCTGCTCTTGCTTCTACTAGAGATACTAAACGAGCGGGAGCTGAAGTTGTTAAACAACTTGAAACTCCTAAAATGTCAGGATTGATCTATCCGATCCTGCAAGCGCTTGACGAGATATACCTTGATGTTGACGCGCAATTCGGTGGTGTTGATCAACGTAAGATTTTCATGTTTGCCCGAGAATTCCTACCTCAAATAGGATACTCCAAGCAAATCCATTTGATGAACCCTATGCTTGGCGGTCTCACCGGCGATAAGATGAGTGCTAGCGATGAGAACAGCAAGATTGATGTTTTGGACACTGCAAAGAAAGTGAAGAAAAAGCTCAACAAAGCATTTTGTGAAGAAGGAAATGTTGAGAATAATTTTTTCCTTGATTTCTCGCGTTTAGTCCTGTTCCCATACCTCGATGATAACAATAAAAAGTTTGTTATCAACAGGCCTGAAAAGTTTGGCGGTAAACTAACCTTTTCAACGCATGATGAGCTCAAATCAGCATTTGCTAATAAAGAACTTCATCCTCTTGATTTGAAGATGGGTGTTGCTGATTATATCAACAAGATTCTTGAACCTGTCAGGAGTGCTTGTGATACTCAAGAATTCAGGGATTTGATTGAAAAAGCATATGGTGTTTAATTATTTTATTTTTTCTTTAATTAATTTTTTCTGCCACGATCTCAGACTATCGTATGTTTTCGTGAGTACAATTTCTTTCATCTGATCTTTACTTAGTATTAATGATTTTTTGATATCTAGTTGTTTTGCGATCTCTTCTCGCTTTTCGTTGAGCATCGTAAACTGATCTCGTTGTTCTTGATTATATCGTTTTGGACGGATTTTTTTCTTTTCTACAGGTTGTAAAAGAGCAGTATCTGTTTTTTTCTTTAACATTACCGCATATTTTCTTATAATCGGGTGTACGCCTCGAAGTTTTACCCATCCTTTTGGTGTTTTTGGTGGTTGTTTTGAAAGTTCTATGAGTTTTTTATTATTAATAATAAAATGTGGTGGCATATCTACTTTTTTTGCTATTGTTTCTCGAAAATCGAATAATGTGTCGAGTACGCTTTTTGCTTTTCCAGGTAACTTGCTGTATCCTTTAATATCTTTAGATTCTTGTTCGTGATAGGTGTAATCAAGAGTTTCTAGATACTTGCATTCTTCTTTTGCCCATGATGATCTTCCTTTTTTTTCAAGTTGGGCTTCAAGTTTTTCTTTTAATGGGATTAAATATTTACTGTCTTCTGAAGCATAAATCAGCATGTCTTTTGTTAATGGTCGTTTGGTCCAATCTGCTTTTTGAAATTTTTTCTTTGCAGCGATATCAAAATATTTTTTTAATAGTCCTCCTAGACCAATGCTTTCTTCTCCATTAAGACTTGAGAGAACTTGTGTGTCTATAACATTTCTTACGCTCGCACCGTATTGGTGGTTAAGAACTCTAAAATCGAAATTTACATCATGAAAAATTTTAGTAATTTTTTCATTCTCAAATATGTCAACTAATGCTTTGATATCCTTTAGTTTGATGACATCAATAACATAATCTGTCGTATTGTCTGAAATTTGTATGAGTGTGAGAAAAATACCGTGATGGTGAAGGTTGTTTTCGCATTCAAAATCAACACCGATTGTTGATTGTTTCTTTAATTGTTCGCACATCAATTCAAGGTCTTTTGCTGTGTCGATGTAAACAATATCTTCTGTTCTGTCTTTCATTGTACTTTTGTAGTTTCTTTTTGATATAAAAAACTATTGTTAGATTAGTTGTTTTTTTCTAAATAATTTCGTATGTTTTTATTTTCCAAATAATATCCTTTTTTTTCAAGGGGGTACATGTCTTCTACTGTCAGTTGGTCTGCGTTGTTTGTAGTTACTGATTCAAAAAAATCATTTTTTAAAAATACATGGGTGTATTTGTATGTTGTTTTTGGATTCGTTAATTGTTTAATGGATTGCATTGCTTGATATGTTGTTTTGATTAAATTATTAAAATGATAATTAGAATTTTTTTGATCGAAATGACGTAGTAATTGTATTGAAAATTGTTGCTCTATTCCAGGGTGCATTAATACTGTTCTTCTAAAAACACCAACTGGTTTTTCACTTCCTGTTTCGGGATTAATTGCTGATTTTATACCGTATTGTTCTTGTAATGTGATGATTTGTTGTGGTTTTAATTCTATTGTTTTGGTGGTTGTTGTGTGTTCTAAACCATGGTGGATGAGTCCGCCAAATTCTTTTTTATTATGTAATCCTGGAAAAAATATTTTTTTGTTAAGAAGTCCGCTTCCATCTTTAAACAGTTCTTTATCCAAAGAATAATATGCAAAAAATTTTTCTATTGTTTTTTCAATAGATTCTTCAAAAGGTTGGAATTGCATCCTGTTTAGAGTTATGTTTCCAAATATTTATAAATGTTAACATATATACTGAACATCCGTTGCACATGTATGGGTTTAATATTTCTTTTTTTACAAAAAAAGTGTGTTATGGTGTGATAGAGAGGTATTATTATGGTAAATAAGTCTACAACTAAAAATACGAAAAAAAATTCTGCTTCGAGCAATAAAAAACGTCAAGAAGCATTATTTGCTAAAAAGAAGAGTTCTTGGCATTCTTTTTCTGCTAAAAAGAAAAAAGAAGTGTTTTCCTTTAACGAAAAATACAAATCATTCCTTGATTCTGCAAAAACAGAGCGATTTTGCACTAAAGAGGTTATCGCTTCTCTAAAAAAACATGGTTTTAAGAACATAACTTCTGTTAAAAAGGCAAAAACAGGGGATAAGTTATACAAACAGTTCAAAAACAAGAGCGTGTTTGCTTTCATTGTTGGAAAAAACAAAAACGAGTTTCGATTGGTTGGAAGTCACATGGATTCTCCTCGTCTCGACATCAAACCTTGGCCTCTTGTTGAAGATTCTGGACTTGCACAGATGAAAACCCATTATTATGGTGGTGTAAAAAAGTATCATTGGGTTAACACTCCGTTGGCAATGTATGGCCTCCTAACAACAAAAGATGGTAAGGAAGTTCATTTTTCTCTTGGTGAAAAACACTCTGAACCTACTTTTTTAATCACAGACCTTCTTCCTCATCTTGCTCGAAATCAGATGGATAAGAAAGCTTCGAAAGTGGTTGAAGGTGAAGAACTCACTATTACTGTGGGAAGTATTCCTGTCAATGATGATGAAATAAAAGAACAAGTGAAATTCACAGTATTGGATGAACTCAACAAGAAATATGGTGTTGTCGAAGAAGATTTTGCCTTTGCAGAGCTCCAATTCATACCTGCTGGTTCTTCTCGTGATGTTGGTTTTGATCGTGGTCTCATTGCAGGTTATGGGCAAGATGATACTGTTTGTGTTTATACTTCTCTTCAGGCATTACTTGAACAATCAACGCCAAAACACACTGCTGTTGGTATGTTTGTTGATAAAGAAGAGATTGGATCTGTTGGAAATACTGGCGCGGCGAGTATGATTCTTCAAAACTTTGCTTACGATTACAAGCGTGTGACTGGGCTTTCAATTGATGTTAGTACTTTACTTGAAGAATCAAAATCTATTTCGGCAGATGTTACAGCTGCACTTAATCCTAATTTTAAAGGGGTTCATGATGAGACAAACGCTTCTGTTTTAGGTCATGGTATTTCTGTGGAAAAATATGGTGGCGGTGGTGGAAAAGGAATGACTCATGATGCTCATGGCGAGTACATGGCTGAACTTCGAGCACTGCTTAAATCGAAGAATATTGCATGGCAAACTGGTGAACTTGGAAAAATAGATCTTGGTGGTGGTGGAACTATAGGAATGTTTCTCTCACGTTATGGGATGAATTGTGTTGATGCAGGACCTTGTGTCTTATCGATGCACTCTCCACTCGAACTCACTAGTAAAGCTGACATTTACAGTTCGTATGAGTTTTACAAAGTGTTTTTCCAATCTTGATTTTTTATTATTTTTTTTTCTTCTTTTAGATGATTCTAGTGCATTTTTTTTAGAAAGGTTTTTAAGGATTGCTTACTATAGTGATTAGTATGGATGTAGATGGTAAAGGTCTTCAAAAAATAAACGCTCCAACAATGGCATATTACACTGTTTATGGAGAATATCCTCAAGAACGTCTTCGCGGAAGATCAAGCGAAGAGAAAAAAATGTGGAATGGTCATGATGTTGATGCTAGTTTGAAGGATGAATGGCTTGAAGAACTTAATAATTTACCTGTTGAAATCAGATCTACTGATGAGGGAAAAGACGAGATAAGAGTTGCTTTTGTTATATTTCGTCTTCCGGAAGGAAAAGATTTTCTTGCTTCAAAATTCGTTGCCGAATTAAACAAGAAACCCTTACTTAAAGCTCACAATGATGTTGGAACGCAAGGTCGGGTACGAATTTGCACTGCGTATCCTATTACAAAGCAAGACTCTGGTTGGTCTCGGTGGTGGGAATCGTTGCCTGATAAAATACGTTCTGCTTACGATACTGTCCTCGAAGATAATAATTAAAATAAGTAGTAATATTTAAATAGAATATGACTTTTAATTAGAAGGTGATAATATGATTGAATGGCTTGTACCTCTTCTCATCGTGTTTCTGGTTTTTCTCATTTCAGCTCTTCCGCTTCATTTTTCAGCTAAACTGCTTGGTGGTCAAACAAGTATTTTAAAATCAATTATCATCAATGTCCTTGCAGGAATTGTCGCTTCTCTTACTGCTACGTTTGTTCCTTTTTTCGCAACCATTCCCGTTATCATAGCATTGTTGGTCCTTTACAAGTTTGCCTTTGGTGTCGGCTGGTTGAAAGCACTTATTATTTGGTTTGTCCAAATACTGTTTACAGGGTTATTAGTGACCTTGGCGGTGGCTCTAGGAATAGCGGGTATCGCGAGTTTTACTGCTTTTAGTCTGTAGTTTTTTTTTCTTTTACTATTTTCGCTTAATTAGTTTGAGAAAATTAATGCTAATATTTATATATTTTAACCGTTTAAATAGGTTTATGGATTTAAAAAACTTTCAAAAACAATCAAACGAATTAGTTGAGAACATTGATGCGAAAAAATCTATATGTCATGATATTGATACTACTGCAATTCATCTTTTTGAAGAATTTGGGGAAGTCGCCCGTCAATTATTCAATCGAAAAAGTGGTCGAGAGGAATTAGATAAAGAAAATCTGGCAGAAGAAATTTCTGATTGTATGATTCTTCTTTCTAGGTTGGCTTGTAATTTTGATATTGATATTGAAAAATCAGTTGAAAATAAAATAAAAAACTTAAAAGAACAGTTTGATGTGTGATTTTCTTGTTCAAGATTCAACCGAGGTAACTCATTTGTTTCTTGTCAGCTTCAGAAGTTGTTTTTTCAGTTTTTTGCATGAGACCTTTTAATTTTTCCTCAAATTCTTTAGCTTGCTTGTGAAGTGGTTCTGGATCGAGATCAAATCCAACATGCTTATCGAGATGTTGAATGATTTTTGCAGCTGCATTACTATCTGGCATTTCTGAATGCGTTTCTGCAAACAAGCATTTTACAGGGAGATTTCTGATGAGAAGACCTGCTGTAATACCCATTACAACGGATTCATCAATTGGTTTTGCTCCTTGTTTTTCAAAATCCTTGCTATTATAGCAAAAAATTTCTTCACTTCCTTGACTAGCAACTCCTTCAATAGAAATAATTTCTTTTACAGTGAGATCTTTGCACATTTGTTGTATGTTGTCAACTACATCCCATTCTTTTCCTTTCACATCAAGAATAGTGTGCATGATAATGAGGTTGTATTTTTTATTATAATAAATGCTCATCGGATGAACAAGTTTATTGTTGTGTATTGCTACTGTTGCTGGAAGATCATCGTAGATAAATTCACCTATCTTTTCACATTGTAATTGTTCCATGAGAAATTCTGTTACTATCGTTCCAACAAGTCCGAAACCTGGGAATCCTTCAATGATGGTTGCGTTTTTTGGTTTTTTTGTAAGTTTTATTTTCATACACTTCACACCTCGTCGTTATATGGTTTTATTTTGTTTAAAAATCTTTGCACCTTGAGCCCTTGTTATGTGTGATCAGATACTTTTATTCTATTCTATCTTGAAAAGTGTTGTGTCAATACGCTGAATGTGTTTTCTATGTTCTTTCATTGTGTTTTTGATCATGAATGAAATATCTTGTTCCCATTTGATGTGGTGTTTGCGTTGTTGACAAAATGATATGATATAATTTCTTGTTGAAGTCTTGTGTATTGAATAGATTGTTTTTCCGATAGTAAATGCTTTTTGAAGAAACATCGTGTCTGCGTGTTTTACTGAAGTTCCAAATGGCGGATTCATCAGTATTGTGGTTTCATCTTTTTCACAATCAATGGTTGTTGTGTTTGCATCTTCGAATTTCATCTCGACATGATCGTATGGTTGTATCTCGTAGGATTCTTCAAGTATGTCAAGGTTTTTTTCAATATCGGTCTGAACATTTTTATCAATGTCTATCATTATGACTTTCCTCGCGCCTAAAATAAGTGCGCCAACAGTAAGAATTCCTGTCCCACAACCTAAATCGACAATTGTTTTTCCATTAATAGTTCCGTCAAGATGTGCTTTCCACAAAAGAGTTGCAGCTACATCGCTGTCGGTAGGGTATTGTTCGAAGCTTCGATTTGGTTGTCTGAATGATTTGAGTTTTGAAAGAAAAACTGCAAGTTCTCGTTTTGATCGTGCCATGAAGTATACGGATTATCTTCTTTTTTTTATAACTTTGCTTCTTTTTATCTCTAAAAAGATTTTTTTTTGTCTGTTTTCACTCTTATTATTGGTTTTTTCTATTATTATTTTCTTTTTTTAATATTGTTTTTTGTGACAACGTTTATAAAAACCTCTTTCTTTCGAAATGCCATTATTACAATGGAATTCAAAGGATTTATACTAGATACATTTCAAGAACGAGCTATTCAAGCTATTAATCGTAATAATTCGTGTGTTGTCTCAGCATCTACGGGTACTGGAAAAACCCTTATTGCGGATTATATTATTCACAAGCATCTTCCTGAAGGAAAAACGATTATTTATACTGCACCAATCAAGGCATTATCCAATCAGAAATTCAAAGATTTCAAAGAAGAGTATGGTGAAGATAATGTTGGTTTGATGACTGGTGATAGGGTTATTAATAGCACTGCTCCTCTTATTGTCATGACGACTGAGATTTTTCGAAATATGCTTGTCACTGGCGATGATATGGTTGATTCAATCAGTTATGTTGTGTTTGATGAAATACATTATATCAATGATCGACAAAGAGGTACGGTTTGGGAAGAATCTATTATTTTTTCACCCGAACACGTTCGTTTTCTTTGTTTGAGCGCTACCATTCCTAATTATGATGAGTTTGCCAATTGGATCGAAACCATAAAAGGTCATAAAGTAGAAACAGTTCATTATGCTCACCGTCCAGTACCTCTTGAACATCTTGTTTTTGACAAGAAATTAGGTATGACTACTATTGAAAAAGTCCAACAAGATAAGTTAAAAGATGAAATGTATGCTGAACAAATGTATGTTGGTCAAAAAAAGAATAGAGGTCCTAAAAAAAGCAAGCGTTCATTTCTTAAAAAAGTTCATTCGCTCAAACCTCCTTATCATCTTGAAGTAATCCCCGAAATAGAAAATTCTATTCCTGCACTGTATTTTTGTTTCTCAAGAAAAAAATGCGAGGATTTTGCTGGAGAGCTTGCTTCAAAAAAGAATTTTCTTCCTGACTCAAAGCATGCTGAAGTATCTTCTTTTATCAGGCAGAATCTCAATGCTGAAATTGCAAAAATGGACACGACAAAAAAACTTCGAAGGGCGCTTCTTCGCGGTATTGGTTTTCACCATTCTGGCGTTTTACCTCAGTTAAAACAGATTGTCGAGCAGTTATTTGCTAAAGGTCTTATCAGTGTTCTTTATACGACAGAAACATTTTCAGTTGGTATTAATATGCCTGCAAAGACTGTCGTTTTTGATAGTTTGGAAAAATATGATGGTGTATCTATGAGGATGCTCAATTCCAAAGAGTATTTTCAGATTGCAGGTCGTGCTGGTCGAAGAGGTATTGACACTAAAGGGACTGTTGTTGCTCTTGTTAATAGAAAATTCACCGATCTTGATAAATTCTATTCTATCTGCCAAAAAGATGTGGTGCCTATTATTTCCCAATTCAAACTTAGTGTGAATACTGTTTTAAATCTTCTTTCCCAATACGATGAAAAAACTCAAGGCCAAGTATTAAAAAGCAGTTTTGATTATTATGTTCGAACAAAAAATAATAAAAAAGCAGTTCATGTTCTCGCGAGCTTTAATAATAAAATTAAAAATCTTCTCAAGCTTGGTTTTATCAAGAAATCCTCTGATTTTAAAAAAGAAATGAGTTCTGCCTACATTGATTTTGACAAAAAATACCTCTTGACTGAAAAAGGAGAATTTGCAAGACATATTTATTTCAACGAAGTGGCTTTGACAGAATTGTTTTTCAGAAAAGATCTTAGTTCAATCTCTGATCTTGATTTGTTGATCATTCTAGCAACAATAACATATGAACCTAAACGAATGGATTATTTCATGATTAAAGGAAGTGAAAAAACATATCATCGGATTTTAAAACGATTTGATAATACTCCTGTGTTTCAAGATGTCAATAAGATATCGCTTAAGCGAATGATTAATTTTGTAAGTGCCTGGGCAACAGGAGCGACCTTCATCGAGCTCATGAAATACACTAACATGCAAGAAGGCGATGTTATCAGGTTCTTCCGTCGATTGATCGATGTACTCACTCAATTAAAGCGAGCTACAGATAATCAAAGGATTCAAGGTCGTATAGAAACATTAATAGAAAAGATTGACCGTGGACTTGTCAGTTCCGATATCTAAGTTTTTAGTTATTAAGCTTTTTATTATGATTATCAATTCTAGCACAATATTTATTAAGTATTGGTGATTTGTTATAGTATAAACATGAGGTGTTACTATGAGTATTACTATTCCCGAAAGTATGGATGATTTATTGTATTTTACACGAAGAAAATTAGAAAATGATGGTCGAATCATGGCTTGGGTCTACAGACCAGTCTGTGAAAAGTGCAAGAAAGGAAAGATGGGAAAACCAGTCGATCAAAAAACCGGACGTCCGAAAGTGCGGTCAAAAGAATATGTGTGTACTGAATGCGGGTATGAAGTTCCTAAAGACGACTTAGAGCCGTCTCTTTTTCTTGAAGTGAAATATACCTGTCCTCATTGCAATCACGAAGATGAAACGACCACTCCTTACAAGCGAAAAACCTACAAGGGAGTTCCTTCATATGTATTTTTATGTGGTGGTTGTGGCGAAAAAATTGCCATCACAAAAAAGATGAAAAAACCTAAACCTAAGAAAAAGAAATGATTGTTTTTAACATCTTTTATTTTTATTTTTCTTTTGTTATGAGAAAGATAATGTCTTTTTCTTCTTCTATTTCTTTAATGGTAAATCCTTCAAATATTGCTTTGACATATTTTCTTGTAAGTTTTGTTGTTAATGATCGCTTGAGAATTGTTATGACGAAACGATCCCTTCCGACACGCTTCATCTCGGATAATCCTTGTTTTATATTTGAGAAGTTCTGGATTGCAGTCACGCTTATAATAATATCAAACGAGTTATCTTCAAAAGGAAGATCTTCCGCACAACCTTTCATAATTGATTGTTTGCCCTTATACTGGTCGATGAGTCCTTGAGATGGATCGATGCCAACCGATTCTTTAACCGAGAAATAATCGAGAGAGAAACCCGTACCGCAACCAACATCAAGAAGCCGATCGTTTTCCTTAATAATATTCGAATCTTTGATAACTGCAAATTTTGCAAACTGTTCTTCCTTGTGGAGATTGTCATACCCTTCTGCGATAGCATCATAATAGTTCATAGTTGTTGAAAAATACTATGTTGTTTATATGCTTTTTACTTTAAACCGACTTTTTATAATTTTTTTCACCTATTATTATTATTATTTTACATTGGTTTTTTAACATTATTATTTATAAGCAAAACTGCTTTTTTAGGAAATATTTATAAACTTTATTTTTGGCTACTGGTATTATGCGAAAGATAAAATTATTGATTAAAATTGAAGATAAATTAGAAAATATATCTGAATTTACTAATTCAGTTGATAAATCAATAGAGAAAATAGTTGATGCTACTGAAAAAAGTGTATTGAATAGATTAGAAAAAAGTTCTAAATTTGACTTTTCTAAAGAAAAAAATGAAATAAAAGAACAGCATCTTCTTAAGAAAATAATAAAGATCGATCATTCAAATGAAAAATATTTGTATTATGAAGATAAAGACATAAATAAAAATCTTCATGACTTATCAAGTCATATCAATAATTTGATGTCTGTGGAAAAAAGAAGTATTAAATTAGATAAATTGAAAGAAGTTTCCAAAAAAATTGAAGAATTGCTTAAGCAAGAACATAAAATAATACATCAACTTGAAACTTTTTTAAAATCTTGGGAAGATAAAACTGAACAGTTATATGATTGTTTAGTTAAAGCATCATATTCTGCTGATGAGATTAAAGAAATTATTAAGGAACTCATTCTTACTGAAAATAAAGATTTAACCACTATTAGAAATAATTCTCGTGATTTAGATAGATATATCACTTCAATTAAAACGTTACTTAATTTTGAAAAATCGATAACTTCTATTGAACTTAAGTTTAATCAAAAGATTAAAGATACGACTATTTTTCTTGATGCTTCTTTTTTTACAGTTTTAGCTGAAAAAAATAAAAAAGGAAATATTGAATTGGCAGATGCAAATATGAAAAATAATATGATTGTAATTCCAAAATGTGTATATCGAGAAATTGCTTCTGCTTCAAATAAACATGGTGGTCGATTAGTTAACAAAAAAAACACTCGAGAAATAATTGGTAAATTAAAAGAGAACAATGAAGTTATCGTATCTTATCCTCTTCGTTTAGAATTAAATGATATATCTAGAACTGATATGAGAAAAATATGGGTTCCTAAAGATCAAGGTGACACTTGGAATGATTTTTTACGTACTGCGGATTTCAGAATAATTCATTACATACGGGATCAAGCAAAACATAATGGTAAGCGATATTTAATTTTGGGTCGTGATAAAGATTATCAAAATTTTGAATCTAAAAAAGAATTAGGTAATGGACATTATATTAATATTGAACATCATATAAACGCAGCGTGATTTTATATTAAATAAGACTCAATATCTTGTTTTAGTTTTTTGTTAATATTGGTTTGTGATTTAGGTAAAATAATATATTGTTCCTCTCGTGTGAACATGCTTTTTTCGTCAAGAGTATAAAGTACAGGATATTCGTTTGCATTCCATTGAAAGAAAATTTCTAAAGGTGAAACTTCTAAAGAATTATAATCAGAATCAGGTAATATTGACTTTGGAGAATTATATTTTGATGTTGAATGTATTGAAAGATAATGATCCCCGTTTCTTGCTTTTGTTTTATCAACCGTATTCGTTGTTGATGCTACTAAATTGAAATAAAGATCTTTTGTTTCGTTCACAAAAAATAATGGTTTAATTAAAGCAAATTCTTTTTTTACAAAATCCTCTGGTTTTATATCGTCTGAAAACAAAATATATTTACTTCTAAAAAGTTCTAAACCCATATTGAACTAAAATCATCCCTTATTTAAAAAACTTATGGAATATAATCACTGATAAGTGAATACAAACGAAATATTTATAAAGGGTATTTTTATATTGCTCATATATGTCTGATTTTAATCGTTTCTGGAACGAGTGGACTTCAATCAACGATATTGAAAAACAAGCCATTTCAGGCGTTGAACGAGCTCTCAAAACAATATTTGAACATGTTGGCGAGGATAAGATTCATTCTATCTATATCAAAGGAAGTTTCATCCGTCGTGACATGGATAGTAAAAGCGATGTCGATATCGTCCCTATCGCTTTCGATAATGAAGGTTTGGCTGAAGTTCGCTCTCTACAAATCAATAATGGAAAGGACTACAAGCCCGCAGAACTGCTCCCGCACTCGCTTGTCGAATTCGAGACTGGAATACGTTGCCTTAATTATACGTCTCCTAAAGGGGGTGTTGACATAACACTTCGAGAATTGTACCGTTACGAACTCGTGTATGGAACACCGCTTGACGTGACCGCATACCCGATGAGATCTGATCTCGAATTTCTCAAAGGACACCTTAAAGCATTTCACAGGATGTTTCTGCCGGGATTCGAAAACGGCACGTTGAAACTGCGGATGCTAGTCAAGCAAACGATCTTTCTCGTTGAAAAAGAACAACGTGTAAAGGGGGTGGAACCACTGCTTGACTGGTCTGAACTAGCTACATCTATCGATGATACGAATCATATCCTCAACGATGCGCTTGCGTT
>JBNJGO010000027.1:0-13510 GCA_051819745.1 Nanobdellota archaeon | reverse complement strand
AGAACAACGTGTAAAGGGGGTGGAACCACTGCTTGACTGGTCTGAACTAGCTACATCTATCGATGATACGAATCATATCCTCAACGATGCGCTTGCGTTGCGCTATGAACCCAACCCTGAAAAGGAGAAAGTCGATCATTTTTTCAACAAACTGAAATCGTATGTTGAGGATTTAGAGCGTGAATTTGCTTGAATGTGATCGATTATAGTATTGTTATTTCTAATTGCTATCCCATAACAATTTGAAATACTTTCGGAAATTCGTTGCCATCTCTTTTGAATGGATGAGCACTGCTTTCGGTTCTGTCGACCAGGTGGTGATAAGAACGTGGTATTCAGTCACATCAATGTTTCCTGGCAGTGGGATGGTAACTTGCTTTAAGCTCATGAATTTCTCTTCCGGATCAACACCTTCACCGGAATAAATCCCTTTCCATATCACGTTCTTTTCCTTAAAGGTCGATCTGAGAAGTTCAAAGAATTGAGGTCTGTCGGTGTAGAATTGTTTGACAAGTCCTGCGTATGATGGATCGTTCTGATAGAAATACATGACCTTCTCATCGCGTCTCGTGTGCGATAGCATAATCTCATAAGCTGTCATGATACCGTTAAAACCGTAAAACAACCTGACAGATTCTTGTTCTGTAGCGTTAAGATTCTCTAAGCGAGGTATTATGGTGTCAAGAACAGTCTTGCTCTTATCAAGGGATTTTTTTTGTGCTTCGATGTAGTCATACAGTCGTTGTGGTGATGATGGGTGAAAATACTTCGTTTTCTCTTTTGTGATAACGCTTACCAGACCCTTTTCCATGAGTCGGGAAAGAACGTCATAGACTTTAGAGTAGGCAACACCTGATTCTTTTGAAATGGGACCTACAGTCGATTCTCGCAGTTTGACAAGTGAGACATACACTCTCGCTTCGCCCGATGTCAGGCCTATAGTTTCAATTTCTTGAATCAGTATACCCTGACAAGGGATGGGATGATATAAAAATCTATTCATTAATATTTAAAACGACGTTCGTAATTTTTGTGAGAAAACCATTCTAAAATAATATTTAGAATCATAACTTCATCTGATTGCACGGTGTATATTAATCTCCATGCATTAGGTAAATTGTACTTCCAGAGATTAGTTATACTATATTTTTGTTTATATTCTTTAGGCCACAGCGATTTGGGAATTTTTACACCACAAGAAGAATCTTTTTTCAAATCATTAATTGCTTGTTCAATAAAAATATGTAATTTTCGTTCGAAATCATCGCTATTTTGCAAAGATTCGAATTTACTTTCAGTTTTCTTATCAACAAAAACAACTAAACTTTCTTTTTCACTCATCGTAGCTTAACACCTGAATTCAAAACTCGTTTAACAAGCGAAGGGTTATGAATCCAGACTAATTTCTTATTACTATCAACTAAAACTTTACCCGAATCAATTAAATAATTAATAATCAGTTGAAATGTTTGATACATCATTTTTTTAGGCAAAGATTTCCACAATTGATATTTCCCCAAATTATTATCAGATTCTTTTAGAGCTGTTTCTACCATAATGATTGAATCTAATGTAGGACTGTGAATTTCGGAAACCATCTTATATATGTGTATATAAGAAGAGATATTTAAACTTTTCCACAACACTCACTTATAAAGATATCAAATTAAAGAATCATTTATATATCTCTCGCGAGAATGTCTAGTGGAATTTCCGAAAACAACCATAGAAAAATATCTACTCTACTTTCGGATTGAATCGTTCGTTTCTAAAGATGGAGAAACTGATTTCTTTGATGACGTCTGGAAACTCCTTGCTCAAAATCTCGACGAATTGCTCATATTCCTCATAACGATGAATGGTCAATTCGACTTCTAGCTTCCACGGTCCGTTCATACGAACGACATTTCGCAATTGAGGGGTTGTTCTGAGACGTTCAATGAGATTGGTCTCGATTTGAGCGTTGTATTTCTTTACGCTGATAAAGACTTTGTAAATCTCAAGTTCTAATAACGGATAACTGATTGTCGTGGTGTATAATGCGATTACGCCCTCTCGTTCTAAACGCTTACGTTTACGCATCACTGTTTCTATGCTTGAACCGGTTTTATCAGCTAGTTGTTGTAATGTTAATTTTGCATCTTTACTCAGTTCTTTTAAGATGATATAATCGCTGTCATCCATCTTCACATCTTCTTTTGACGTCCAGATAGGGTATTCGATATAATCCATATCTTTATAGATTGACTTTCCGGTGTTGAGGAATGCATCAACCATCTGGCAAAAATGTTTCTCGATGATGATTTCTCCGAAGTTGCTGAGCAAGTCGTTTTCCAACGCATAATAGTCGTGTGAAGAGTGAAGAAATAACGCAATAGCAAGATTCCAGTTTCCTCTCGATTCAAACACTGCAAATACATCGTCACGGTCTGAGAAGAATCGTTTTATTTTCTCGATTTCTTGGCGTGTTCCTTGTGTCTTGAGATATAACTTGTATGATTCTCGGTCGAGTTTCTTATAATCAATCATGGCAACATACTCTTGAATCACGCCTTTGTTCTCCAGTCGTCGAATCCTATATCTCACTCCGTCTTTGGAGAGATTGGTTTTTTTAGCGAGGTCTTTTTCAGAAATTCGAGCATTCCACTCGAGATGAGCTATTATGATGCGATCTGCTTTTGATAGTTTTAAGGTCATACACTCTTTATTTTTTCATTAATATATAAATTTTTCTAAAAAAAGCGAGATTTTCAATGAATTATTTTATATATGTATTTAACACTACTTATTAGTAATAATTAAAAAACAATATTTAAATATGAACCCCTGTGTAGGGAACTAATATTTATATAGTATTTTGTTGTTACTTAATAATAACAATAACAAGGTGAAATAAAATGACACAAAAAAATGATGGGATGACCGTTCGCGATATTCGCGACAAATTAGACGACATTAGTTTGAATACAACGGGTTTAGATATTGCAGTTAATGAAAAGTGGACATCTTATTTGTTAAAATTAGAACCTCGAATTTCAATGACGAGTGAAAAAACACAAAAAGCGTTTTATGAAGTATTAGGGGATAAATTATCTAATGAACCAGAAAGGGCTGCTTTTTTTTATGAAAAAGCAGGTTTTGAAAATGGTATGCAAACAGTCGGAGATAAAATGTTAAAAGCAGGATTTCCAGCATATGCGGCCAGAGCATATGATAGAATTAATGATACTGTAGGTATGTTAATGTCAGCTGAAGCCTTTCGAGAAAATGGAATGTTAGAAAGTGCAAGATCTGCATATAAAAAAGTGTTTGAAGAATTTAAGTAAAACAAGGTAAACTACAATGAAATCAAACCAAAATGAAGGATATATTGATTTAGAATCAATAACAAATATGTCTTTAGACAAAAAATACAAGGCAATACAACTAGATGTAAATGGAAAACAAACAATTATTTTTGGAGATCCAAAGTTAAACCATTCGCAAATAGTTAAAGCTTATCTGCTAGATAATAATATATCCTTTGAAAAAGATGTGTATAGTGATCCCTTGCTAGAAGGAACCGAATATAAAATAATTGGTGCGGGTTATGCAACAAATAATGGATCTGCTTTGGAATTTTCAGGTGACAGCATTGGATATAAAATCTCTCCTGATGAAGAACAGTTGAAAACTTTAGAAAATGAAGTATCTCTAGATTTAATTGTTGAAAATAAGGATCAAAATTTATTAGACACAAAATTACGTTTCCTACACCAATGTAGCTTTCCAAACAACTTCAATAAAGCGGATCGATACTTCAACGAATTACTGTTAAGTATTGATGACGACGAAGCAAAGTATGACTTACAAGAAAAGTATGCTACTTTGAAAAAAACATTTGATGAAACGCAAACCATATCTAAGCAATACAACCAAGAACTAAGAAAAATAAGAGACTATTTGTTGGATTAAATAACAATGAAAACCACAACAGGTGATATACAATGGTTATTAGTGAATTAGAACAAGAATTTGAATCCCTTGAACAATTACTGCGTGATGAAAGGGTTAAATTACAAACGTTGCAAACTGCAGAGGAAAAGTTTGAAGAGAACTACATCGAAAAAAAATTAGCAGAAGATCTAGGTGAGTTTTACCAACAAGAAAAAGAAGAAAACGACCCTGCATTTCGCGATAAAGAAGCAATACAAGAATTAAAATCACGGTTAGAAACCTTAACCGATGAGAAAAAAATCGTGTATGGAAATTACCTAGAAGAGAAGTATATCCTCTCTGTAAAAGATTCTGCCTTTAATTGTTTTACAAGTTACTGTAGAGATGGTAGTTCATTTGAAGAAGCACAGCAATTTGCACAACAACTAGATATAAAAAAATATCTATATGAAGATAACAGAGATAGGTTTGGAAACACATGGTACGGTCTTGAAGATAGTCTTGTTGAAGAATTCACTGAAAAAATATTTGATGGACAAGCCAAGCAAGAACGAGAACAACTTCAGGAAAAATTAGACGCAACAAAAAATAGCTTAAATAATTTACGCGCTAAAAAACAATATGCTGAAAACCAATTAAGAGTCTATAAATTCCTTAACGAATCTATAGATCAGCCAGTATGTTTTGAGGATAAAGAAGGAGTCATTTTCAAAAACTATGACGGTCAAGTTGATTTTCAAAAAGTCAAATCCGATATGGGTGAATTCGTTGATGAAATAAATCAATTACAAGATGATGGGAACAATTTACGCGAAAGCGTTACAGCAATTCCAGAGGATAACCTTGGCACGGCATTATTTGACTGGAGTGATACTTTTGCAGGGAAATACGTGCAAAACTATAAAAAAATTGTAGTCTATCACAATGGAAAATTCGGATCTGCGTCATTCCAGTATGAAGATACGGTTCCGTCTAGAAGGAATCCTCAAAACAATTTCAAGGATGTTGAAATCTCCCGAGTTAAAGATGATGGGATTGAAATAACAGCTACAACCTATTCAGGAGACCAATCGGAACTATACATTCCATTCGATGAATGAATGGGTTTTCTTTTTCTTTTTTTATCATTTCAACTTCCTAAGAAAGAAAAGTCCAATAAGTCCAAAGACACTTGAAAGCACAATAGCAATTCTCACTGAAAAGACATCAGCAAACACACCAACTAAAAGTGTGGAAATGACAAGGCCTAGTTGGACACCCATACTTTTTATTGAGGAAACTGTTGCACGGTATTTCTTAGAGAGATGTTTTTGAAAATAAGAGTCAATCAAAGGAAATCGAAGTGATAAAACACTTGAACCGAGGATGAAAATAAAAGCACCGATAAGATACATTCCAGGAACTAAAAACAACACACCACAATACAGTGCAACCCTAAAAAAAATAATAAGAGCTAAAGATCTTTTCACACCAAATTTTTCTAGATAACGAGTCAAAAACAAAAATAACATTTCAACAGCAGATAACACTGAAAAAACAATACCTAGCATAAAAACAGACATATTCAATTCTTCAAGAAACGGTTGCCAAAAATCATAGGATGAAGTCATCATTGTAATGAAAATACTAACAAGAATGGTGAACAAGACAATCTTATTCTTAATAGTGAAACGAAAACCTTGTTTCGAGGTTGAGAAAACAGTTGAAAGGGAATTTACAAACGAAGTCCGTTTAGGAACGTATAATTCTTTACCAAAAAAGAACAGAATAAACGCACCAAGTAAAAAACCACCACCCCAAATAAGCCATAACGGTTGTATTGAAGAGTTCTTCACAATCAAAGAACCAATAAGAGGAGCAAAAATCCCACCAAAAGCACCTATAATTTGACTTTTCATGAAAAACTCAGTTCGAAGGTCAGTTCGATTAAGAATTTCAAGATTATCCATAACCCAAGCATTTTCAGCGCCACTAACGAAAGTCATGCCAAAACCAATGAGTAAAAACAAGACAAGAAGAAGCCAAAACGAAGTTGCGAAAAAAATTGCACTTGCACATAAGCCAACAAGAAAAAAACCCAAAATAACAGAGTATTTACGACTATAGCTATCAGCAAAAGCCCCTGTAGGAATTTCAAAAAGAAAAGAACTTAAAGAAAAGGTAGCGAGTAAGATTGAAATGTGAAAAAAAGAAAATTGCAAATTACGAAAGTAAATAACCATGAAAGGAAGTATCATCATGGAAAAACTAATGATAAAATAATATGCATAAAACGGAGAAAGAAGTTTGAATTCGTCTTTTTTGAAAAGCATTATGTTAAATCTTTTAAGGAAATAGTATATAAAGATTGTTACTTAAAATAATGCTATGAGATTTTCTATATCTTGTTCTACTTCATCTATTTTTTTAGTGTTGTTAATAAGGAGCTCCCAGCGAGCTGTAGTTAGATGATGGTGTAAACGATACAAATTTTTGTGCTGTGTAAAACTATGGGGAATATCTCCATAGCCTTCTATCATTGATTTTTCCTTAAGTGGCTCTCCTTTAGCAATAAACAAGAAGGCTTCTGTGAATTCGTATTCTGGAGCGACTAAGTATAAATCTCCCCAATCAATAACTCCTGATACTTTCAGACCTTCAGATGTTTTTTTTCACAAGAATATTACCGGGATGGGTGTCGTTGCTTGAAACAGTGGGTCTACCATCGTATCTAAACGAGTCTTTATGTAGTTCAAATATATGAGATATTCGTTCTGCAGAAGTTTTATTTCCACCACGGTTGATATAATCATTAAGAGCTTCTTTAAATTCATGAGTCATAAAATCATAATTAGTATTATAGTGAGGTACAATTTCCTTTTCGTAATAACCAAATTTAGTACCGTACTCAACAGAATTAATAGTTTTCATTACTCTACCTAAATCTCTGAACAACTGTTTTGTTTCATCTTCAGAAAGGTCATTTTCAATTTTGTCAAGAGATGTTCCTTGGAGTTTTTCCATTACCATGCAATTTTTATCAATTATACTTTTAGACGCATCATAGAGGTAGATTTTAGGCACAGGAACTTCAGTATTCTCATAGAGATAATTCGTGATCATATACTCTTGATCCAACAAGTAATCGTAGTCCTTTGGGCTTAATTTGAAGATGAAATTTTGATGTGGTTGGGTACAAGCAACGTCAAAAACACCGTTTTGCATGCCACCTGAACAAGAAGTTATAGAGCTGATGCTAACTGAATCGTATAATTGAGACAAGATAGTGTGAAATTCTTTTTCGTAAGTCATGTTTATCAAGCATCATATATGAAAGATGAAAACAAAGAGTTATTTATAAAAGTGTTCCATATGTTTTTTACACTACAAAAACTACAAATATTTTTTTTTGAGATGATTAAGTAAAGTTGTACAAATAGTTTCATATTCTTTTTTTGAAAAAGCAGAGTTTAGAGGATTATAATTATTAACTTTCCAAATGAAATAAATAAGATCGGTAAATTGAATGTATGTTTGCCACAGACCAATACGCTCTTTTAAAGTCAAGTCATTCATTTCTTCATTATACGATTCAAGAAGAATATTTTCTTGCGAAGAAGTTAAATTAATAGACCAAGGAAGAAGTTCAAGACCATCATTATATAATTTTGCAAAGTCAAAAGCACCGTCACCATAGTAATACCATTCCCAGTCAATATAGACAAGACCATCTTCTTTAGAATACAGATCAAGGCACACACAAACAATTAATTAGGCGATGTGAACGTTACAAAGAATTACGACACGCATCAAAAGAATAAAAAAATCCAAAGTAGTCAATACCTACACGATAAAAAAAAAGAAAAAAACTAAACGGGGAGTTCCATCTTTTGCTTTTGCAAGAGTTTGAAGAAATTACCTCTTTTGCGAACTAATTCTTTAAAATCCCCATCTTCAACAACACGACCAGTATCAAGATACACAATTCTATCAACATTCTCAAGTGTTGAGAGACGATGAGCAATTATTATCATCGTAGTATCTTTAATGTTATTAATCGCTTCTTGAATTTCACGTTCAGTCTTCGTATCTAAATGAGAGGTTGCTTCATCCATTATAATAACAGATGCTTTTCTATAAAGAGCTCTTGCAATACCAACTCGTTGCCGTTCGCCACCGCTTAATCTATAACCCTTTTCACCAATAATGGTTTGTAATCCAAAGGGTAGTTTCTTAATAACGGATGTTAATCCTGATGCTTTGATAGCATAGGATAGTTGCTTTTTGTCAATGTTGTTTTGAGACAAGGTTATGTTTTCTTGTAAACTTAAGTTAAACACTTCATGGTCTTGAGAGATTACCGTTATCTCTTTTCGCAGACTGAATCGCTTAAGGTCTAAAACACTGTGCTTGCCAATTCTAATAGTTCCAGAGGTTGGTTCATACAACCGAAGTAATAATTTTATCAAAGTTGATTTACCAGCTCCTGAACTACCAACAACACCAATTTTTTCATTACGCTTAATCTTCAAGTTAAGGTTTTCAATAGTGTGTTTCTCATCATACTTAAAAGACACATTTTCAAAGGAAATAGATTTCCAATCAGATGATATATCTTTAGTTCCTTTCTTATCAAAGGTTTGCTCTTTTTGTCTTAAAATTTCTTGTAATCGTTGCATTTTTACTTTAAACTGTATGAGGTTCATTCCAATGGTTGAATATTTTGAAATACCATTTGAAAACCGTGCATAGTATCCTGTAAAAATAACAATCTGACCAACTGTAATCGCTTGTTGCACCACATCAAAACCAACAATCAAAAAAAAGCTTGCTTGCCCTATTGTTAACAAAATGTTTATCGCACGCATCTTGTTTTGACCTATAATCTTTTGTACTTTCCACAAGTCCATATAGTGTTTTTCATGAGAGTGCATCGAATGCTTGAGACGTTTGTGTAAACCAAGAGTTTTTACTGTCACAATATTACTTATAGCCTCATGCGCTTTCCCTGAAAGCACTTCTTGTTTTCTATGAAGATTTCGTGAAGAATAATATAATTTATCTTCATAGTAACGAAGCACAAATAAATACACCACTGAAAAAACAATCATAAAAAGTGCATACTTCCAACCAATGAAAATGAAAATAATAATAGCTCCAATAAAATCAATGAGAAACGAAGCTAATTCGTTGGATAGTAGTCGTGCAAAATCATACGCGCTCTTTGAACCACTTTGAACTCGTTGAATTTTGTTTCCTGTATTCTCTTTTTCATGCCAACCCAATTCTAACTCAAGCAATTTCTTAAAACCCTTTAAGCGAAGATTTTTTTGTGTTAACACTCCGGATTTTTGGATGAAAAATTTTGCAAAGATTCGAATAATGGTTCTAGCAATCCCCAAAACAAGAATACCACCAACATAGAGATAAAAAAGTAGTAACGACTCACCGACTTGATAGGTTGTGAAAAAATCAACAATTTTACCAGTGAAAAAAACAACCACAAAAGCAAGTGATCCACTTAAAAGACGTAAAAAAATCATGAACCACAGCTTTAATTTATTCCCTGGAAATGCACCGTACAAGTCTACAAAATAGTCCCAATATTTGTATTTTTCAATTACGTTTATCACCTCATAACCAAACTCGCCAATGGGAAAAATCTTTCCCAATACATATATGGAATTTATCATATAAAAATATTTGTATTTTCGACACCATATAGTAATTAAAATAAACGAAACATTTATATATAAGTACATCTCATATATTATATAGTTGAGAAAAAAAATCATAATCGACTCGCCATCGATTTCTCAAAAACAGAGTGAAAACTATATGTTGAAACAAGAATCTGTAAAACAAATTCTAGAAACATCAATAAAAAAAATAAACTGCACTAGACACTTAAACATAGAATATATAAATATAAACTTCTTACATATAGTTAATGGAAAATAAAAGCAAATTAGTTGTTTTTCAAGACAATGGAATCAGGCGAATATGGTACGATAGTGAGTGGTATTTTTCAATCATTGATGTCGTCCGAGTTTTAACCGATAGTAATAACCCTCGAAATTATTGGTCTATGCTCAAAAAAAGAGAAAAAGAAGTAGGAATTGAACTGTCCACAAATTGTGTACAGTTGAAACTAGAATCTCCAGATGGAAAATTAAGAAAAACTGATTGTGCTAATACGAAATCATTATTTCGAATAATTCAATCAATACCGTCAAAGAAAGCAGAACCATTTAAACTTTGGCTAGCAAAAGTAGGGTATGAAAGGATTGAAGAAATCGAAAATCCCGAAATTGGTCAAGATAGAATAAAAGAATATTATGAGCTCAAAGGATATCCAAAGGAGTGGATTGATAAACGACTTCGTGGAATGGCAGTTCGCCAAGAATTAACTGATGAGTGGAAGGATAGAAACATACAAACAGAAAAAGAATTTGCAATTCTTACTAATGAGATTTCTAAATCAACTTTTGGAAAAACAATTGTTGAATACAAAAAATTCAAAAAACTAAAAACAAAAAATCAAAATCTTAGGGATCACATGAGCGACTGGGAGCTCATTCTAACTATGATTGGAGAAAAAGCAACAACAGATATTACTAAAGAAAATAATTCCCAAGGATTCGAGGAATGTAAAAACTCCGCAAATAAAGGAGGTAATATCGCTAAAAAAACAAGAAAAGATCTTGAAAAAAATCTTGGCAAAAACATTATTTCAAATGAAAATTATTTGCCTAAAAACAAGTGAACTTTAAAATAAATCTCTTAGAGGACATTATGAAACCAAGCAGAGAAAATCTGGAACTAACAAACGAAAAAGTTCAACTAATTTGGAAACAACATCATCTAGGAACAGTTCAAACAGTAAAGAAAATAAACAAAGGACTAAATAATCAATCGTTCATTATTAACAACAATAAAATTCTACGAATAAGCAGACGAGATTCATCACGGCATTTAAAAAAAGAACAATTCATTAGCGAATTACTTCAAAAAAAATATGTGGGATTTCCAGTTCCAAAAGTAATAGCACATAATTATACAACAAACAATATTTTTTCAAAACCATACCAAATAAACACATTTCTCAAAGGAACAACGCTCAACGAAGTAATGAGTGAAGAAAAAAGAAATATCAAAAGAATAGGAATGGAATTAGGAAAAAGATTATCGCAAATACACAATATACGATTTCAACATTCAGGACTCTTTGAACTACAAGAACAAAAAGATACATATGAAGTAGATGAAAAAGAATGGAAAACACTACACGAAAAAGAATTCTATAATAATATTAAAGTACTACAAAAAGAAAGCAATATCAAAGAAGAAATATTACAAGAATATCTTGAATTTTATAACGAAATACAAAGAACTATAGAAGTAACATTCCAACCAAGTCTACTACACCACGATCTTAACATGGACAACTTCCATATTGAAGAAGATAAAGTAACAGGAATTTTTGATTTTGAATGGTCATTTGCAGGACATAATGAATACGAACTAGCGATGATAGAATTCAACTGGTTTGAAAAATATCCTGAATTAAGAGAACCCTTCCTCAAAGAATATACAAAGGAACACAAATTAACAACAGATTATGAGAAACGAATATTTGCATATGGTTTTTTGAATAAAGTAATGGCACTAGCAGGCATTTACATCGATGATGAACCACAAGACCCTAACAAATATGTAAAACAAATAAACAAATTAATACAACAATATAATGAGAAATATATGTGAAAAAATGAAACAAGAACTAAGAAAAATAATTATAAACAAACATTAATTAGTAGTATTACGTTTCTAAAAAACAAGTGATAACTTTTTTTACCTACAACATATTTCACATACTAAATCAACAAAATATATATAAAGGTAGTTTGATAAGGGATAAAAATGGAATTACAAAAAGCACAAGAAGAAGTAAACAAGTATTTTGAACTATCAGGACATAAAGTCTGGCCACGATTTGCAATAATTGCAAGATTACAAGAAGAAATATCTGAAATTGCAAGAATAATCTCAGTGGATGAAGGATTAAGACAACAATCAAAAATAGATAATATGAATTATACTGATGAGTTTGGAGATGCACTGTTTCAATTAATACATCTTGCAAATCAATGTGATGTTGATATTGAGAAGTCAATGGAATATGTTATTGAAAAATATAAACAATACATACCAAAAGATGATGAAAGAAAAAATGCAAAGTAGTCAAGCTAATGGCACAATGAAAAATAAAAAAGAAAAAAATTACAACAAAGAAATTCCTTCAGTTGTTGTTTTTGTAAGAACTTTCTCAGGCCACACGCTTGATTGAACTTCACCAACATGAGTTCTGTGAAGTAAAAACATACACAACCGTGATTGTCCAATACCACCGCCAATTGTTAATGGCAACTCATCATCGAGTACAGATTTGTGGAATGGTAAGTCTTTTTGATCTTCAAGTTTATGCATCGCAAGTTGTTTTTCAAGAGCTTTAGCATCAACTCTGATTCCCATTGATGAAAGTTCTAGAGATTCTTCACGCATGTCATCCCAGACTAAAATATCACCGTCAAGACCATGGTATCCAGGTTTTGTTTCAATAACCCAATCATCATAATCAGCCGCTCGCATGTCGTGAGGTTCTCCTGATTTTAACGGATATCCAATCCCTATCAAAAATACACTACCATATCTTTTAGTTATAGCGTGTTCTCGTTCTTTAGGACTGAGACCTGGATACATATCTTCTAGATCTTCGGCATGAATAAAAGTTATTTCATCTGCAAGACGTGAAGATAGTTGGGGAAACTCTTCAAGGACTATTCTTTCAGTTTTTTTAATCTGATCATAAATAGTTCGTACAGTTTCTTTGAGAAAGTCAAGAGTACGATCTGTTCGACTGATTACTTTTTCCCAATCCCATTGATCAACGTAAATGCTATGTATTGAATCAAGATCTTCATCTTTTCTAATTGCATCCATATCAGTGTATAGGCCCGTCCCTATCTTGAAAGAATGTTTACCAAGAATGAAACGTTTCCATTTTGCAAGACTATGAACCAATTCAACAGTGCGAGATTCATCTTTTATTCTAAACTGAACAGGAGTTTGACTTCCAGCTAAATCATCTTGAAGTCCAGTTCCTTGAACCAAACATCTTGGCGCCGTTACTCGCATCAAAGAAAGCGAATCAGATAATCTTGTTTCAAAAGTATCTTTCACCAACTTAATCCCTCGTTCAGTATCTACAAAACCCATAACTGGTTTTTTCCGTAATTCAATTTTCTTTGTTTTCATGTACATCACCATATATGTTTAGTTACAACTGAATTGTAACAAAAATCTGTAAAAGGTACTTATTTTAATAATTAATTCAAAAAATTACAAACATATGGTTCAAAAACAGCAAAATTTATATATGATTTGGAACATATGTTCAATCATGGTATTTAATTTAGATGAAAAAGATAAGGCAATCTTGCGACTATTAGAACAGAATGCGAGTTTAAGCACTCGAAAAATAGCAAAAGAAACACTACTACCAATCACAACAGTACATAATAGGATTCAAAAA
>JBNJGO010000026.1:0-13663 GCA_051819745.1 Nanobdellota archaeon | reverse complement strand
AAAAAAAATAATATTTATATAGTAGTTCTCTTTTCTTTTCTTTATGGCAATCGATCCTGACACTGTTTCCGCGATGAAAAGCATCCAAGAAAATTGTAATCGAAGCAAAAACCTATCTAATTATAATCGCATATTGGAATTCCCACACTTCTTTAATCGTTCACTTGTTGATATTCTCAGTCATAAGACCACTTCTGAGTTTTCATGGGCTGACTTCGGTTCAGGAAATCAGATTGCTCTTCGAGAAGCTAGTTATTATTTTGGTTCTAGAAACTTCAAAACATATGCTGTTGATATGCTTGAATTGGATTCTGAAAAACAAATACTTGATGATTTGAATCGAAGTCTTTTCCCTTGGTCTTCAAAAGAATTATGTTCCTATGAATCAGACTCTGTTGTTGTAAGCAAACTCTTCAAACCAGAATATGATCCTCTTTTTTTCAACGACGATATTGCAGATGTCGTCTTACCGGAAAAAGTTGATTTGATAACTTCTGCATGGGTCTTTCAATATATTGAAAATGTGCTTCCTGCAATAGATAATGCTTATTCTCAGCTAAAAGAAGGTGGTTCTTTTCTTTTTAACACACATATAGATAAAATTCCTTTCGAGCCCTCTTATTTTTGTGATATGTTAGAAACTAACTATAATGCGCGGACAATGCTTGATTATGGTGAGATATACTGTTGTTGTGAAAAATAATGTTCCTAAATATATGAGCTGATTATAATGAATCGTGATACAAAACTCGAAGAATTTCTCGCGCACATTGACTTAAATCTCAAACACAGAACTTCCTTTCATAGCGACGGTGATCAGATAAAAGAACCGTATGCTAAACTTGTTCTCGAAACGCTTCAATGCCAACAACGCAAAGATATTATTAACAATTATATGCAACTATTTGAAAATAAACAATACTTAATTCAATTATTCAAAGATCAGATTTTTGTAGATTTAGGCGCTGGCGCTGATAGTACTGGTTATGAAATTGCAAAAGAACTCGGTGCTATCGCATACATTGGTGTCGAACCTTATAACACGCGAGAACTCAAGGAAAGTCTTGATGGAAAAATAAGCATGCCTTCCTTTGTAATAGAACAAGACATTCTCTTCGCCCTTGATAACATGCCTGGTGATAGTGCGAGTTTTTTTATGTCTGGTGTTGATCAATCAGTTATCCCTCCTTATCGAGAAAAAAATATCCGATATATAGAAAGAATCACCGAAATATTAGGTGATAAAGTTCATCCTGAAGGCGGTTTTTTGAGTAATTGTTCTCTTTTCAATAATACTGGGCTTTCAATCGGTCGTCTTCCTTTTCAGGGTGATGATATTTATGAAGAACAAGTTTTTGGTGAAACTAGACGTTATAAAAAAGTAAATATGGAAAATCTCAAAAAAGAATTTGGCAAGGATTATCACTTTACATTATATTCTAAAGAAAAATAATAAACAACATATTATAAACGATTTTTCAAATACTGTTTGTTAAAAACTAACTTTTATAAATAATCTCTTCTTCTTCTCATTTGATGACAACTCATAATGGTGTTAAATCTCGCAGTTAAACTTTTTTCTTCTAGTTGTCAGTATATTATTAATTGTGTATGGTTTTGTACGCAGTATTTTTATTTTTATTCATAATCGCTTTAAAAAATTAAAAAAGAAAATTTATTTTCATGGTGAAAAATATGGTTTATGTTAAAGATTTCAATTGGAAACAAAATATGACTGTCAAGGATTTAGTCGATAATTACAATACTATCGGATTTCAATCTGTAGAGCTCAAGAAAGCGAGTGATGTCTTTATCAAGATGAAAAAAACCAATGCAAAAACATATCTCACGTTCACCTCGAACATGGTCACCTCAGGACTAAGGGGATTTTTCGCGCAACTTGTAAAACTTGGCATGGTTGATGTTCTTGTGACAACAGCTGGGGGTATTGAAGAAGATATTATGAAAGCGAAAGGGGACAAGTTCAAAATAGGAACCTTCTCCCAGGATGATGTCGAACTCCACGAGCAAGGTGTTAACAGGGTCGGAAACCTTATGATTGAGAACGAGAGTTATATGCAGTTTGAAGATAACATCAAGCCGATGCTCAAGAAGCTCTATGAAAAGCAGAAGCGATGGACTGTCTCAGAACTGCTCAGAGAGATAGGTCTCCAGCTTGACGACGAAAACTCCATCCTTTGTCAAGCAGCAAAACATGATATTCCTATTTTCTGCCCTGCAATAACTGATGGGGGAATCGGATTTCACCTTTACCTCTTCCAGCAGGATCATAAGGATTTTGTTGTCGATGTCGTTAAGGATTTTGGTAATATACTATTCACATCAACACACGATGAAGAAAAAGCGGTCATCGCACTTGGTGGAAGCATCTCAAAACATCATGCCATCCAAGCTACCCTTCTTAATGGTGGTGCAAGTTATGCAGTGTATATGACAACTGCACAGCGAACAAGCGGGTCGATGAGCGGTGCGACAACTAACGAAGCAAAATCATGGGGGAAAGTCAAGGACGAAAGCGATGTAGCTACAGTCATAGGAGATGTGACGATAAACTTTCCTATCGCGATGATACACGCGCTTGAAGAACTCGCTGAAGATGGTTTTATCAAACTCGGACAATCGTTAAAAGGTGAATGATAATGAAACAAGCATATTTTTCACTTTCAAAAAAAATTCTTCTTGAACAATATACTCGTGTTGAAAACATAAGTGATATAGTTTCATATAGTTCAAAAACAAATCCGAACGTAACTCCAATTCTTGAAGAACATACTGATTGTTTGTTTAGTATTCATCTAATAAATGAACTTGATAATGTTAAAGATGTATCTCGAATTCTTTTTCTCGCACAAGCTCTTGACACTGATCAACTTGACGTTTTGTTTGCTCGTGGCATTAAGAATTTTGCCATTGATAACGAGCATGATCTTGATGTGTTCAAACAATACCTTGCACATCATGATGTTACTGTCAACACTCTTTTTTTACGTATGAAATTAAAAGAACGATCTCTTAGAACAGAAAAATACTTTGTCTTTGGCATGAAATCAACACATATAAACCAAGAAATCCGAGAACTATGGGCAAACGATAAGATAGCTTCTCTGGGGGTGCACGTGCATCGTAAAACACAAAACATCGCAGAATGGAATCTCAACGAGGACTTGTACGAATATCTTGATAGAGATGTTATTGAAATTCTTGATGTCATTAACATCGGAGGAGGACTGCCTGCACTGTATGCGAACACAAACCAGAATGTTTTTCAAGGAATCTTCAGGCGAATCAACGACTTCAAGACTTTGCTTAACGACAAGGGCATTAAGCTCATGGTAGAACCCGGACGCTACATCTCAGCACCTGCAGGAAAGCTCCATACGAGGATCACCGCGATGTATGATAACAATATTATCCTTAACGCTTCAGTGTATAACAGTGATTTGGACGCTCTCATCGTCCCTGTCAAACTGCTGGTTGAAGGAGAACTCGAGAAAGGACAAGGAGAACCTTATGTCATAAAAGGAAAAACACCCTGCTCGATGGATCTCTTCAGATATAAGGTGTATCTTGACAATCCGAAGATCGGTGATGGGATCGTCTTTGAAAACGCTGGAGCGTATAATTTCACAACAGATTTTTGCAATCTGGAAACGCTCGAGACAAAAGTGGTGGAGTAATAATGGTACGACTCATTTCAATACCGTTTGACGCGGCGGGACTCGGACATGGACAAGGAGCACGGCATGCGCCTGAATCTATCAAAAAAGCGCTTGAAGAACTTTACGCCACAGAAAGCGGTCACGAACCGACTTTCGAACACGACACTGTCGAGGTCGATAACGCCAACGTGACAGAAAGCCATGGCGCCATCGAAAAACACATTGCAGGTGTGAAGGACAAGGCAATACTGCTGGGGGGAGATCATTCTATCAGCTATCCTGCTATTAAAGGATTTGCTAAAAACCACGATGATTTTAAACTGGTTGTTTTTGACGCGCACCCTGACACAGTCAACGATTTCAAACCACCCACTCAAGAGGATTATCTCAAAGTGCTTGTTGAAGAAGGGGTTGTCAAGCCGGAGAATATCCTGCTCATTGGCATCCGAAATTGGGACCGACTAGAAAAAGAATATCTTGATATGAAAAGAATTCGATACTGGACTTGCAAAGAAATGTTTGACAAAGGAATAAGAACCGTCATCGATGAAATAAACGATTTTGTCAATACTGTGACTTATGTATCTTTTGATATAGATGCTATTGATCCAGTAGAAGCAATAGGAACAGGTTACCTTGAACATGGTGGGTTGAGCTCAAGAGAAGCAATCAGCATCCTTCAAACGTTAATCGCCACAAAAAACGTTTCTATGATTGATATTGTCGAAGTAAACCCTGATAAGGATATTAATGAAATGACTTCAAAACTCGCAGCGAAAATAGTTATGGAATGTAGTGGGTTGTAAATTTCTTTTTAACTTGTTTGTAGTGCCGTTCTCGCGATACTTTTATAATTGATGACCTATTATAATCTTATATTATGGTATCCTTATCAGACATTCCAGTTAACTCTAAAGTACATCTTAAAACAGAAAACACTGAATATAAAGGTGTCCTCCTCCCCTCAGAAGGTAATATTATAGTCTTAAAATTAGATTCCGGATATAATGTTGGTATTGCTCCTAAGCACATAAAAGATGTGGTTGTTCTTGAAAAAAAAGAATCTGAACTTCCTGTTTCTCAAAAAAAACAGCAAGATACTTCCTTACCTTTACTTTCTATTTTGCACACTGGTGGAACTATAGCTTCAAAAATCGATTATACCACTGGTGCAGTTGTCGCTCGATTCAGTCCGGAAGAATTACTTGATTTATTTCCTGAACTTCAAAACATCGCAAGAATTGATAGCAAGCTCATTGGAAACATGCATTCTGATGATTTTAATTTTTCCCATTTTAACAGCATCGCAAAAGAAATACATAAACGCGCGCAACAAGGCCAAACAAGATTCATTGTTACTTCGGGAACAGACTTTCTTCATTATCTTAGCTCTGCACTTTCTTTTATGCTTAAAGACCTACCCGTTGGAGTGCTTGTAGTGGGAGCTCAGCGATCAAGCGATCGAGGATCAAGTGATTCGGCTATTAATCTTATTTGTGCAGCGCAATTTCTTACAACAACTGATTTTGCTGGAGTGGGTGTTTGCATGCATAAATCATCCAGTGATGATACTTGTGTAATACTCCCTGGAACAAACACTCGTAAGATGCATAGTTCTCGTCGCGACGCATTTAAACCAATTAATACTACTGCTTATGCTGAAGTGAATGCTACTACTCGATCAACTAAATTGCTTCGAGAATTACCTTCAATACTGGCAACCGACATTCCTAAATCAATAGATTATATTGGTCAACCTGGAAAAGAAAGCGATCTTAAGATAGGAATGATATATTCGCGACCACACATGCACCCTAAAGAATTTGAAGTGTATGATGATTATTCTGCGCTTCTTCTTGTTGGTTCTGGTCTGGGGCATTTTCCAATCTCAAGTACTGAAGGTTCAGGTCCTGATAATGAACATAATTATGCACACATACAATCTCTTGCCCGAAAAATTCCTGTTGTTGTAAGTACACAAACAGTATATGGTCGAGTTCACCTTAATGTGTATAGTCCAGGACGAAAATTAAAAGAAGCTGGTGTTAAAGGACATCTTTCAACGATGACTCCTGAAACAGCATATATTAAGTTAGCTTGGCTTGCAAGTAATCATGATAAGCAACAAACTGAAAAACTCTTCATGGAAAATATGCTTGGAGAGTTAGATGATATTTCACAACAATCTTTTCTTAACACTGAATAAATATGAAGTGATGTTATATGGCTACAAATACTCTTCAACTCAAAACAACGATAACTGATCAAGATCTTAATGATTTAAAACTCACTTGTGGTCTTGAAATTCATCAACAATTAGAATGTAAAAAATTATTTTGTAATTGTCCTACTCTTATTCGAGATGATGATCCTGATTTTACTGTTAAGCGTTTATTACGAGCGAGCGCTGGAGAATCAGGACAAGTTGATAAAGCTGCGTCTGCTGAAATGAAAAAGAAAAATTCTATTCTCTACCAAGGATATGATGACACGACTTGCCTTGTAGAACTTGACGAGGAACCTCCTCATGAAGTAAATCGTCAAGCACTTGATTCCGCTCTTTCGGTTTCAAAATTATTTTCCATGAATATTGTTGATCAAGTTCGTTTCATGAGAAAAACAGTTGTCGATGGTTCAAACACCTCGGGTTTTCAGCGAACAGCGATGATTTCATCCAATGGAAGTTTACAAACAGATAATGGTGCTGTTGTTGGTGTTGAAACAATTTGCCTTGAAGAAGATTCTGCTAAAGCTGTCGATCAAAAAGGTGAGTTAAAAACATACAATCTTTCTCGCCTTGGAATACCGCTCATCGAGATAGCGACCGCTCCTGACATTCACCATCCAGATACTGTTAAAGAAACTGCTGAACATATTGGTATGGTGCTTCGAAGTCTTGATACTGTTAAGCGAGGGCTCGGAACAATCCGTCAGGATGTTAATATTTCTATAGAAAAAGGGGTTCGTGTTGAAATCAAAGGAGCTCAAGATCTTAAATTATTGCCTGCTTTGGCACGAAATGAAATGCTACGCCAACATAATTTACTACAAATATTTGAGGAACTGAAAAAAAGAGATGCGAAAGTAGAGCAAGAGAGTTCTGCTTTTTATCTTAATGAATTATCTTCTTTAAAGAATTCCTCTTCAAAAGTTATTCAATCCGCTTACAAAAAAAAGAATGGCGGGGTTCTTGGAGCGAAATTGAATGGTTTTTCTGGCATATTAGGCTTGGAAATTCAACCCGGTCGAAGATATGGTAGCGAGCTTTCCGATCATGCAAAAACAATGGGTGTAAAAGGATTATTTCATTCTGACGAACTTCCTAATTATGGAATAACAGAAGATGAAAAACATGAACTTTTCAAAGAATTAGATTGCGATCCTGATAAAGACGCTTTCATCTTAATTGCTGATGATAAGGATACTGCTAGAAACGCACTTTATGAAGCGTTACTTCGAGCTCAAGATTTTTCATTACAAAAATCTGTTCGTCAAGCACTTCCCGATGGGACGACCAAATATATGCGACCAATGCCTGGGGCTGATAGGATGTATCCTGAAACCGATGTTGAAACTATTCTTATTGACAAATCGAATATTACAGTTCCTGAATTATTATCTGAAAAAATAACTCGTATTTCAAAAGAGTATGCTCTTTCTAACGAGATGGTGCAACGTCTTATCAAGGACGGTATTGATATTGAAACACTCACCAAAAGATATCCTCGAGTCAAACAGTCTGTTCTTATCGATTTCTTTTATTCGATTCCTGCTCAATTGAAGAAAAAGGAAGGATTAGATATCAATACTTCATTATATCAAGAGGATATTTTATCTCGACTTAACAAAGGTAGTGTTACTAAAGAATCAATACCTCAAATTCTTATGTTGTTAGCACAAGGAAAAAAAGTGAATTATTCCGAGTACAAACCACTATCTATCGACGATGTTAAAGAGGATATCGTGCATCTAGTTGAACAAAACAAGGAAGCTCCAATGGGTGCTATCATTGGAAAAGTGATGAGCAAGTATAAAGGAAAAATTGATGGGAAAGAACTCAGTGTTTTTGTTAAAAATCTTCTGTCTTCAAAACAATGATTTTTTAAATGAACTTTTGCCACTTTATTTTCACGCTGGACCTGTGGCCTAATCTGGATAGGGCGACAGCCTCCTAAATCAGTGGGTGGAATTCGGCTTTACAAGTGGCCGAGCCCTGCTCCCTGTATCGGTGAGAGCTGAAGCTTGGGGGTTCGAAACAATAGTACTCAGCAATCAGTGCCTTGTGGTCTGATCATTGGATTCTGTTACGATAGTCCCCTCAGGTCCGTTTCTTATTTTTTCTTATTATTTTTTGTTGACCGATATATTTATAAATATGTTATTGTATGTTTTTTGTCGAGGGTTGTGAATTATGAGGTCTTTTAAGAGTGTGAGATTCATATTATTATTGCTAGTTTTTATGTTATCGATTATTGTTCCTGCTTTTGCTGAGGATCAACGAACATTTGTAATATCTAATTCTAAGGATTGGAAAGAAATTTACTCTTCTGCAGTTTATGCTGGTTTGGAAGACGCTGATTATTTTTATTTTTTCACTTCTCTCTCTGATGCTGAATTAAAAACTAGCATGATTGCAAAAGATGATGAAATAATTATTTTTGAACCTCAAAATTCTCCTGTTGTTAAGAATTATGATTCGATGCTTGAAGTAAATGGTTATGAATTTGTTGCTTCAATGAAATATGATTCTAGTGAAGAATTATATGAAACTATTTATGATAAAATCGATCCTGAAGGTATTGTTGTGTTTGGTACTGAGTTTGGTGTTGAGCCTATTGCTACTTTTCCTTATCTTATCAATAATAATTTTGTTCCTCTTTTTTATTCTGATCAATCAACAGATTTCATTCATAATATTGTTGATGATTCTCCTGCCATGTATGTTGGTCGAATACCTGTTAGAGAATTTTCTTTTGATAATAAAGAAACTTATTTTGGAACACCCATTGAAACAACATTTGATGTTATGAATAAATCCGTTGAAAGTTCTCCTTCCAAGTGGGGTCTTATGACAAGAATTGATGTTGTTGACTTTCAATCCCTGTTGACTGGACGACCAGTTTTTCTTCATTTCGGTACTGATTATCTTGATGACCTTGTTGATATAACAAAAAACAGTGATGTTAGTCATTTTGAGGTTATTGGTGGTGATATGGTTGATATTGCTCAAGAGATTGAATCTCGTTCTGGTGAAGATTTTAAGTACATGTTAAAATATGGTCGTAAAGTAACTAATTATGATCCTTTAGGACCTGATTCGGTTTTGGATCTTGATTCAATGGATTTACCTCGTCCTTCAGAATTTATTACTATTGAAAATGTTACTTTTTATGAGAACATGGGTATTTTAACCGTTGATTTTGCTAATAAAGGGAATCTTGGTGAATTAGTATATTCTACTTATGAGTTTGCAGGTTCTTCTTTTTCAGATGATTCTATACGATATATTCCCGATGAAGAATCTTTAATTGCTAGTTATGACGTTGATGTTGCTGAACAAACTCCTGATACTCTTTTTGTTACTACTCGATTTGGTTCTTCTAGACCTCTTCGTTCTGTTATTGAAAAAAATGGTTCTCAGATAATCGAAGAGGATATTGCTGTTTCAGATTATGTCGAAAATACTTATATTTCTATTGAAGATTTATATCTTGATATTAATACTGGTGTTATGACTGTAGATGTCTTAAATAATGAAACGAGTTCTCTAAATTCTTATGTTTCTCTGAATATTAATAATGATTCTATTATTCGTTCTTCAAAAGTCGTTTCTATTCCTCCATCCTCTAAGAAATCAATTACTATTCCATTTAAATATACTCCTAATAACGAATTACTCAATAAGACGGTTGCCGTTTCGGTTTTTTATGGATTGGATAAACCTTTACTTCAAAATAATAAAACTATGACTGTGGTTTCTTTAGATGATTCTAGAGGTATAACGCCTGTTTTCGTTGTTATCGCTTTCGTACTTGTTGCTGGCTTGTTATTAGTTATCTTGCTTCGAAAAAAGAAAAATAACTCAAGAGTATAGTGTAGTAACAATTATACTTGAAAGGGGTGTTATTGTTCTTTTTTTTATTCATAGCTATTTTCACGTGTTTTAAGTTGTAATTATGGTTCTTGATACATACAATTAAATAGTTAACTTTATAAATGTGTATTTGTTGATTTTACTCGAAGTGTTATATTAATTTGGGGTGAGTGATTATATCTAAACGTGCTTTTATTGTCATCATAGCTTTGTTCATTTTATTGTCGACTTTCGCACTAGTTTTTGCCTCATCCAACGATTCTTTTAATCTGACTTCTTCTTCGCTTACCAATGAGTCTATAATTTTAGAATCCTCTAATTCTTTTTCCTCTACTCCCGTTCGTCATCCTATTGCTTTTGGAGAGCCCTTACATTGGACTTTATTTGTAAATAATTCTGGTGAGTCTGGTCGGATAGAATACAATACGCCCCAAATAAATGTTGATAAAGACTTAGCTTTTGATAATGATTCTTGGATCGCATCATTAGATTTTGAAACATCTGCAAAAGACTCTTATGTTGATGTTCCTTTTTCTTTTGTTCCTCCTTCTGAGGATAAGGTTCATACTAGTTCTTTTCTTAAAAATCTAGTTGTTGAACCTGAGGCGATTAGTTTTATTATTCCTGAACTCGAAGGTAGTGCTACAGTTAGATTTAATGGTTCGTTAGATTCGTCATCAGATATGGCTCTGTTTGATGGTTTTAATGGTACTTATGTGATCAAGTCAAGCCGTGGTGTTGTTAATAATTTTTCCGTTGTTAATGATTCTCTCTTTGCAACTGTTGCTTCTAATTCGACGAATAATTCTCTTCACATTTTTTTCAAATCACCCTCCTCTCTATCTGACACTGTTGAATTCTTCTTTTCAGATAACAAATCTAATGCTGCTCATCCTTTGTCTTTTTCTTCATATCAGAATAATACGTTGTTTGATATTGTTGTTCCTGTCCCTGTACTTCAAAACATTTCAGAAGATAAATTTCAAAGTGAATTAAAAGGTAATTTTAAAAAAAATGTGGCTACTTCTTTCAATGAATCTTTTTTTTCCTTTTCTGTTTCTGAAAGTGAAGTCGATGTTAATGATACTGTTGATTTTATGTTTACTCCTCCTAATGCTTCTTCTTTCATCTACGTTATGACTCCTTTTGGTGATCCTCATTTGCTTGATGGGAGTTCGTACTCTCCTTTATTTCCTGGTCATTATACTGTTGATGCATCATTATATTATAAGAACTTATCAGATTCATTTTCTCTTTCATTTAATGTTAGAGACTCAGAATCAATTCTTGAAAACAATTCAACGACCAATAATAATTTCTATTTGGATATAGAAAATATTTATCCTGGTCAAAGTGGTATGTTTAAAGCTAAATTACAAGTTCCTCGTTCTGCTCAAAATATCACTCGCGATATTACTCTTCTCAAAAATGAAATTCAAACTCTACGCCAACAAGAGACTAGTGCGTCTATTGATGTGGATTCAGATAGTTTAACAACACGTACTGTTTCTTCCCGTTCAAATACTTCATCATCTGATACTATTTCTTCTTCTGATGATAAGTTGTCTTCTGATAATATTATTGCTCAAAAAGAATTATTGTTGGATCAAAAACAACAAGAACTTACTTCGCAATTACCATCTCACGTTAATCTCACTTTAAATTTTAACCATTCTTCTTCCAAAGTAAAAAAAATATCTTTTTCAAATATAAATATTGATAATAATGAGCTTCCACTCGGCTTTGATGATAGTATTTCTGTTGATCGTGCGGTATCTAGTTTTGCTGTTGATCCTGAACAGGTTGATTTCACAAATGCGACTATAACGGTTAACGCGACAGGAACCGAATTGTACAAATGTAAGGATTGGAATTTCACAACACAAACCTGTCCCGAACCTTTAACAACGTGTACGGGCATCAAAGGTATCAACCGAACTTGTGAGACTTATGGTGGATGGCAAAAATTGATGGATGTCGTTCCAGGACAGCTCTATGAGATTCCACTCACCCCAAAAGACCCTGGCTTTGCAGAATATGATCCTACTTACACTGTACCGTATTGTAATACGAGCGAGTCACCATGTATCGCTAACTCAAGTGTGCTCATGTCTTCAGGTACCTATGGGGGTACTTCTGAGCCTAATCAACCTAATACTGTTGACGGTTGTACTGATGGTGGTAGTGGGAGTTATGAAACTGATGAGTATGTTCAAAATATCACTATTGAAAGTTTGAATCACACTACCTTTGTAGCTGGTGATACCGTTCGTGTTAATGCGACAGTGTATATATGGGGTGCTGCAAATGATGTAGTTAATATAATATATGGTGATGATCCCTCAAGTCCTTCTTGGGTTGTTGAAGCAGGTGATATTTCTCTTCCGGGTGATGGCTATCGAGAAGTAAGTACGACATTTACTTTATCTGATCGTGTTGGAGATCATGTTGTTCGTGTTCTTAATGAGTATAATGGTGCCGCTACAACTACTTGTGCCAGTAATGGGTATCATGATAATGATGATGTTACTTTTCAGGTTGATGAAGAACCTAATCGGGCACTGTATGATTCAAATTATGGTGCTCCGTACTGTGCTTATAATGCTAGTAGTTGTATTGCTTATTCTCAGTCATTACTTTCAGGAGGGACGTTTTCAGGTACTCCTGAGCCTAATCAACCTAACACAATAGATTCTTGTACTGACGGTCCAAGTGGTACGTATGAAACCGATGAGTATGTTCAAAATATTACTATAACAACTGTTGATACTGATTACTTCCAAGCAAATACGTTGATTAATGTAACTGCTTGGGTTTATGTTAAAGATACTGCTTTGGATACAGTTAATATTATGTACACTTCTAATGTTAATTCTCCTTCGTGGACTGTGAAGTCTTCTCAAAAAGGAGGGTTTGCTTCAACTGGTTATCAGAAAGTATCAACGCAATTTGCTGTTGATGATATTGTTGGTGATCACGCTATTCGTGTGTTAAACGAATATGATAGTGCTTCCACTACTACTTGTGCTACTGACGCTTATTCTGATAATGATGATGTTGTTTTTAACGTATTTGCTCAAAAAGAAAATATTGTTTGGTTTAATGAATCTTGGCAACACCGAACCTTATTTAATATAACTAACGTAGTTGATCAAAACGTTACTGATTATTCTTACAAATTAACACTTAATTCAACTAACTTGCCTTCTAATTTTAACTGGTCTACTGATGAAGATTCTCTTCGTTTCTTCCAGTATAACTATTCTGATGATTCTTTAATTAACACATCTTACTGGGTTGAAAATTGGTCTGTTTCAAACGAGCAAGCTAATGTGTGGATTGAAATTCCTTACCTTCCAGCAAGTACTAATGATATTGGTTCAGGCAGTGGTGTTGCTGACTTCCATTTGTATTATAGTAATCCTACTGCCATGAGTGAAAGTAATGCAATTGATACGTTTCAGTTCTTTGCTAATTTTTCCGATTACACTATTCAAGCATCTAACACTCAAGACGGCGCTGATGGTCAACCAACAAACTTTGATGTTGTTGATGATTACACTCTTCGTATTTGGGGTAATCCTTGGAAATCAATCGCTGCAGGTGTGACTATTGCTGGCGATGGTTCTCAGTTAATGGAATTTGATATGAAAGCAAACGCCTCTGATGGTGAGATTTACGGTGTTTCCTATCAATCAATTGACAGCAGTTCTAATGCTGGTATCACTTACAAATTTGCGGGTACGCAAGCGTGGGGAGATCTTACTCCTGAAACAACGTATAGTGAGGATGGTAATTGGCAACTTGTTGATGCAATCCTTAATGATTATGCTGTTACTAATGAAGATATTAGTTTCATCGCTGACGATGATGCTGATGGTAATGCTGA
>JBNJGO010000025.1:0-13919 GCA_051819745.1 Nanobdellota archaeon | reverse complement strand
GGTCTGCCAAAAAAAATATAATCTCATTTTCACAAGAAGAAGTGGATATGTTTATCATATACGCGATAATCGGAGGGATTCTTGGAGGGCGAATCGGAGAATTCTTATTCTACCAATATGATGTTCTCTTTTCTACGCCTTTGGAACTTTTCAAAATATGGAAAGGAGGGATGAGTATTCATGGTGGTATATTAGGATTTCTCGCTTCAATGACGCTTTTTTGCAAAAAATACAACAAGAGATTGTATGATATCACTGATTTAGCAGTTATTCCTGCCTCGCTAGCATTATTTTTCGGCAGAATAGCAAATTTCATCAACGCAGAACTTGTCGGAAGAGTCACTGATGTTTCTTGGTGTGTTCGTTTCGTTGATGCTCCGCTACCAAATGATAGGATTGGCTGTCGACACCCTTCTCAATTGTATGAATCAATAAAAAACATTATCATATTCACTGTCTTGACAATACGATATCAACACCTTTCTTTTAAAAAAAGAATGAAAGGGGAATTAACTTGGTTGTTTGTTTTATTATATGGTGTTTTACGATCGGTGGTTACTATCTGGCGTGATGACCCTCGATGGTTATTTGGTGTGCTGAGCACAGGACAACTTCTCAGCATTATCATGGCAATTGTTGCACTTATAGTTTTATTAAAATATTATTGGAAACCTTTTGAAAACAAAACGAGTTAAGATACTGATGGAAATAATAGGTATTTGTGGACCTAGTTGTAGTGGAAAATCTTCTGTAGCGAAGGCGCTTTCTAAAAAACTCCATTGCGATATTATTCATGTCGATTTATATTATATTTCGGGATGTGAAAAGACATATATTACTGTTGACAATGTAACAATACGGAGTTTTGAACGTCCACATCAATATGATGGAAACAAAGTAGCTTCACTTATTGAAGAACTTGACACAACAGGAACTGCCAAAGGTATCGAACTTGAAACGAACAAAGGTAAATCTCAAGTTGCTAAGGTGTTTCATAAAAAACAATATCTCATCGTTGAAGGATTTCATATTTTCAATTATCCTCGACTTGAACAAATCTTTGACAAAAAATATTTTATAGATATTCCTTTCGAACTATCTGTTTCTCGGCGTCTAAAACGAGATGGTGACCAGCGAGATAAAGAGTTTGTTCTTATAGGAAAACAAGAATGGGCTCGTTTTGGCGCGAAGCAAAAAGAAAAAGCAGATAGTATTTTTGATGGGGCGATCAACCCTGAACATATTGCAAACGAAATATATATGGATATAACTTCCAACTAAATTCGTTTATTTTTCTCCACATTTTTTCTCGTTTTATTTTGTTACTATGTTTTATCGCTTTTTGTACTATCGTTTATGTTTTTTTTTACTGTTCCTGTCGCAATGTTTAAAAACAACATACTCTTGTACTGTGTTGTGATACTTATGTTTGAACTACCAACTATTATGATTAATTTCAAGACGTACGAACAAACAACTGCTAGTGGTGCAGAAAAACTCGTGAACTATTGTCGTTCTGTCACTGATTCAACAGGTGTTTCGATAACTTGTTGTCCGCAACCAGCTGATATTTACCGTTGTAATCAACATGGTGTTTCTCTTCTTGCACAACATATTGATGTTGATTCGGCAGGAAGTCACACTGGGAAACTCAATATAAAATCACTTCAAGAAAATGGTGCTCGTGGTAGTTTGATAAATCATTCAGAAGATCGTGTTTCTATTGATATTATAAAACAATCAATTGAACTTCTTGATAATCATGATATGCTTAGTGTTGTCTGTGTTAAAGATGTTGATGAAGCGAAACAGGTTGCGCAGTTAGGACCTGATGTTATAGCTATTGAACCGCCAGAACTTATTGGAGGGGATATTTCGGTAACAACGGCTGATCCTACTATTATTTCATCAACTGTTTCTGCTGTGGAATCGGTCAATTCTTCTATTCCTATACTTTGTGGTGCAGGTGTAAAAACAGGAACTGATGTACAAAAAGCATTAGAACTCGGTGCTCGTGGTGTTCTTATTGCAAGTGGAGTTACAAAAGCTAAAGATCAACTTCAAGCATTACAAGATTTAGCTTCGGGAGTTAACATTAATAGATAATTCCAAAAAGAACTCTTTCGACCTGTCCAAAGCGAACCTTTCCAGGATCTGATTCCTTGTTGTTGTCTCCTTTCACAATAAAATATGTTCCATCCTCGTCAGTTCCTTTGTAAACAACGCGATGTATTATTCGTGTATTGCTTTCATTACTATTATATGAGATAATATCTCCTCGCTGTATCTCATCTGGTGAAGTTGGCACAAACTGTAAAACGCTTGCTTCCTTGTCTAAAACAGGGTCCATAGAATTAGTATCTGCTAAAATAGCCCATTTGGCGTTTTTAACATTGATTTCTATTTTTTCATCATACACCTTTATTTGGTCTGTTTTAATATAATCTCCTGGAGAATCTCGTTCGACCCCTCCTCTGCTTGGTATATTCAATTCCGCGCTTTGAGCAAGAGTTGTTCCTTGAAGTAGACTTGCAGACAAAAATCCTGCTGTGAACATAATCACAACTATCCAAATAACACGTGTAGACATATGTCACTTATTAAGGACAACTATTATTTAAATGTTTCTATTTTATTATCACTAAATAGTAGTTAAATTAATATTTTCAGTATTTTTTCATGTGACAACCACATATTTTATAAAGTCGTTTGCTTCTTTTAAATGCAGAGGTGAGTTGTGTATGGGTTATCTAACATTAATACGTCATGGTGAAAGTAGGTGGAATGTCGACAACAAATTCACTGGATGGGTTGATGTTCCCCTAACAGAAGTGGGAATACATGAAGCGCAAATTGCAGGAGAACGAATGAATTCTCTTTCTTATGATGTTGCATTCACTTCAAAACTAGTTCGAGCACACGAAACCCTTCTTATCGTACTCGCTCACCAACAAAAAACAGGTATTTTCCAACATACATCTGACAAACGAAAATCCTGGTCAAAACACAACCATCACGTTATTGAAGAAAATGAGATTCCAATTTATTCAAATGAAGCTCTTAATGAACGCTATTATGGTGCGCTTCAAGGAAAAAACAAGCAAGATATGAAAAACCATTACGGTGAAAAACAAGTATTCATATGGCGACGAAGCTATGCTATCAGACCTCCAGAAGGAGAATCTCTGGAAGATGTATATAACCGGTCAGTTCCCTACTTCAAAAAACAGATTCTTCCACTTCTCAAAAAAGGAAAAAATATTCTCGTCTCGGCTCACGGAAACAGTTTGAGAGCGATTATAAAATACTTGGATGATATTTCAGAACAAGAAATTCCTCATCTCGAACTCAAAACCGGAAAACCAATACATTATGAAATGAATGATGAAGGTACTTTAGAAAAAGTCGATCATGTTCATTCATTCAATAGACCTGTTGACTGGAACGCTAGTAAACGTCACCAACAAGGGTTATGATTTTCATCTCTTATTTCTTGAATGGTTTTTTATATTCAAGAGGTTTTTCAGGAATAGGTTTTTTCTTGAAACAATAATCATAATAATCACACCAATTACACAACGGACTTTTTTGTTGAGGATATTCTCCAATATTATCCGATGATGTGGAAAGATGGATTTGTTCTATATGAAACACTGCATGTTGATACAATTCTTCATCAGCTTTAAGTGCGATCTCCTCATCAGCTCCCTTGAATTTTAAGAAATAAATACCTACTTCGTCAGGAAGCTTATTATGTTTTTCTTTATAGAGCATCGCATAAATAGCTAATTGTAATCTATATTGATCATTAAGGATATTTTTCTTTGACGTTTTATAATCCATCAGTCGAACTTTACCTTCATCGTTTTCAACAATATCAATAAATCCCTTAACATAATGATCCCAAGAAATATATTCTGCTTCAACATCAGGTGTTATTTCGCTAAATGCTTCCGGAAATGTTTTCCCTTTTTTTATCTTAGCATCTAAACGATTGAATATGAGTTCGAGATGATTTTCCATCATCATTCTTGTTTGTATATAAAACTCTTCAATTTGATCTTTACTAATATCTAACTCGTCAAATTCTTCTTTGGACTCGCCCCAACATTTATCAAGTAATTGCAATAAAATGGTTTTAAGATTTTTCTTGTATTCATCACCAACGACTTCAGGAACGATAGAATAAAATTTTTCTAAAGCAAGATGTGCTACAGAACCCCTAACAAGATGAATTGAAGGTTTTGTTGGCATTCGAAGTTTATATCTGAAAAAATACTTTCGAGGACATTGTAAATACATGTTTATAGAACTTGGTGATTGCATCTTTTTTTTTCCCATGAAGACGAAGAAGTATGGTTTGTTTTAAAAAGTTACTGTCTGTTTGTCTTGTGCCTGGATAGTTTTTTCAAGATATTTGTTTGTTCAAATAATTCAAGAATCGCTTGCTTATTTTTTTCTATATATTCAAGATCTTTAATTGCTTCACGAATACTTGTCATTCCTATTTTTTCTTGCTTTAGAATGTGTTCAAGAAGAATATTTGCAATCACATCAAGTCTTGAATGTCGTAAAAAAACCATTATTTCTTTAGGTTCTATTTCTAACTCGCTATAAATAGTCTTGTAAGCATCAAGAAATGTTTTCAACCTATCAAGATTGTATCTTGAAGTCTCACTTTTTGAAAAATAATGCATCGCAAAAATAACATCATAACCAGGATGATCAAAACGAACACCTTCACCTTCAATAATTCCTACAATATCCTGTTCATCAAATACTAACGCATCAGAAGAAAATGTTCCATGAATCAACTGCAAATCTCCCTTTTTATCAACAAATTTCAAATCATTCAAATATAATTCAAAATGATGTTGGAGTTTAACAAGAATTTCTTCTAAAAAGGTCTTTATTTCAGGTTTAAACCTCGCCGTTTTTGATGGTTCTTGAAACGATAATGCTTTGACGATAGTAGAGTATGTAAAACAATACGATTGGAATTCTTCCTGAGGAGGGAGGTGTTTGACCATAGCATGAAATTTTGCCAACGTCTTTCCCGCAGACGCTATTTGCTCACTAGTAAGTGTTTGAGGATTCACGCCATGTGTCGTGTTTGAAGAAATTTTGTATGCCGAATACCATTTTCCATCACTAAAAACTGTTGTTTTTCCAGAAGGTGTTTTGAGAGGAAGATGGATTGGAACGACATCATATTTCTTAATGCCCTCTAACATATTATTTGCTAATCGTAATTGCGTATACGAATGGCGATCATGTTCTTTTAGAAGGATAGTTGTAGTCGGAAATAATGATCCTTTCGAAACTTTTATTCTATAAATAGTGCCGTTATGATTTTTTGAACTAACACTCTTTTCTCGAATAGTGCCCAAACCAAACGTATTACAAATTTCTTGAAGATCCTCTTTTTTCATTACAATAGAAATGTCAGGGTTCTTTATTTAAATAACTTTTTATAATCCTGCTAGAAAATAATCAAAAACAATCTTGATCTATAATTTGCCCTCTGTCTTGTATTAAATCAGTCCTTAACAACTTTTATAAAGGTCGTTGTTTTTTATTACCTTCACTTGAGTGGTGTGTGTTATGAAAATAAGCTGTTTTGCACTTGAAGACTTTGAAAAAAACTATTTGAAAGAAAGATTATCTGATCACGAACTTCGCTTTGAAAAAGATGTTCTTACTCAAACAAATGCCAAACAACACTATGATGCTGATGTGATTATTATTTTTGTATTCTCGAAAGTTACTAAAGCAGTTATTGATGCAATACCTGAACTTAAGCTAATCGCCACCATGTCCACGGGTTATGATCACATCGATGCAGAGTATGCTCATTCTAAAAATATCGAGATAAAAACAGTTCCTTTCTACGGGCAAAACACTGTTGCAGAACATGCCTTCGGACTGCTCCAAGCTCTTAACAGAAATGTTGTTGAAGCAGTACGACGAACGAGAAACTGCGAATTTGATTTCCATGGTCTGATGGGTCGCGATCTAAAAGGAAAAACACTAGGGATTCTTGGCTGTGGACATATCGGCCAACACATGATACGCTATGCTCGAGCTTTTGAAATGAATGTTATCGCATCAGATGTTCATCCAGATGAGTCGCTGGCACACGAATTAGGATTCATGTATGTCTCAAAAGAAGACTTGTGCAAGAAATCAGATTTTATCAGTCTTCATTTACCTTTAGTATCTGGAACGCGTCATATCCTTGGAGAACAAGAATTTTCAATGATGAAAAAAGGAGTTATTATCGTAAATACTGGTCGTGGACCACTGATTGACACTGCTTCACTTATCAAAGCTTTAGATGAGGGGATGGTGGGTGGTGCTGGTCTTGATGTACTCGAACAAGAAGATGATCTAAAACAAGAATCTCGACTGGCACTTTCTAAGCATCTCGATCAAGAACGAACAAGCATGATTGTCAAAAATCACGATTTACTCCACCGTGAGAATGTCATAATCACACCCCACCTTGCTTTCTACACAAAAGAAGCGTTAGAGCGAATTCTTCAAACAACTGTCGATACTATTTGTTCTTTCAATGCCAAGCGTCAATAATTGTACTTGAATGCTTATGTTTGAAATAAAATCTTTATTTGATGTGTTTATTTAATATCTATGTTGTTTTTTATGGCAAATTTTTATAAAGAAGTTCTCGTATCAACTACAGTATGGTATCAAAAAAGGATCAATCCTCTACTTCAAACACCTCCTCTTTGACAGATCTTGATGACCTCATACGATCGCTTTCAGAAATAGAACGAAATATTCTTCCTTATCTTAAAGATTCAATAACTGTTGACGAGCTCATTACAGAAACAGGGTTTAAGGACGCGGAAATAAAAAGAGCTTTGATGTGGTTGTCGAACAAGAATATACTAACCTTGGATAATGCTAAGTACAAAATAATATATCTGGATTCCTTAGGATCTTTTTCTAAAGAACACAAACTTCCTGAACTACTAGTATTAGAAAATACTCTTTCACAAGCTAAATCTCCTCAAGAAATCTCGACAGAAACAACACTGCCACCACAAGAAATTATGGCTTGCATTGGAGTTCTCAAATCTCTTCAGGCAATAACTGTTAATAAATCATCTCAAGGTAAAGGGCTTTTATTGCAAGCGACTTCTGCTGGTAAAGCATTAACTCAAGAGGAAGTATATCAACCGCAGGAATTCATTTCGCAAACAACATTCCCTAAACGATGGGATGAACTTTCAAATGAACAACAAACTATTGCTAAACAGTTATCTAAACGAAAAGACTTACTTTCAATACAAACAAAAACAACGACAACTGTTCACTTGACATCGTTAGGCATTTCACTTACCAAAAAAGACATTGATTTTTCTTCATTTGAAGAACAACTCACTTCAGACATGCTCAAAGATGGTTCTTGGAAAGAAAAAACATTTCGAACATATGATGTCTCATCGCCAGTACCAAAGATACAAGGTGGGAGAAGACATCCCATGAGAGAAGTCGCTGGATTACTGCGAGATATTTACATACAAATGGGTTTTCAAGAGATGAAAGGTCCATGGGTTGAAACTGCATTCTGGTGCATGGATTCAATGTGGATACCGCAAGACCATCCTGCACGAGATGAGCAAGATACTTTCTTTATAGGGCAAAAAGGAACCTTACCTGATGAGGAGCTAGTTCGAAGAGTTAAAGAGGTTCACGAAACAGGTGGTGATTCGGGATCAATAGGACATGGTGCTCCCTGGAATGCCCAACTATCTCGAGAGCTTATCTTACGAACACACAGTACGGCAACAACATTTCGAATGTTTGGTGAAAAAGGAATTACTGAAGGAAAATATTTTTATGTGGCAAATGTCTTTCGAAACGAAGCTGTTGATACAACGCACCTTGCAGAATTCATACAAGCAGAAGGGTTTGTAATAGGAGATAATCTTACTATTTCTGATTTGATGGGATTTATCAAAGAATTCTATGCTCGACTAGGCATACATAAAATACGATTCAAACCAACATACAATCCATATACTGAACCAAGTATTGAAGCCCATTATTTCAACGAACACACAAAAAAATGGCATGCTCTAATAAATTCAGGAATATTTCGACCTGAAAGCCTCGCCCCCTATGGTCTAAAAGACAAAACGGTTATTGCATGGGGGATGGGTGCTAGTAGGATGGCAGCACTCTTGACAGGAAAAACAAATCTTCGAGAACTAGTGGGTCCAACAGTAGATTTTGACTGGATTGCACACCATAAAACGCCACAACCAAATCTTGAGGAGGGAAACTGATGGTAGTAACAACAATTTCATCACAAGTATTATTTCAAGCATTAAAACAACACGGTTCGAAACTCACAACAAAAGATGTTGAAAAAGCATTATTTGATATGGGGATGGAACTCAAAGAGGAGCAAGAAGAGCAATTAACCGTAGAAGTAACTCCTGATCGACTGGATCTCATAAGTGCTCATGGCCTAGCAAGAGCAATACATTCTTTTGTGGGTGAACAACAAAAAATATTTTCCTATTCTCCAAAAGAAAGTGATTATACCGTTAAGGTCACTGAAAAAGTATCTGAAGTTCGACCAAAAACAGTATGTGCTGTTATAACGGGACTTTCAATGTCTCAAGAAGATATTGATGAGGTGATTCAAGTTCAAGAAAAACTTCACGCGACACTTGGTCGAAAACGTTCACGCGGAGCTATTGGTATTTATCCACTAGATGTTATTTCGATGCCGATAACATATACTGCTGATAAGCCAGAACATATTCAATTCAAACCACTTCAAGCAGACAACGAAATGACTGGACAAGAAATTCTTGAACAACACGAGACGGGTATTGCTTATCATCATCTTCTAAAAGACGCTGAAGTATATCCTTATTTCATAGATGCTAACAGTGAGATATTGTCGCTTCCACCAATTATTAATTCTGAAAAAACAGGACGAGTATCATCTTCAACAACAGATTTATTTATCGAATGTAGTGGATTTGAAACAACAATACTCAATGAACTACTGGTCTATCTAACAACAATGTTTTCAGACATGGGTGGTGAAATTCACAATGTAAACGTAACCTATCCTGATGGTTCGATTGATAAAACCCCTCATCTTAACTCTAGAGAGCGAAAACTTCATCAAAGCACAATACAAAAATATCTTGGCTTGACATTAAACCAAGATGAAATGAAAAGATTATTATCAAAAATGATGTATGAAGTTACTTCCATATCAACAACTTCTGATGATACTATCTACGAACTAAAAGCGCCTTGTTTTCGATTTGATTTATGGCATGAAGTAGATATAATGGATGATATTGCTAGGGCATATGGTTTTAACAATTTCGTTCTTAGTACGCCTAGAGTTCCCGGAATAGGAAGTGAATTAACTCATTCTCGTAAACGAGAAGAACTTGCTCGTATTCTTGTAGGTCTTGGTTTTCTAGAAACATTCACCTTTGCCATATCAAATGAAAACACTCAATTTGAATCACTAGGGTTGGATTCAAAAAAAGAATCATATGTTCCCATAGCAAATGGTAATGAGAACCAAACACTTCTTCGAACAAGATTACTACCAGAACTTCTCAAAAGCATTTCACATAACAGAAGCAAAACACTACCTCAACACATTTTCGAAGGTGCATTCGTAACTCTTCCTGATAAACATAAAGATGTTACTGCACGAAATGAACTCCACTTATCGGCTCTGATCACTGACAACAAAGTAACATTCACTCAAATACGGCAAGTGCTTGAAGCAGTATTAAGATCAATGAATGAAGTAATAACATTCGAACCAATAACAACACCTTATTTCATAGAAGGGAGATCTGCAAAAGTGTTATTCGATGGAAAATCTATAGGTGAAGTGGGCGAATTACACCCAAAAACACTTGAACATTTCGGACTTCAAGCACCTGTTGGAGCATTTGAAATATCTCTTGAACCATTTTGTAATTGAATGGTTAGATTAAGTGGTGATGGTCATGATACTTGTCAAGCAATGTAAAGTAGGTCCTCTTAGGACTAACGCTTATGTTCTTTGTTCTCAAGATACGGCTGATTGTGCTATCATCGATCCTGGAACTGCAAACGAAAATGAATTACAACACCTGAAAAAACTTTGCACTGGTAATTGTAATGCGATACTTCTCACTCACAATCATTTTGACCATATAATGGGTGCGTGTCATTTTTTTGTGAATTGCTATTTACATCAAAAAGACATTGATTCTCTTGAAACATCATCTCTTCTCGAGCAACGATTTGCAGACTATGAAATTACACTACCTTCGTCAATACATCCTTTCAATTCAACAATAACGATAGGTTCGACAACATTTGTTGTTATTCACACTCCAGGACATTCTCAAGGTGGAATTAGCTTATACAACGAAAAAGAACGACTGCTTTTTTCAGGAGACACTTTATTTAAAGGAACGTGCGGTCGAACCGACCTTCCTGGATCAGATTCTTTAGCAATGAAACAATCACTTAAAAAACTCCTTGAACTTCCTGACGATACGATGGTTTACCCCGGTCATGGCCAGCCAACAACTATTGGTGATGAGCGAGAGTGGGTTGAAGAATTCATACGACATAAAGATTACTAAAACAGCATAATTTCAATAATAGCAATATTTATAATACGGCTCTTGTTAATATTCGAGTGATACTCATGGCAAAAAAAGAAACCGGAGCAAAATTGACGGTAGAAAAAGACGAGAACTTCAGTGAATGGTTCACCGAACTTATGAAGAAAGCAGATCTTGCTGACACAAGATATAATCTTAAAGGATTTCCCGTCTACATGCCCTGGGCCGTACGCAGTATTAGAAAAATAACTCGCATGTGGGAAGACAAACTCGAATCAACACAACACGAACCTCTTATCATGCCTCTTCTCATACCAGAAGAAAATTTTCACAAAGAAGCAGAACATGTCGAAGGTTTCACACCAGAAGTGTTTTGGGTGACTGGAGCAGGGGATAAAACATTTGATACGCGCTATGCTCTCAGACCAACATCTGAAACTGCGCTGTATGATATGTATGGAAAATGGATTCGAAGCTATAAGGATCTTCCTCTAAAAAGATACCAATCAGTCAGTGTATTCAGACACGAAACAAAAATGACTCGTCCATTCATGAGAACGAGGGAACTTCATTGGACTGAAGCACATAATGTTTTTGCAACTGAAAAAGATGCTACACGTCAAGTTCACGAAGATATGCAAATAACTGAAGATCTTCTTCATAAAAAGATGGCTTTACCGCATATTTTCTTCAAAAGACCCCAATGGGATAAATTTCCTGGAGCAGTAAATACCTTCGCGGCGGATGTTCTTCTTCCAAGCGGAAAAGTATTGCAATTACCTTCAACACACCTTATTGGACAAAATTTCAGCAAACCATTTGATGTAACCTTCAAAGATGATAAAGAACAAGAGCAACTTGGCTGGATAACTTGTTACGGTCCTTGTCATTCAAGAAATTATGGTGCTCTTATCACTTTCCATGGTGATGACAAAGGACTCGTTCTTCCTTGGGATGTAGCTCCTCATCATATTGTCATAGTACCTATACTTAAGAAAAATAAGGAAGAAACTGTTCTCGAAAACGTCCATACTCTTAAGAATGAATTGGAGCAGGAAGGTTATTCTGTGCTCGTCGATGAACGAAGAGATGTTAGTCCGGGATTCAAATTCAATCACTGGGAACTCAAAGGAGTTCCTGTTCGTCTAGAATTAGGTCCTCGAGATATAGAACAAAACAGTGTGATGGTCTTTCGACGAGATACAGGATCAAAAGAAGTAGTACCTCGATCGGAACTCAATGAATTTCTTGCCACTATCCAAACAACATTCACTTCCAACCTTGTTAGGAAAGCAGACGATGTATTTGACACAAAACTCGAGACTGCACAGACTCTTGCTGAAATACGGATGCATATTGATCAAGGAAAAATGGTCCGAACTTCCTTTTGCTCGACTGAAAAAGATGGTGAATCTTGTGCCGAAGTTATTGAAAAAGATGTTGGTGCTGAAGTTCGTGGTGAATGGTTTGGAAAAGATGAAGATGTTTTTTGTGACTGTCCTGTATGTGGAAAAAAAGCACATCATGTGGTTTACATTGCCAAAAGCCATTAATATTTCATTTTCTCTTTTTTTTTATTGTTATTAATGTTATTCTCACGCTATTAGTATCGCTATTTTATGTAGTATGAAAAGATATTTTCTTATAAAAAGGTCTTTTTTTACGAAAGATATATAAATGAATGAACGTGTTTTATACTGTGTTGTGATACTACAACAAAAAGGGTTTATTTTTTTATCCGCGTCTAAAGAGGTGTGAATTATGACAAAACTATTTGGTCCTTACAAAAAGCGAAGCAGAAGCGCTTCAATGCAACTTTCTATTAACGCGATTGTTATTCTTGTTATGGCAATGGCGGTTCTCGGTCTCGGATTGGGACTTATCAGAGGAGTTCTTGGCTCAGGAAAAGACAAACTAATGGGTTCACTAGAATCGATGGATCTCACTGAACAAGCAACTGCAGACAAACCAATAACAAATATCAACGGTCTTGAAATCAAACGAAACAAAGAGAATACTGTCGCTGTCGGTTTCTATAACAAAGATACTCCTGGCTGTTCTGATGGGGCCAGATTGAATATAACTTGTAGTGGTGGTCTGAATTGGACTGAAACACCCACTGTTCTCGATGTAAATGTTGAACAAGGTGAAGGAAAGAAAGTAGGTGGTATTTTTATTACTGAAGCACCGGCGAAAAGTTATCCTTGTAAAGTCCAAATTTTCTGTGAAGATGATGATAATGACGATGATGAGATGGTATTAGCAGAATCAGAATCTGCATTTATCAAAGTAACTTCGTAGATCAAATCTCAAAAGGTGATTGATATGGTGCAAAAAAAAATTCGATTGACAAAAGATGAAGAATTCCAGATGATGAAAATGATCATGGATAAGTTCGCTCTTCTTGGTGTTCTTCTCACCGCTTTAGGAATTGCTCTTCTTGCAATAGGGGCTGAAATGATTGTTGGTTATTTTGTCATGACTATAGGTCTTATCATACTACTCGTATTTGCGTGGATTCTTATCAAGGAAGTTCACATACTAAAAAGAAAATAGGTGAGTGGTATAGTGGACGTAGATACTGAACACAAGCTTGTCGTTGGGGGTATTGTTCTTGTAATCCTCGCGGTAATTCTTGCATTTGTTTTTACTGGAGGGTCTGAAAACTCCCGTGTTGAAGAATTATCTGAAGTGGCAAATAATACTGTCGAACAGGCAGAGGAAACAACTCCTTTCACTCCAATTATAGATCCAGAAGTAGTTTCCGGAGAACCCATCGTTCTTGGTGTGAGCTTGTACAATCCAGAAAATGCGGGTCCTGAAAGCGAAGCTTGCGAATCAAAAGGTGCTCGTCTTGATGTATCATGTCAAGAATTGTCTGTGAACCAAACAGTATCGCTTATTCCTATCAAAATCGGCACTTCAGAAAATATTTATGGTACATTCACTTTTTCGGGAGCGCCAGGTCTTTACAGATGTAATTTTAGTGTCCTTTGTGATGATACTGCTGTCGCGACTTCTCAAACGACAGTAACTGTAACATAATGCTCTGGCTAGCGATAATTATATGGTTGATACAATGATTTCTTCAAAAAAAGGATTCCAACTTTCAATCAACATGCTCGTTATTATCATATTAGGGCTGGTCATTCTTGGCTTTGGTATTTCGATGTTTAGCAATGCATTTTCAAAAACGCAAGACATTCGAGAAAGAGTGGATAGTGATACGCAACGCCAACTCGATTCCCTTCTCGACGACGGGTCTTTTATCGTCGTCCCATATGC
>JBNJGO010000024.1:8728-14061 GCA_051819745.1 Nanobdellota archaeon | reverse complement strand
CATACTTCAAAATATCTTCTTTTCACTCCATGTCTTTTCGTTTTCACTTCATAAATGATTATCTTTTCAACTTCTCGCTCTTCCTTATTGTTGCAGACAAATTCGATCAAATCTCCTTTTCCCCAACGTTCTGAAACCCACTCTGCTTGTTCTTTGTCGTTAAATGTCAATCGATACTTTCTTGCAATCTCGTCCAGCGAATCGTATCTGTTCACTAAGAATATGAAATTGTTCTCTCGTTGCCTTCTCACAAGCACTCTTGAGATATATTCGAAAGCGTATCCTCGAAGGTTATGTTCTTTATTTAGATTATTTATCATAGAATAAAATAATTTGTTATTTTTAATATGTTTACACTATATTTTGTTCGGAATATTTTCGATTTTGATTAGTTTCTTTATTAGAAAAACGTTTTTACTCTTCGTCTAAACCGAATGATTCTACAAAACTAGCTACTTTCCTATACTCTGCAAGGTATTCGTAGCCTTTTTGAGTGAGAACATATTTTTTAGATGGTTTTTTCTTGCCGTGAAGTTCTTCTTCGATGAATTGTTTATGCTTGAGTTCTTCAAGATATCCTTTCATCATTTGATGGGAGAGATTTGATTTGTACAGGAGATGTGTTGGTTTTATCGATCCTCCTTTATCTCGCACGGAACTTAAAATGTCTCGGATTATTTCCAATCGACCACGTTTTTTACTCATCTTTTTTTCACGACCTTAATTAGACTCCACAATAATAATACAAATCCTGCTAGTGCGACAATGTGTCCTGAAATATAGAATGCACTTGAATATTTTGCTAATGTGTGGAGTAACATGCCAAGAAGGATAAATCCAAATCCAGAGTATACTATCATTGATTGGGTTGTTTTTCGTTGTTCGTGGAGTTTATAGTATTGTAATGTTATAAAACCTAAAAATACGCTTGCGATAAGAGGATATATTATGTGGTACAATGGTGTTGTTATACCAATAAGTCCTAAAATAATAAAAATCCCAAGAACTTTACTGTCTTTTTGTTTGAGGGCGACAAAAGCAATTAATGCTAAACCTATAGTGGTTGCTGTCATTCCTAAAACTGTCGGTATGGTGCTTAACTGAATGGCACTATTTTTTGCTGCCTCGATAGGTGCGAGCGAAAGAATATCTTTGCTAGAAATATTTATCAGAAGAAATAAATGCAATACTGCTTGCATGAGATACCCAATACCAACTCCTAAAAATCCGAGACCGTATAATAGGGTTGTTTTCTGTTTGCAAATACGGTAAATCCGATACGATGTGCTCGCTATTAGAAATGTAACTGTGACAAACAGTAATTGTATGATTATTTCAATAATTGAAAACCAACTTGGTCCTGAGCATCCAAAAAAATCCATTATATGTTACTGTAATGTGGTTCTTTTTTTAAACTTTATGTATATTGCTTCTGTAAGTTCTCTTACTATCATTTAAAAATATCTGAATTAACCCATTATATACAATCAAGAGGGTGATACTATGAACAAACAATTGCTATATGACGAAATGAATGATGATTCATCTGGTGAAGATATCAGATCGACAAATTATGTTGATACGCTCCTTGATGATGATGCTCTTGAATCCTCTGAAGCGGGATTTCTTCAAGGATATTTTTCCTAAATTATTTTCATACCCTAAACACCCTATACCTCACAACACACCTTTTCGGGAGGCGATGTATTTGCCTCTCGATTTTTTATTTTTTAATATTATGTTGTGTTGATTACAAACATCTATTACTATCGTAATATTTTTATAGCAAACGTCAGTTGTTGTGTTTATGAAAGTCGGAATATTACTTAGTGGTGGAAAAGATTCTCTTTACGCAGCATATCTTGTTTCTAAAGAGCATACTTTAACGTGTGCTATATCAATGATAAGTGAAAACACAGAAAGCTATATGTTTCACACTCCAAACATTCACTTAACAGAACTTCAAGCAAAAGCGATGGAGATTCCTTATATCAAATATTCTACTCTTGGAAAAAAAGAAGAAGAACTTGTTGACTTGGAAAATGCAATATGTTCTGCTCAACAAAAATACGGTATTACTGCTATTGTCACTGGAGCTCTCGCTTCAAACTATCAAGCATCGCGAATCCAAGAAATATGCAAACGACACGGTCTAGAAGTTCTCAATCCTTTATGGCAAATGAGTCAAGAAGATCTCATCAAACGACTCGTCAAAGACAATTTTACTGTTATTCTCTCGAGTATAGCTGCATATGGTTTTGACAAAACATGGCTTGGAAGAATACTTGATGAAAATGCCATTAAGGACTTGTTATCCTTACAACAAACTCATGGCATGCAAGTAGCTTTTGAAGGTGGAGAAGCAGAAACTGTTGTTACAGACTGTCCATTATTCTCAAAACGAATACTTATAGAATCTGCAGATTCGATAATGTCGGGTCCGGAAAATGGAAATTATATTATAACTTCGGCTCGTCTTGAAGATAAATGATTGTTATTTTATTCGTGTCCGAACCAAAATACTTTAGTTCCATCCTCCTCAATATGATCTAATCTGCAAAAAGCGAATCGTTCAAACTGAATAATCTCGCCAACGGCAATATTCTCGATTGAAGACTCACAAGTAATAGTTGTCGTTTGAGCATTTTCCAAAACTAGTTTCGCTCGAATCTCTTTTCCCGAACAAGGAATGAAATGGATTAACCCTGCAGTATTCTCGCTTTCTTTATACGATTCAACATCTTGACTAACAAATTCAAACTTATTGTTTTCGACTCGCCGTACGTTCATACTGTCCATAAAACGAACGATACTTCCATTTGAAATACGCTCAAAATCTTCTCGTTCAATACTATATTCTCTGGTCGCTTTTAGCTCTCGATGTTTTGAATCGTCTGAAGGGTGTTTCTTAAGAGAAAATGATGTTATTGACGATGGAATATTTGAAACTGTTATGGTGACTGGATTTCGGATGCAAAAATATCTTTCTGCTTTCTTATCAAGCAATTGCCTGTTAATTGAAGCGATAACGCCAAAATCAAGATTGGTCTGTGTTTTTGACAATCCAATTTGTTTTGCAAGTTCGATAAATGATTCTCGTATAATTCCTCTTTTCCTAAGAGCTCTAATCGTTACAAGTCTAGGATCGTGCCAGCCAAGAAATTTTCCTGTTTCAATAAGACTTCTTATTTCACGACCTTGAGTGGTTGCTCCAGTAATATTATATCGTCCATAATGAGTGTATGTTACTTCAGGAAATCCAAATAAACGAGCAATATGGTTTTGTAATTCTATACGTTGATCGAACTCATTACTTCGAAGCACGTGAGTTACTCCGCACAATCCTTCTTCGATAGCACATTCAAAATCATACATCGGCCAAACAGGATAGCGCGTTCCTTTCTTATAATGCGGTTTGTATGATACTCGATAAATAACTGGATCTCGCATCACAGCATTCTTATGAGTCATATCGATCTTAAGACGGAGTGCACGACTTCCTTCTTTACACGATCCATTTTTCATTTCATTCCATAATTGCTTTGTTTCCTCGATAGATTGATCTCGATGAGAACATGCTTTCTTTTCCTTTCGTAATTGAGAAATTGTAGGTCTATCGCAAGAACACACATATGCCTTACCCTCTTCAATCAACTGCTGTGCGAAAGAGATATATTTGTCCATATGATGGCTTGCAAACACGATCTCATCCGGTTGTAATTGTAAAAAATCAACAACATCTTCAAATACTGCATCAACATACTCTTGAGCTGACTTTTCAGGGTTGGTATCATCAAATCGAAGAATGACTTTACCTTCGTATTTTTTACCATAAAGATAATTAAGGAGAAAACTCATCGCATGGCCAAGATGATTATATTTTGAAGGCTCAGGAGGAATTCGTGTCGTCACAGCGCCTTGTATAGCATTGTTTAACTCGGGAAGTTCACGACGTTGTTCTCTACGCTGTTGCTTTTCTTCTTGCTTTTTCTTATTAAATTCAGGATCGAGCTCGAATAGTTTTTGCTTTTGAGTATCTGTATCAAGAGCATTAACATCATCAACTATCTTATTGATGGTTTGCATTGTTGATTTCATATCTTTCTTGACCTCAGGATGTTCTTTGATAACATGACCTATAAGGGCTTTAGGATTCGCTTTTCCTTTGAATTTTAAAGCATTTTCTAATGCGAGTTTGAAAATTGTAGTTTCAATTGAAGACATTGTGGTGAAAAGAAAGAAAAATTAGTTTATAAAAGTTAGTAAGAGTGTTTAGAAATCATACATTTCCAATGCTTGACCTCGGGGTTTTGATTGTCGTTCTTTAACGCTTGTAGTATATTCTACAGGTTCGGTGTGGTTGACAGAAAATTGTTCGATAGCTCCGAGGGTTTGTTTCTCACCATATATGTTTTGTATCTGATTTCCTAATTGAGAATAAATATCTATGTGGTCTGGCAGTGCATAGTCTTTTATCATGCTAGTATATTGATTTGATTTTTTTTGATTGAATTCCATTTTTATCTCCAAGTAGTGAAGAAATAAATTATTTATAAATATTGTGTTTTTTGGCGTAAAAATAATTCCTTTTAGGACAGAACCGTTTTTATAGTGTTGTTATCGAAGGACATATAAAAGTCCACATCATTATACTTCTCACAATGACCGAAAACTGCCTTTTTTGCAAGATAATACGTGGAGATGCGCCCTCGACAAAAATATATGAAGATGACGATTTTATAGCGATACAATCTCTGTTTCAATCGGTGAAAGGACATACTTTGCTCATCCCGAAAGAACACTCTGAGAATATCACAAAGATGAAACCCGAACTAGGTGTAAAACTCCTCAAGCTAATAGATCAAATAGGGTCTGCACAAATGAAAGGATTAGGGGCGCAAGGATTTAATGTGGCTGTAAATACAGGATCGACTGCAGGACAACAAATATTTCACACTCACATACATCTCCTGCCAAGATTCGAGAATGATGGCTTGAAACTCTGGAAAGAACATGAGGTTTCAGAAGAAGATCGTGTTCTCTACGCTGAAAAAATTATAAACAATCTATAGTTGTTTTTGACGTAATATTTATAAAAGGTGTGAAAATACGCATGTACTAGCTGAGCAGTAAATCTTTTTGCGGGAGTAGTTCAGCCTGGTTAGATCGCCACGCTCATAAACAATGTTGAGCGATGAGAACAGTATTGTTCGATGATTAATCAACATGTGGTGCATCGTGGAAGTCCGGAGTTCAAATCTCCGCTCCCGCACTTCTTTCTATTATTTATTATGAATTCTTGTTAGGTAGAAAGAAGTCCGGTCGCTCCGCCG
>JBNJGO010000024.1:0-8628 GCA_051819745.1 Nanobdellota archaeon | reverse complement strand
TGTCGTTCGATGCTTCTTGCGCAGCATCAAACCTCCCGCACTTTTTTCTATTAATATATGAATTTCTTAATCTAGTGAACAAAGTATGGTTGAAATCTTTGCAGATTTCTCTGTTGTTCGAAATTCAGGATGAATTTCAAACCTCTTGCACTTAATTATAGTGGTTTGTTCTAGTTTAACATAATTAATTCATCGTTGCTATCGAAAAGTTTATACGTAAAACTGTTTTTTTTTCTTTTTGTATGGTTCGTTGGAAACAAACAAATGAAAATCTCGAAGCAATAAATTTGGGTTTATCTCCTGATACTAATGATTCTATTCTTTCGGTTGCAGGTTCGTTTGATGTTCCATTTATGTTTATTGAAAAAGGTGCTTTTGTTACAGCAGTTGATTGTTGTCAATCTCAAATTGATTATGGTAATCGGCGGATTCAAGCATTAAGAAATGGTGTTTTTGCAAATTTTATTTGTTCTACTTTTAATTCCTCAAATTATACAAATAAAAAAATTCGAGATGATTATTTTGCTCAAATGAAACAATATCGTTTACTTAAAAATTTAGATCAATTAGATATTCTTCGAGGAGATTTAATTAATTTAGAACAAGAATTAAGTTTTAGTTCGTTAAACAAAGTTTATTTGGATTTTGAAATTAATTATTCTGCTTTTAATAAAGTGTATTTATCAAATATTTTTGATTATTATTTTGATAGATCTAATCATCAAAGCAGGTCTAAAAATAAGTTTATTAATTATTCATCGTTGTCCGTGGCTAAAATTCCTGAATTTGAAGATTTTTTTGACAAATTTCCTGAAGGAACTAAATTTTATATGGTTGGAAAATATTTTTTATATGATTTTGATGGTTCTAACTCAGTTGTTGAAAATAAACCTCTTTCAAAGAAATTATCGGCTCTTGATTTTTCATGGGATGTTTATTTATTGACAAAATATTGATTTCTTTAGTCGCCGACAGTAGTTAGTTGTATTTTTTTAAATTGGCGTTGCATGTAAAAGTCGCTTCCAAATCAGCGAAAAACAAGTTTTTCTGGGTTTGTTGTTGATTTGTTCTCTTTTGAGAAAGGTTTTTATACTGGGGTGTTTGAAATCCAATGAAATACTATGAGAATTGAAACCGAAGTTAAACTAGATTATTCTGATGTGCTTATTAGGCCGAAACGAAGCACACTAACCAGTCGAAAAGATGTAACTCTTGAGCGGACATTTAGGTTTTTACACAGCACAAAAACATGGACTGGAATTCCTATAATGACTGCGAACATGGCAACAACAGGAACATTCGAGATAGCAGAAATATTTTCAAATTATAAGATGATAACAACCCTTCATAAATATTATACTGTTGAAGAATTAGAGAGGGAATTACCTCGATTTAACAAACCAGAATTTATTGTTTATACAATGGGGATTCGTGATGAAGACTTTAAAAAGCTAGATGCTGTTTTTGAGAAAGGGCTCCAAAAATACTTTGATTTCATCTGCTTAGATGTGCCAAACGGATATTTAGAACGATTCGTTGAAGCTGTACAACAAGTGAGAACTCTTTGTCCAGACCACATTATTATCGCAGGAAATGTAGTGACAAATGAAATGGTCGAACAACTGCTTATCAACGGTGCAGATATTGTAAAAATAGGGATTGGTCCTGGGGCAGCATGTTTAACGCGACAAAAAGCAGGTGTGGGATATCCTCAATTAAGCGCGACAATAGAATCTGCTGATGCTGCACACGGAATTTCACAAGGGAATGGTTGTGGAAAAATTATTGCTGATGGAGGTATTGTTTGTCCGGCTGATTTTGCAAAAGCATTCGGTGCAGGGGCGGATTTTACAATGGCAGGAACAATATTTGCGGGTTATGAACAATCAGGTGGGGATCTTATTGAACAAAAGGGTCAAAAATATAAACTGCACTACGGCTCGTCATCAAACACTGCACTTGAAAAATTTTATGGTAAAGTAGAAAAACACCGGGCAAGTGAAGGTCGAACATCAAAAATACCTTATAAAGGAAATATTAATCCTTTCTTACTTGATATTTTAGGGTCTTTGCGAAGTGCAGCGACTTATATTGGGGCGAGAAAGTTAAAAGAATTTCCAAAACGAACAACGTTTATACGGGTGAATCATCAACTCAATACAAGCGTTGCACAATACGATATATAATGACACGGGTGATAGAATAAATGGTAAATCCAATGGGTTTGACGTATGTAAACAGACAATTACCGAATCAGCTTCCTGAAAACTATAAGCAAGCGAAGCTAGGGGAAACGATCGTAAACCCGAAACACAACTACACGGAAAACGTCGCCGAATCATATCTTCCCATGCTGATACTGGCAAACAAGGTGTATTGGAAATGAACCACCAACTCCCTATATCAACAATACAAAAAAGTTAATAAAGAAATGATAAGAACACAAACCCTATGAATAGTGAACTTGGCAAGGGCAGCAAGAAGCTCTGGACGAGAGACTACTTCCTGCTCTGGCAAGGGCAATTAGTTTCAGTGTTTGGTGATTTCGTCTATGAGATCGCACTCGAGATTTATATATAGAAACCAGATATTATAAAAAAATTAAAAAAAAGAAAAGAAAAAGCAAACTTACTCAGTTGATTTTCTTATGGCAGAACCACCAATCCTTACATGTTAAACTCGAATCTTCAAGTCGTTTTTTTGCATCTTCGACGTTTGTTGGTGGAGGGATGATTCCTTCATCTTCAATCATATCGTTATTAGGCCAGTTTGCAGGCATCGCAACGCCCTTTTCATCACTTGCTTGAAGCGCTTTGACAACACGAACAATCTCATCAACATTACGACCTGCTTCTTGAGGGTAATAAAGCATTGTTCTTAGCACTCCTTTAGAATCAACTATAAACACTGCTCGAACAGTATTGGATCCTTTACCTGGATGAACCATACCTAATTGTTTAGCTACAGCTCCATGATCGGCAATGATCGGGAACTCTATTTCAGTATCCATGTTTTCTCTAATCCACTCAGTCCATTTAATATGGGAAAAGACCTGATCGATGGAAAGTCCGATGAGCTTGGTGTTAAGCTTATCGAATTCTTCTTTTCGCTTTTGAAATGCTACAAATTCAGTCGTACACACTGGCGTAAAATCTGCAGGGTGGCTGAATAGTACAAACCATGAACCGTTAAAATCCTTTGGGATAGACATTTTACCGTGTGTAGTCATTACATTCAGTTCGGGAAACTGATCTCCTAATAGTGGTAACTGTTGTTCATTTTCATTCATATATATCACCTTTATTACTCTAGAATTCAAGTACTCTTACTTTCTTTAGATTTATAAGTCTTATGAAATAGTTCTAAACAGTTTGTAAATGGGTTTTAGTATTCAAATAGTAATCTTTTTAAATCACCCCATATAGTATAGTGTTTAGGTGGCTCATTATGGTATCAATGTTAAAATATTTTACAACCTTTCAACACGTTATGAATAAACGTTCTAAGGAAATGAAAAAATTACTTTCAAAAAAACATTCTCTTGATAAAAAAATCCAAAAATATCATGATAAAGGTAAGTCTTTCTCCAAAGAAGTTAAAGAACTCCACGACATTCTAGGTTCGAAAAATGATAAAGAATCGCTGATTTTTTATTTGAATAAATTCGAAAAAAGTATTGAATTTTTCGAATCCCGAAAACAAACTATTTTTCAAACGTTCGATCATGAGAATCAACGTTTACATTCTAAAGGTATGAGCTCGGAAGATAGGCAAAAACTCAAAAAAGAACGAAATCTTCTTGAAAAAGAATTTGTTGCTATTGTTCATCTCGGTGCACGTCATAAAGAACGAATTTCTAATTTTATTGAGGTGTATGAAAAACAGGCTCATGAACTTGCAAAAAAAGATTCCTTCTCGTTTGATACCTATGAGTCCTTGTTGGCAAAAGAAAAAGATATTATTTCACAAAAAGTCTCTGTAGATTCTAATGCTGAATATTTACATTCTCTTTTGAGAGAAAACAGTCCATTACTTAAGAAAACAGCAAAAAAAACCAAATCAACTAAAAAGATGGACAAGGAATTATCTAAAGAACATATTGCTTCAACAACAGTGGGTCTTAACAGGACAGCATTACTCACTTACAAAGAAGCAACGTATACTTTTTTTTCAATTACAATGGCGGGTTTGTTCTTTACAATAGTTGGTCAATTTACTAGTGTGTTCGACCATACTGGCACTGCAAAATTTTATCTTACTGCAGCAGGTGTTGGTTTGTCTGCCCTCACTCTTGCTATAAAAACAGGTAAGCATTTTAAAGAATGGACAAAAAGTCTTGCTCATTCATCATTATTTCAAATGTGATTTTTTTATTTTTTTTATCTTGTTGGTTATACAATTTTATTATTTTTTGGGACTGCCTTATAGGTTATAAAATGAAGATATTCTTTCTATTGCGTTAACACGAAGAATATTGTTTTTTTTGTGATGATGAGTGTAATTTTTGTACTCTTTTTCTTTTATCTTAGCCAAATCTATTTTATTTATGCTCTTTGAAAGTTCTGGAAATTTTGCATCGAATGATTGTTTTTGTTTTTTATAGCGGCTGTTAAACAATTCTTGGCTTCTAATCAAAGAATCTAATTCGTATTGTAATTTTTGCTTTTTACCTGTAGAGTATGAACGTAGTATTTCTTGTTCTTTTTCCCCCATCATATTGTTTGCTTCGTTGTAATATTCATCATACCTTTTATCAAATTCTCGTTCTAATTCTTTAAGTTGTGTTTTTTTATCAGAATTTTGCATGATGCTATTTACAACTCGATTAATATATTGTGGGAGGGGTGTTTCAAGGTTTTCAAGAATAGGTCTGATGTGTTCAGAAACTGACTCTACCAGTATAATATTTGTCAATTCACTTTCAACAAATAATTTATGGGGGTCTCCTCTAACATTATTCACTTCATCAAATAGTTGGAAATGACTTGTATCAAATATATTTCGTCCCATAACAACAGAAAATACAACGTAATATATAAATGTTATTATTGTTTAGTAGTTATTTTAGGTTTTTTATTGTTTTTTGAGCTAATTCGTTGCTTATGTTATGTATAAATTCATTGCTTTCTTTAGTTGATTGTTGTGTTGACCAAGAAATTATTCTTTTATCAAGAGGAATGCTTGCTAGAAAAGGAATATTTTTTTCAAGCGCGACTGATTTTAGGGTGTCTTGGCCGAAGATCTCTCCACTCATATTCTCCACAAGACCTATGATAGGTAGTTTCATCTTCTTTGCAAAATTAATCGCCCTTAACGAATCATCGATCGATACTTGTTGGGGTGTTGAAACAATAATAACTCCACTAATCTTATCTTTTAACAACTGTGCTGTGCTTATGCACTCATCGCCCGTTCCTGGTGGAAAATCAATAACCTTGTATGTAATATCGTCCCATGCAATATCTTGTGTGAATTGCTTGATGAGGTTGTGTTTCATGGGGCCTCGCCAAACAATAGATTCTTCTTTATCTGTCATGAATGAGATTGAAACAAGAGAGATGTTTCTTGAAACGGTTACTGGTTTTATTTTATTATGTTCTGTTCTAAGTTTTTGCTCGGACACACCAAACAATCGAGCTGTATCTGGCCCGTGAACATCAACATCCAACACTCCTGTTTTCTCTCCTATTTGAGCAAGACCTTGAGCCAAAAATGCTGAAACGGTTGTTTTTCCAACACCGCCTTTTCCACTCATGACAAGGATTGTTTTTACCATCGTATCACTCTTTGTATCTTCTTCGCATTTCTTTTCTTTGAAATCGTCCTCTTCGTCCTTGTCGTCGTCCTCGCCGTAGAGGAATATCTTGTTGTTCTTTTTGATCACTGCATTTTCCAAGACCTCTTCCAGTCATCGGACCTTTTCGGTCAGGTCCAGTTCCATCTTCATTTGGCATAGTATCACCTTCTATTTCTTGTTGTCGTATTCGGATTGCTTTTCCCGCTGTGAGTGCATCGGCAATCTTTTCTTCTGCTCGTCTCAAGATTCTGTTAAATGTCGCTTGAGGAATGTTCATACTAATTGCTGCTTCTTGCTGTGTTAATCCTTTTTTTGACGCGAGTCGTATCGCTTCTATTTCTTCGCTTTCAACTTGTACTTCTTCAAGGTCTCGAAGTGCAATTCCTTGTGGTTTGAAATATGTTGTTTTCCACTCGCGATGTATTTGTATTCGTTTTCTTGGACGAGGCATATTGAATTATAATTCAAAACTACTATTTAAATCTTGTGATGGTGTGGTTAGAAACAAATGTTTTATTCACTTTTTTAAACACTATTTATGAAAAAGGGATAAGTATATAAATATCCTTGTGTAGGAAATTAGTATATTAATATAGTAGGGTGTTTATATGGGTAATACAAAACAATTAGTAGTAGGTCTTTTTATTTTGATAGGTCTCTTGTCCGGTGTTGCTGTGGTTGACGCACAACACGATCGAACAACAAGCTGGCTTGATGGACAACCAGTAATATACGAATTCTCAGATCAAGTCGAAGAAGGAATGTTCTCGTTTTGGATTGGAGCTATTTCAAACAATTCAGTTGTTACCATACGAGCAGAAGCATCTGAAGGTCTCGTTCTCAATGAAGCAGGAGAATTAATAACTGGAAATTGGACATCCTATATTGAAAATAATCATTCTGCTCTTTGGACTGGTGACACTCTTCGCGTACAACAAGACGAACTATTCAACGCCCTTCTGTTCTCACTATCCACAACAGCACAAGAAGTCGATAGCGATACAAACTATACTCTTAATATAGAAACAAAGGACTCTGAAAATGATATCGTGCAAACACCTCTTACCTACACTGTTCTTAATGATAATATAGCTCCACGAACGGATGCTATTTCATATGTTGGAGGATCACAATATGATATTGTCAAGAAAGGAGATTATACTTACACTCTCAATGTTTCAGGAATATATGATGATGAATCCGGATATGATCGCAGTACAGCATATCATGAATATGACAATGATGGAGAACCATTAGATGATGATATTAATTTAGGTGTTGATAAAACATTCTACAATTCAAGTTTTCTCTTTGATTTGCACATGAACTCTACAAATGATTATCTGGGCTATAGAGTGGATATTTTTGACAAAGCAAATAACACAAAAATCATTTCAGGAAAAGTGTTCTTAGATGAATTCGCTCCAACTATTTCTACAGTCGTTCCAAATGTAACAACGACAGATACTCTTGATTTTACTCTAGATATTAATGATGATTCCTTTAACGCTACAAATCGTTTTGGCGCGAACGTCACTTGTATGCTTGAACTTTACAACGAAAACAATTCAACAAACGATACGAGAATTGTTGATTCACAAGGATCATATGTCCATGCTATGGATGTATCTTCAATACCTGACGGCTATTACTCATGGACAATAAACTGTTCTGATCAGGCACAACGATATACTATGTCTAATTCAACAAATCAAATTCTTATCGACAGACAACCTCCAAAAATAAATTTAACAACACCAACAACTGTTTCTGATAATGAAACAATCACATTCATCATTGAAGACGAAACTAGTGACGTTGATAGTGTTGAAAATAATAATTCACTCAACGCAACAACAACACATCTAACAAACAAAACACAATACAACATATCAACATCACAACTCGACTATGGTGAAAATGATATTCAACTTATCGCAAATGACACTGTAGGAAATACGATTGACAAAACATTCATCATAACAATGGATAATGTCAGTCCAGAAGTTGATATGAACACAACCTATCCTCAAGATGGAAACTACACGACAGGAAACATGACTATTAATGTGACTGACGAATACTCTAATGTTACGTGTAAATTAACACTCAAAAATAACACTGGAGATGTGGTTCTTACCAACCACTCGTTCCAACCAGAGGAAAGCTTTAATCCAACAACAAACCTCTCGGACGGAAATTATAGCTGGCAAGCAAACTGTCAAGATGAAATTGGAAACGAACTAATTATAGGGTGGTATTCCTTCTTCAAAGACGCGACAGCCCCAGACATAACAATGCACAATCCTGAAGAAAGGAAAAACACTGACGGGATTAATGTAACGTTTAACTTCACTGCTGTTGACGAACTTTCTGGTGTTAAGGAATGTTCCATAACATTTAATGGTACAACCGAATCAGTTTCGCTAAGTAATACTTCAATAATTAAATCCTTTTCAGAACGAAGTGAAGGATACTTGTGGAACGTGACGTGTAGTGATGAGCTTTCAAACACTATAACCTCACCAACAAGAACAGTGTTCTATGATCGCACGCTTCCAACACTGTCTATGATACACTCAACTAATGAAACTTCAAACAGTGCAATCGTAACCTTGGAAACTTCAGAACCAGTGAATGCCACGTTGCTTTTTAACTCTACGAATAAAGATAACTACGTGACTTTTGAAACCTTTAGCGATAATCATACTCGTCAAATCAACGGTCTTGATAGTTCCTCAAGATATAAGTTGTCAATGGTAATTACTGATAGGGCAGGAAATCAAGTTAATCTTGATGAAGAAGAAGTGAATCTAACAGTAGAAACAACA
>JBNJGO010000023.1:0-14324 GCA_051819745.1 Nanobdellota archaeon | reverse complement strand
GTTGTTGATGCAATAGGATTGTTTGTTTCTGTTGAACGTACTACTGCTTGAGATCCTTCTGGCGCTTCAATTGCAAAATGATATGTTGATGTGTACATATCATCAAGTGTCGAAGATATATTATCGTGTGCTTGAGCATCTGTTGCATAATCATCAAGTGAAAAATAAGCGTTGGATGCACCTAGCGAAGAGGATTGTCCGCTTGTTGTATCAAGGTCTTGGTTGCCTATTACAACATAATCAAGAGATCTTGATTGTGCGGTATTTTCAAAAATTGCAGTTGTAGAATCATTCGTTTCAAAATCATGACCATTAATAGTATATATTCCTGAAGATACATTTATTAGACTGTCATCTGGCGGGAGAAAATTATTATTCTCCATTGTTTGAACAGTCACAGGACCTCGTTGTGAAGACATATTAGGATTATTTTGCGCGTTAGAAGAATAGGAACCCGCGATAAGCAATGCTGAGACAGCAAATAATTTAGCAAAAGCAGGTGTTAATTTTTTGATATCAGGTTTTTTCATAGTAAGAGGCCTCCATTTTTTTAAGTTGTTTTTTAAATAATACGAATATTATAAGCACAATAAAATTTAGTTGTTACTTTGGAGTAAAAACTAATATATAAATATTTCCCTCAATAAGGAATACACATCTAAAAAACAAACCTTTAAAAAAGATTAAAACCTATAAGAATATACTTTTTACTAAACCAAGATACAAAAACAAAAAAAATATTTATGAGTTGAAAGTATGGGCAGAAAAGATATTACTACATTAGCAAAGACATTATTTCAATCAGGACTTGTTGGAAGCGAAACCGAAGCAAAAATAATGGCTGAAAGCATGCAAGATACGTCAAAAAAAATAGATGATCACCAGCAAGAAAATAATTCAAGCATGGTTGTTGATTATGGAAAACGAAGAAGAGAACGCGCAAACCAGCAAGAAGTTGGGAAAAAAAGCCAAGAAAAAATAGACCTCCAACAAAGACAACCACCACAAGATATGTCTAGCGAAAAGAAAAAACAATACGCTGAAGAATTCAGGAAGAAAGCATTATTAGATAATCCTGTCAACATACAAGTTGATTTTGATACTCCAGGATTTAGACAACAACAAGAACATAAAAACGTAGAGAGTGAAAAACAATATAATAACAAAAGCAATGTCGAAAACGTTAAACATAACGAATATGAAAAAGCATTGAATAGACAAACAAATGAAACAAAACAACAATCCTTTGAGCAAAAAACAACAGTTAATGAACCTGATGAACATAACATAGAATCAAATAGTGCTGAAAACAACAATATTGAAAACAACAACCTGTTCGAAAATAATAAAAGCAACAAGGAGAATCAAATAACAAACAATAATCCGGATGAGGAAAAACCTCAAAACTCTTTTGTTTCAGGAAGTTTGCTTGATCAAGCCATACAAAATGCAAAGTCAAATCCAGAGAATAAAAAATCCCCTGAAGAGTATAGCGCGAAAGGAATTTCCCAAAGCGGTTGGCCCAAAGAACAAACAACACAACAAAACAACAATGTAAGTCAAGAACAATTTCAAGAAAAAAGCGAGAACGCTAGTGAAAGAGAAGAAAAAGAAGAAAAACCATCTTCTCGCATGAATGAAAAAGATAAAAAATTACAAGAAGAGGTTGATCTTACTAAACATTTCAATTTCACAAATAAATAACACAAAAAAAGAAAATCACAATTTGAATCGTGAAATGACTGTATAACGATAACCTTCAGCGCTGGGCGTACTTTGTACCAATACAAAAGAAGAAATGTTTGCTTGAAAAGAAGGAACAAGAGTACGTTTTGCATGAAAAGAAACTCCTGGACGAGATTTTCGTTTAGCAAGAGTTACATGAGGAATGAACCGTCGCGGAGATTTTGCACAAAAAGGAACTAGATGATGAAGTAATTTACGTCGTAATTGAATAACTAATTCTGGTTGTGAAACCCCCATCCAAAATAATTCTTTTTTTCGATGAATAGAAAAAGTATCTATGTGATCAAATAATAGTGTGAATGGCTTAGAACGCACTTTATGAAGAGATTCAATAATTATTGGAAGTTGTTTTTCAGAAACCGAACCTAAAAAAATCAAAGTTAAATGAAACGATGAAGATAACGTTAAATCCGAAGGAAGCGAACGATGTTGGACTGTCGAGAATTTATTAGTATAATCTGATAAGTCAATCGCTATAAACAACCTCATAACAATAGCAACACAATAAAATGAGATTATAAATGTTTGCTTTTAAAGACCATGCATCTAAGCTCAAATCAAATAACAAAACATTTTTAAGCAATATCAATTTTATAATATATATGTCCCAAGAATCAATGAAGCCAGAAAAGACTGATCCTCGACTTCGATTCAATCTGTTCAAAAAGGCAGAAAACGAATTGAAATTCAAACTTCGAGAACACGAAAAGGAGATTAAACGATTATTGGCTGAATTAGAAACCATTCGAAATCTTATCGAAGAAGCAGGGGATGATATTGAACAAAAACAACAAGAGCAACTTGAAAATGAAAGAGAAAACATTGAAAAACAAAGGGTTGCGCTTGAAGAATTTATCAGAAAGAGCGAAGAGTCAAGAAATGAGAATGAAGATGAAACAATAACAGAATTACCAGATAATTATACACCAATAACCGCACAGCGTCTTACGACAGCAACGAGTTATTCTACAAGACAAGAATTGTATTTGCTACAAAAAAAGGAAGAGTGGACTCCCGATGACGCGTACAAATTCTTTGAGATTTCGGATGCTATTAGAACAACACAAACGTATGATTTTTCAACACCAATCCAGGAAAATATTTCACAAACATATTCGCTCCTCCAAGATGTTATTTCTAAGCGAGAGGAAGAAATAGAATCTAAATATGATTCGACATTAGCTTCAAAAGTTGATACGTATAATACAACCACTCCGCTCCAAAATAATAAAGAAACAACCTTGGAAAATAAAATGATGAGCGATTCATATAACAATATCAAACCAGCAGAACTTAAGACCAAACAAAAACAATCCGACACATTCAAGCCACAACAAGAATTGCAAAACGATAAATACACAATAAAAAAATAATGTTTGGGAAGCTAACATATTTCCAAAGTCCACCTTGAAAACATAGTACTCTGCTTCTCGCAAAGCTTATAAAAGAAACCCTATTTTTCTTGAATTAACTGGTCGCTTTCAAAGTAGATTGTTCATTATTTCAAGAACAATGAAATGAAGGCATCCAACATACAATAAGTATGGGAGTTGAAAAAAAATGGCAAAAGAAAATATTGAAGTTTTGATTACGGGTGGAAAAGCAACTGCAGCACCACCTTTAGGTCCTGCTTTAGGTCCGATGGGAGTTAATATCGGACAAGTCGTGGGAGATATCAATAAAAAAACCGCAGATTTTGCTGGAATGCAAGTTCCAGTAACAGTAACAGTTGATACTGATTCAAAAGAGTATACTATAAAAGTCGGTACACCTCCAGCTTCAGCACTTATCAAGCAAGAAGCAGGTTTGAAAAAAGCAGCTCAAACTCCCGGAACTGAAACAGCAGGAAATATTTCATTCGATCAAATTCTCAAAATTGTAAGGATGAAGTCAGATAATCTTTTAGGCGTTGACACTAAGCAAAAATCAAAAGAGATTATTGGAAGTTGCCGAAGCATGGGAATCACTGTTGATGGAAAGAAGTCAGAGGAAGTTATACTTGAAGTTAACAAGGGTTCTTTTGACAACAAATTCAAGGAATAAGCTAAAACATAGTTATTTCTTTTTATTTTTTTCTTTATTTAAAATAAAACATCTTCTAATGAGTAAAAAGCAGTTGTATTGCAAACCAATGTAATATATATAGGACCAAGTGAAAATAGCATTTTATGAAAACGGTTGATTAGAAAAAAGATAAAAAAATAAAAATTATTTTACGAAAAGATTGTGTTTTTCATTACCTTCAAGTTCTTTTATAATCCGTTTAGCAACAAGTTTCTCAGGATTAGAAATTGCTTTCACACGGGATTTCAAATCTTCAAAACTAGTGAAAGGTTCTCCTCTTCGTTCTTCAACAACCTCCCACATATGTTTTTTACCTAAGCCAGGAAGCAATTCTAACGAATGCATTCTTGTGCTCAAAGGTCTGCTTTTATTAAAGAAACGAATAAAAATATCCTCTCGTTCTTTGACAATTTGCATGAGAATGTGATCTAATTCAGAACGTGCAGTTGCAGTGAGTTTGTTCAAAGGAATTTTACCTATTACATGATGGATTTTCTCTCTTTTTCCATCTCCAACATAAACTTCTTCATAAGGCTGTAGGAACACATCTTTTCGAGGTACTAATTCAAGAAGAGCCAAATTATTCTTGCCAATAGCTTGAGCTACAGATGATTTCTTATGACTAGGTCTGGTGTCAGACACATAACCGTTTTTGAGGAAGTCAAGCACTACAGCATGTTCTTCTCGTTTAATTTCAGTATTGTTATTGTTATTCATAGATACAACCCCTAAAAACCACTTGCGATTAAAAGACTTAAAAATCTTTCTATTTCAAACAAGTGCTTTGTAAATAGCAAAGAATTAAACTGCGGGAGGATAATCAGATACTACACTCATTATCTTCTTGAGATTTTCTTTTGAGACAGTGATATTAAATCCACTGAGGAAAACATGAAGTTGTTCTTCATTTTGAGGATGCAAATCAACTATCTTAAGAATTTGATGATCCTTGAGTCGAGGTATTTCCAAATCACTAATTGCTTTTGCCAACTGTTTACTTTTTGTTTTTGGTAGAGCTGAAACCAAGTCAACGTGTTCTTTTGTTTTTCCTGCACGGAAAGAAAGTTCGCCGTCACGTTTTTGAACGGAGCTAATGATTGTTTTTACTTCCGCGATAGAAAGAGGTTTCTTCTCAATAACAGTTGGTTTTGTCATATGTAAACACCTTAGGATATATTGTCTCGAATCAAACAGTTGTTTTTTCTAGATGAACTGGATGGACGATGACAGTTTTCTCTTTCGAGAAATCTTTAATTTTGACTTCGTAACAAGCACCTACTTTATCACCGATAATTCCAACTTTTCCATGGAATCGAGGAAAATACATGCCTCGTTGATATGCTGGATCGGCATGTAATAGTACTTTGTCACCACCTTCAAACGTTTGGAAAAACTTTCGCTGACTGAGTTTTCCCCGCTCTCGGATGTTTTTACGGAATTTTTGTCGAGTTTTTCGTCTAAACCCACCGATTCTGTCTACCATAGAACTCACAGAAATAACATTCTATTTATAAAAGTTGTGTTAATATGGCCTCATTCCAAAAGGAATAAAAATGTATAACCAACAATATAAAAAACAACTTTCGCCATGAATTGTGAATGAAAAACACCTCAACAAAGGTGTTTGAGAGATGACAGAGCCATTAATATGACTTTATCCAAAAAGAGCGCACTCTCAGGGAAAATCACATAATAAGAGTAGTTTCACAGCATATTGATTCATCATTCACTACATTTTTAAAATAAGAGTCTCATACATATAGCTATGGTTTCACCAGACCCGTTGCAATTGCCTCAAAAGCCAGGATGTTATTTTTTTAAAGATACTGCTGATAAAATTATTTACATTGGAAAAGCAAAAAATCTTAGAAAAAGAGTGAGTAGTTATTTTACAAAAAAACATATTGATTCTAAAACCACACATTTGGTAGAGCATATTCATTCAATCGAGCACATCATAACAAAAAATGAAGTTGAGGCGTTATTATTAGAGTCTAATCTTATCAAAAAACACACTCCCCAATACAATATCGAGTTAAAATATTCGTTGAGATATGCCTGGATTGTCTTGACCGATGAAATATTTCCTCGTTTACTCACTGCAAGAACTAAATCTATTCCAGGAGAGTATTTTGGACCTTTTACAAGCGGACAGCTCAGACGAACATTGATCGAAACATTACAGAAACGTTTTTTTATCAGATCATGTAAGACATTTCCGAAAAAACCTTGTTTGCGTTATCACATTGAGACCTGTAGAGCCCCCTGTGTCAAGTATCAATCAGAAAAAAAATATAATCAGTATGTTGATAAGGTTCGTTCGTATTTACGAGGCAATAATAAGTCTTTAATTAAAATTTTGGAGCGAGAAATGTATGCTTTTTCTTCAAAGCAAGAATATGAAAAAGCAAAGGAACGGAAAGAACAGATTTCTGCTTTAGAATATCTTCAAAAGAGGATTCTTGTTGAAAATAATCGTCTAGAAGAGCAAGATGTGATTTCATACTATACTTTTGTTGATTCAAACGATACCATTAGTAAAACATATCTTATCGTTTTTTCATTTCGTAATGGAATTCTCGAACAGCGACAAGAATTTACAATTGCAGGAGAAGAGGATGTTCTTGATGAATTTATTAAAAGATATTATGAAAACACCCCTCTCCCCTCAGAGATAATCATACCCCAACCATTACAAGATGAATCCATCAAAGAGTACCTATCAGAAAAAGCAAAACGAAAGATAACAATAACTATACCTCAAAAAGGATTGAAAAAAGAATTATTGGATATGGCAAAACAAAATCTTTCAAGTAAATTCAGTAATGCAATAACTCTCGCAAATGATATTCAACAACATCTTTCTTTGGAAACACCTGTAAGAACAATTGAGTGTTTTGATATATCTCATTTATCAGGGTCTGAAATGGTTGGCGCAATGAGTTATTTCGAAGATGGAAAACCAGTTAAAGAAAAATATCGAAAATTTAAGATTAGGACAGTTGATGGAATTGATGATTTTAGGGCTATCGAAGAAGTCGTGCGGAGACGATATAAGCGATTATTAGACGAAAAAAAAGAATTTCCGGATCTCATTCTCATTGATGGTGGACGAATTCAAGTTGATTTTGCGATGAAAGCACTCCATAAGCTAGGTGTTTCCATCCCATTAATTGGAATTGCAAAAAAATACGAAGAAATTTATTTTCCGAAAGAAGTGGTTGCAAAACGATTTGATAAGAATACTTTGATGATAAAAACACTCATTCAAGCAAGAGATGAAGCCCATCGCTTTGGAATAACATATCATAAGTTACTTCGGAGCAAAAGACAAAAAAGAGAATGAGTTATAGGAAGATGGTTTGGAAAGAAAAAGGGAAAAAATAGCAAATTAACCTTGATCAAGGGCCTTGTCGACATATTCTTCGAGTTTATTATTAGGTAAATCTAGAAGAGAACAAAATTCATCTTTTATGTTTGTCTCCTCTTTAAGAATCTGCATGAGGTGTTTACCTTCATAATGAGAAAGTAATTTTTTCACCTTGAATGAAAATCGTTTTATATCTTCATCTTCATATTTTTCTGTCATTTAAGTCTACCCAACAGCAATATTGAAATTAAAACTGAAGATAGAAAATGGATAATTAAGTATTTAAAAAGTTAATGTTTATTAAATAAATGTATTAGAATAGCACAATTACACTATAAATAACCTTAAAAACAGTATTTTTGTTTTTAAAATCGATCTTGTCCAGAAAAGAACATAATAATATATAAAGAAAATATAAAGAAAAAAAGCAAACACAAATATACTCAACAAGTGAAAGTAAACCTCGTTTTAAGAGATTTTGGAAAGAATTGGTAAAAATCGTATTGCAAAAATGAATGCGAATTAGCATTCTGAACAGCACCTTAAAATCGCTATTTTTATAAATACAAAAGCCACTCCCTATCATAAGTGATAACATGGGACGAATAAAAACAAAATTAATTAAAGCGTTAACCAACGAAGTATATGAAAAGTATAAAGAGCGATTCACTTCACACTTTTCAGAAAATAAAGCAGTACTTAAAGAAGTTGAAAAAGGAGCTTCAAAGAAACTGAGAAATGTGATTGCAGGGTATATTACCCGTATGAAAATTCGAGATATGAAAGAACAAATCGAATATTCTTAAATCTCAAGCAAGTAAAGGAAGTGATGCTATATGGAAAAAGATAATTCTATTTTTATCGGTACAAAGCCATTCATGAATTATGTAACAGGCGTTGTCATCCAATTCACAACTAAAGGAGCTCAAGAAGTATTGGTTAAAGCAAGAGGAAAATTCATCAGTAGAGCGGTTGACGTTTCAGAAATTGCTCTCAAGAGATTTTTAAAAGATCAGATTCAAATTAAAGATATTAGTATTGATTCTGAAGAGTTCAAGAATAAAGAAGGAAAAGAAGTTCATGTCTCAACTATCGAAATTGTTCTTGAGCGAAAAGAAAGAAACGATCAAGAATGATGAATACATAATTTCTTTTTTTTAATTTCAATGTTTTGTTTTTTTATTTTTTCTTATAAAATAGGATCCCAGCATAAAATAAGAGCGTTCTCTAGGCTAAAAGTAAAACAAAAGAAAGAAAAATATTATCTTGCCACTATTAAAGTGCTTGTCAGAGTAACCCCTTCAAGCGGACGGATATTATCAAGAATAAATGTTCCTAGCGCTTCAGAATTTTCTAGTTTAACTTTGAGGATAATATCCCATTCTCCAAATATAAGGTTCATCCCAGAAATTTCTTCTACATCAAGAAGAGTGTCATAAATTTCTTGTTCTTTTCCTTTTTCAGTGTTTATCAAAATATATGCTTGCATAATTACACCCTTGAAATCTTTCAATACTAGTGAAAGAAAGAATCACACGTTTTTATAGTTTGCGAAAATAAAGCAATATAAAACTAATATAATATATCACCATTTAAATAGGCGTGCGACAGTTAAAAATGCAGTATGACCTAACATGTTATGTTTTGGTCTGAGTTTATCATCTGAAACATCCCATCGTCTCTGCATGATTTCAATAACAGTGACGAGTTTAAAATCATCATCTAAAGAATGTGCAAACTGTTGTGCTTGAGAGATGTGTGGAGTATATGCTACCACAAATCCTGATTGTTTGAGGGCTTTTTTTGCAAAAAGAAGGGCTTTTGAAGGGTCTGGCATATCAAGAACGAGAACATCTGCTTGTTCCGGTGGTTGTGCTGTTAAGAGGTTTTCTGCTTTGATAATGACATTGTCAAGGTCCATTCGTTTACAATTTTCTCGGATTGTCTTAAGATGGTTTTCATTGATATCATAACTGTATACTCTTTTGCAAAGTGCAGCTAGTTGTGTGGTGACCGCCCCACTTCCACCTCCAGCGTCAATAACGACCGACTCTTTTGTAAGTCCTGTTTCTGCAATAATAAAACCGATATCTTTTGGGATAATGGTCGCTGCAGTTCGTTTCATCTTATCATACGAATCCTTGAAGGTAGCTGGAGCTAGTAGTTTTGGCTCTCCAGTTGATGTCCAGACAACACCCCAATGATTTGCTGAAGCTAGATTTTCTAAGTGTAAAGTTCCATCCGCGAGGTGAACTGAGCGATTGAGATCCAATATGGGTCTGACAAATTTATCTTTTGAAATTATTAGACGTTTGACATGCATTATATCAACCACATACAAGCTAAGATTTATAAAAGTGTATGAAAATAATACAATAAACAATATAAACAAGCAAAAAAAAGAATATAACATAAAATGAATCAAGGAAAACTAATTATAATAAGTGCGCCTTCAGGTGCTGGTAAAGACACTGTATTGAGTGAAGTTAGAGCGCAAATGCCTGAGCTCGAGCGCCCTACAACATATACGACAAGACAGCCAAGATCAGGGGAAGTGAACGGTAAGACATATCACTTTATTTCTCGAGAACACTTTAAAGAAATGATCGAACAAGATATATTCATCGAATGGGCTGAAGTCCACGATAATTTGTATGGGACTAGCAGAAAAACTGTCGAAGAAAATCTTAATCAAGGAAAAAAATTAATTAAAGATTGGGATGTTCAGGGAGCGTTCCAACTCAAGAAAGCTTTTGGCAATGATTGTGTTCTCATATTCATCAAACCACCAAGTATGGAAGAGCTTGAAAGACGACTTCGAAAGCGAAAAACAGATGATGAAGAAACAATTAAACGCCGAATCCAGAATGCAAGACAAGAACTGGAACAGGCAGAGTATTTCGATTATAAGGTTGTCAATGACAATGTAGAAAAAGCGATTGAAGAAGTAAAAGACATTATCAAAACAACAACCACTATCTTTAAAGAGAATTAAAAAAAAGAGAAAAAATTATTTTTTAAAAGGAACAACATATGCTGTTTTTGTGCTATCATCGAGGACGTATCCTAAATCTTGAGACACTTGTATAACAGAATCTTGTTCTTGTGAAGTTTTTTGCCCCTCATTTACATATGTTTGGATACCTGACGGTTTGCTTGTGTCTTCAAGAGTTGTTCTTTCTAGATGGGATAGCTCAAAATCCAATGCTTCTTTAGCACTTTGTTGAGTTGCTCCATGGACATAGGCCCCTAACATTAAAGGGAAGATTGAATTAGGTACCAAAAATCCAGCTACATCTATTCCATCCTCTCCTGAGAAAAAAGCCGCTATCCCTCCTCCAATCATAAGCAATCCTATTGCCTTTAAACCTACACCAAGGTATGCTCCTGCTTTTCCTTCAGGGTGAGTTTCTTTTTCCACTTTCACTTCTTCAATACCTTGTTCAGCAAGTGCTTTTTCTAACTCTGATTTTCCCGGATCCCACATCAAAGAGTAATATACTGTTTTGTATAAGTTGTTTAATTCTTTGCTCCAAGTTGCGGATTTTTCATTCCAATCAGGAGAGCCTTCACATTTTCTTAGATGTGATGCTATGTAGGTAAGATCTGAAGTTTCAAACACTTTTTTATCAATACACACAGTGTATTTTTTTATGGCTTCCTTATAATGAGGATCATGTGTGTAAAGGGAGAGTGTTCTTGCTTTTTCTTTAATTTCTGATTCGTTTCCGATTGTTTCACTATCAACAATCCAGTCATAATTCTTTAAAAGTTCCAAGGTGTGTTCTTTGGAGCTTTTTTCGTCCTTCGTCTCACTTGGCGCGTCTGTTATTACCTTTTCACATCCCATTTCCTCTGGAATATACACTGGCTTATTATTCGGACACATGCAACCACTTAAAGTCATACTAGCAACAGTTGCAACAGGTAAAATATATTTTTTAGCCATTTTTTTTAAAGGATTAAAAGCCTTCTTGCCACTTACAGATTTTTCAAGTTTTGACTCTTCGCTTTCCATTTTTCTTACTCATACCTATTTTTTAGTTAAGGTTTATCGAGATTCTCTCAAAATATCTCCTAATGTCCGTTTACCAACCTGGATAATTTCTGAGTCGGTTTGTCGACCCGAAATAGGATCGCATGATGTGATTTCAACACGACCTTTTCCCATTTCAGTCATAGTTATCGGAGAGGTTTGTTGGTCAGTCTGAAATGTTTCACGCTCGTATTCTTCAACCATTCTCATTATTTTCTCCTGCTCAGCAAGTTTTCCGGCATATCCATCGCTGATTGGAGACGAACCTAACCCGTACTGCATTTCAACATCGATCATTCCATATATTCCATGTATTCTGTCAGTTTTCATTGTTATTCACCTTTTTTTATTGTATTGTAATACTTTGTAAGCACTTGCTATTTAGTAAAAAACAAAAAAAATAATAAAAAAAATATACTACTTGGAAACAACTATTTACCAGATTGCAAAACATATCCTGCAAAATCCTTTTCAAGAACAGTGTAAACAGAAGTATCCGTTTTCAACGTATGAACACTATCTGCTTCGGATTTCAAAGTATCAATATAGTCTGGGCTCACCGAATGCCTGATTTGATAAGCACCATCACCATAAGTAGATACGAACTCCGACCTAAGTGATGCAAACTCATCGTCAGAAAGACCATCATCAAGCAATACCATCCGATCAATGAGCTTATCAAGACGATCATCGGTAACTGCAAGAGTTCCTTTCAAACCACTTGAAGAATGATCGGAACTCGAACCTGTAGTGTCGACCATCTTCAATTTTCCATCTTCATACGTTCGCTGAACGCCACCAAATTTTGTTTTCAACCTTGTCATTTCATTCACCTTTTTTTGTTTTTATTCAGATACATTCACTGTATCTACTAACAAGGAAAAAAGCAAACTAATAAAAAAGCAATCCACCCCTAAAAGGAGTGAATAATAAAAAAACTAAATAAATATATTTAAAAAAGATAGTAGGAAATAATAAGCATATGATATTAACAAAAAAAGAAATTATAAAACAAATTTCAAAAAACAAAATAATACTCGAACCATACGAAGAATCAGCAATAGGACCTGCATCTATTGATTTAACATTAGATAATAAATTAAGAGTATTTGTTAAACAAAAACAACCTATCAATATCAAAGAAAATATTGATTACAAAAAGTACACTAAAATCGTCGATATAAGCAAAGGATATGTTCTAAAACAAAATGAATTAGTCATGGGAATAACAAAAGAAAAAATAACATTGCCAAACAACATTAGCGGATTCTTACAATCAAGATCAAAATTTGCCCGAATAGGATTAATGAGCCACATCACAGCACCATTTATTGCTCCAGGAATTTCAAACCAACAAGTACTTGAAATATATAATGCAGGACCAGAACCAATACGATTAATACCAGGAATTAAAGTATGCCACCTAATATTACAGAAATGTAAAGGAAAAGCAAAATATGAAGGACAATTCAAAGAACAAAAATTATAATAACAATAAAAAAAGCAACCCATCATCCAAAGGAATAAATTTTCACAAGTAGACGCTGTACAAAGAAGATTTGAAAGAACGAGAAGAAAAATCTTAAGACTGTTCTTGCGAACTCTAAAGAGTTCGTTCGCGTATCCTCCAGTCAAAACAGACGCTAAAGCGAGGTATTGCAGAGCCTAAAACAAATAAAAAAACATAAATTTATAAATTGAATAATTTAAAATTATATAAAAATGGATAACAACATGGATGTGCTTGAAGCTGAAGAGATTATACAAAAAAATGAGGAAACCCTCTTCAAGCAACTCAAAATTCTTAAAAAAGGATTTAAAAAACTTCAGAACAGAAACGAAGAAAAATACCGCCTTATAGAAACATTCAAACAAAAACTTCACAAGCTCGATCAAACAACCCGAAACAATCAAACAACCCGTATTCTTAAAAGAAAAACAATAAAAAAACAATATAAACACCATCAAAAAGAAATCGAAACCATTATCAACAAATTTACAGCCACACTTCAGTTTTCTATACGAATACTGGAACCTAACATCTCTAGTTCTGAAGATTCCAAAAAATTACTTGAGTCGCTCCAACAACAAAACCTCATAAAAATCCATGACAATCATGAAAAACAATTTTTCACTAAATTACTTGAACAAGAACATAACCTCATTATTGAATTGCTTAAATTGACAAAAATTGTATACAATGTTATACATTTTCAAAAAGACGAAATAAAAAATATCAAGCAAATACCTTTATTAGAACATAAACAAAAAAGACGCACAACACAAAAGTACATTACACTGATAATAGATATATTTTCACTTATTGAAAAGAATCTTAAAAAAGAGCAAAGTGCACTAATTAAATGTAACGAATTAAGCAACCGAGTGTACGAGGAAGCCAAATATATACGAAAAAAAGCATCCACTCTTGTAGCTTTTGATAAAAAAGAACAGAAAAGAATTCAAAAAAGATATAACAAGCACGATTTAGCAGAAATAAAAGATAAATTAGGAGAACAATACAAACGACATAAACACAAAGTAGCCTTCATTGATCATATGCTCAAACAACAACGCCAGTTACGTAAGGATATTCAAGCAGAACAAATAATAGCAGTACACCTTACAAATACATTTCCAGAAGAAGGCATCATAAAACCAACCTCTAACTACAAGCACAAACTCTTAAAAGAACATAAAATTGAGATTGAATTTCCTCGACCGACAATTCATTTTGCATTGAATGGGCCAGTTACATCTCATAGTTACGGTGATTTTAGTGGACGAAAATATGCTATTCTTGTACCTGCAAAAACAATCATCGACCGTATCATCAACATCAGCCCACAAGACACTTTTGTCTACGGAAAACTTAAACTACCACCTGGAAGTGAGATTCTTACCCCTGAAAAAGGAAATCATAATTTTGGTAATGCCAAACTTATACAAGTACCGCACACATCTTCTATTGAAAACGCGGTAAAAAAACGTATCAGAGAACGAGGATATACTCTAATGGAAATAGGGACTTGGTCATGGGTTAAACCTGAAAACACTGGAGATGAAATGATTCTTAAACGATTTTTTGAAGAGTCATACATGAACTTT
>JBNJGO010000022.1:0-14897 GCA_051819745.1 Nanobdellota archaeon | reverse complement strand
TCAGGTCCTTATGGTTCAAAAACAATACACCATCCTATGGGTGAGACGTTACTTACAGCATATACTATTGGAGTTCCATTTGATAAAATCGCTAAAAGTGCAGGGAATAATTCTCTTGATATTCCAGTCGAAGACAGCACTCTTGAAGAACTCATTACAAAAGATAAGGCGCAAGAAAAAATGGTTCTTGTTGGTCTTGAACGCTTTGATTATACTAAAGGAATTCCATACAAACTTCAAGTTGTTGAAGAATTAGCAAAAGATACTCCGATTAGATTATATCAGGCGACACAACCAAGTAGAAAAACTATTGACGCATATCAACAGCTTGAAACCGCTTGTCAAAATAAAATAGATAATATCAATGAATCATACCACGAGGATAAGCCAATTATCAGATTACCTCAGGGTGTTATGCCTCCGAAGAATTTCGACTTCCAACGCGAAGGAGATGCTATTTTGGTAACTACTGAAGAAGATGGTTGTAATGTTGTTGTAGAGGAAACCATCGCAGCACAAGCGACACTACCTTATGAAAAACGAGGTTTTTTAGCACTTGGAAAATCAGGTATTGCAAGAGTTCTTCAAGATGCCGGTTTCGGTGAAGAAGATGGTGTTGCGTACATGACGATGAATAACCCTTCTCAAGACGCATCCAAAGTCAAAGAGATGTATAACAGTAAAAAACACATTTCTGATAGATTAGTTAATTTTGTCAGCAAAAATCTTAATACTGAAATTTGGAGTCAAAATTGTTTGTTTACAATGGAACATGGACAGGCAGAACCATATATTGGTGATCAAAAAAACACTATTTATAGACCCTAAAACATAGAAATATATTTAAACAAATTAATTCTGAAAAAACAATATGACTGTACCGATTAATAAAATCGAACAAGCTATGATGAGAGCTTATGAATGTCACCATGGACAGTTCAGGAAAGTCCGCAAGATTCCTTACTTTGTACATATTCTTGATGTTATGAAACATTTAATGTATGAGACTGATGATGAGAATATGATCTGCGCAGGTTTACTTCACGATACGCTTGAAGAAACAACTTATTCTGCACAAGAACTAAAGACTGAATTTGGAGAAGAGGTATATTCACTTGTCAATTTTTGTACGGAACCAGGAAATACCTATGATAGTACTGTCGACAATCAAAGACGAACCTGGAAAGATCGAAAAACACACTCTATAAACTTGTTATCTTCTGCAAGTGATCGTGAATTGCTCGTGTTTCTCGCCGATAAATTGTCTAATTTAATGAGTTTACATGATGATATTCTCGGCGGTGAAAAAGATATCTGGTCTCATTTTAATGCGAGTAAGGAAGAAAAGGAATGGTATTATAGAAGTATTAAAGAAAAGATGAAACCATTTTCTAATCGAAGAATTTACAGGATTTTTTCAGAAACGATTGAAGAAGTGTTTAGATAATATAGCTTAAAATAATTTAAAATTCTTTATCCTGAAGATTTTTTGTTGCTTGAAAAGAATCAAATTGCGAAAATAATGTTGGAACACCATCATTAAACAGTTCTAAAACAGTTGGACCAATTAAATGATACGCCCAAGAAAGCACTCTGTTTTTATGACGTTGATTGTAAAGTGAAAAGTCAGGTTCGACATCATTAATAGATTTGAAATATATTTTTTCATCATTTCCATGTATTGTATCAACATAGTAATCAAGACCTCGAGAAGCATCAAATAATATAGTTTTATTTTCATAGTCTAATGTTTTTTTTAAGGCAGGCGTTAGATGAGTATGGAAATATGTTTTTTTTCCTTTTTCAAAAGCACTATATCGATCTTTTCCTGTGGTATACCATACCAAATCTTTTTTGTTGACTTGTTTTGTGTTCAATTTCAAAGTCATAAGTTCTAATGTTGAGACTGCTTTATCATAATCTCGTTCAAGACAGTGCTCTAGAAATGCACCAACACTATTTCTCTCAAAAAGAGCAAGGTTAAAAGTAGCGTGATCAACAAGTTTCATTCCTTTCGATATGGAATCAACCCTATAAAATATGCGTTGTTTTCCTTCATTATTTTGTTTTGTTCGTTGTAATTCTTTTGAAATAATAGCTCGAGGGATGTGTTGGATAAAAGCTTGAGGAGTTGTTGATTGCGAAACATCTCCTTGAAAATAAATATAAGGTCCTTGTTGGTGAAGTAATGAAATTCCATTGTCTTTTGCAAATTGTTGTATCGAAGTGTTTATTCCTAAAAGTATTTGTTCAATATAATGATCGGCACTTTTAACATCTCGAGGATCATGATATTTTGAAATTGGACTGTATTGTGCATTAAATTGTCGTTCTTGTTTTTGGAGAGAATACCATTTGTCAATAATTGTTTGAAAATCTTGAAAAGATGAGAACTGTTGATCTATGAAAGAACGAACTTTTTGAGGTTGCTTATTATAACGATATAATCCTTGTATAGAAAGAAACGATGCTTTGTTAATGCCACGATCAGATAATTCTTTTGAGAAGTTCATGCGATCTGTTTTGAGTTGGATAAAATCCGCTGTTAAAAAATCTGCAAGAGCATTTCCGAATCTTCCAAAGAGATTGTTTTCAAAGCTTGCTGTTGGTTTTTTGTTGAATAAATATTTTGCTTGAGGAAATTGTTTGTAGATAAAATGTTTTAATTTATGACCATATTTTAAGTATCCTAAATGAACATTAGAATATATTCCAGGATTTGATTGTATGTTTGCTTGTTTTGTTAAATACTCCCTAAATAGTTGTTTGTTTTGAGAATGTTGTTCTCGAGATCCGGATCGAAGGAATTTAACTTGATCCATATCAACACCCAATCGTTTTTTATATTCTCTTTTTTGTGCAATATTTAACGTTCTCGGCGAATAAAATAACCAAGATAAAGGTACGTTAAAGTCTTGCGCTAATCGAGTATTATGTTTAAGAGTTGTTTGAAAATCATCGCTGGTGAAAAGATCCGGCATAATATCAACGTCACCAACAAGATAATCAGCTATTATTCGTGATGCTCGTTTTTGCTCTTCAAAAGATGTTGCCTGTTTTGCTTGAAGTTCTAAAGTTTCCATTTCATCGTAAGAGATAGATTTTTCAAATGATTTTTTTGGCAGTGCAGTTCTAGAAACAAGTTCTAATTTTTTATTTGGTAAAAAATCATAAACGAGTTGTGCCCAGCGTAGTAAATCAATGACTTCTCTACCTCGTACATCAATTCGTTCAAGAAAAGGTGTTGCAACTGTTTGAAGAGGCGTTGATTGTTGGTCTCCGATTGGAAAGGAACCTCCTTCTCGCAATTTCAAAAAATCAAATTTTCCATTGTATGCACTACAAAAGTAAGGATTATTATTTTGGATTGAGCGTGCAACTCCATCGATAAGTTCTTGTTGAGAATGATAAACGTGCATGCGATATCCTTTGAATGCTGTTGTACCAACATCGTGTAGCGTGTGCATTTCCTTATGTAATTTTCCTCGATCATAATAATTCATACCTACCCAACTAACTTCAGGATTTTCATGTCTGAATAAAGGTATTTCAATGTCAAAAAACAACCATTTTTGTTTCATCGCATCATCATATGTCATGCTTCGAAGAGGATTTATTCGTTTGGTTGAAGTCAAGTGTAATTCTAGTTTTCGAGATTTTTCATTTACTTCTAATCTCATATCATGTTCTGATTGTATGATATCATCGATAGTTTTTTTTGTGTTATTAATCTCTTTTCTTTTGGCAAGAATAGTATTAGTGAGGTGTTTAGTGTATCCTTGAGTTTTGAGAGTTTTATCTCGAGTCTTATCATCAGAAATAGAAAAGTATGTTTTATCAAGGCGTCTAAAAGTAGTTGTTCCATAACCTTTGTTTTTATCAGAAAATATCTTGGCAATATCTTCTTGTATGTTTTGTTGAGTGTTATTGTATGTTTTGATATGAGAAAGTAAATGGTTGAGTGTGGCGTCAAGAGTAACTATTGTGCTCGGATTTGCAAACTGTTCTCGCATAAAATCAGTATAACCTTGAGTAATAAATATACTTTTATTTGTTTGTTTTTTTGATTGACGATATTTATTATCAGGATATTTTTCTTTAAGATATGTTGAGAGTGATGGCGAAGCTTGAAGTGTGACTGAATCAAAAATTTGCTCTCCATTTTTTTTTCTCAGCATTCCACTTTCAAAAAATACTGTGTTTGAAAGGATTGGATCGATTGCGAGATCATTGAGAAGTTGTTGTTTTTCTTTTTTATTTTTATCAAGGATCCTAGTGGTAAATTCATGTGTCCAATCACAATAAATATTGCCCAGATTGAAAATATGTACATGAAGTTTGCCTTTTTTTTCAGCAACATCCGAAATAATATGTTCTTCGAGAGTCATAGCTAGAATATTTTAAACGAATGCAATAAGTATGCACTGTTATTTGGTACAATAATATATAGTAATAAAACAGAACAGAGCTTATAAATTTTTCTTTATTTTTAAGTGATAACAGAAAAATAATAGTATTTGTGTTATATTGGCCACAAACATATGTTTCGCATAATACTTTCAGTAAATAATATCAACATATAATTTATAAATTATATAGTGTTGAGAATACTCATGGTTCAACTCATTCTTATTAGACACGGACAAAAAGAAAAGGAAAGTGAAGATGCGGAACTTACTTTTGAAGGTGAACGGCAAGCGAAACAACTTGCAACATATTTGAAGGGAAAAAATATTGATAAGGTGTTTGTAAGTGATATGCTTCGAGCAAAGCAAACCCTCAAACCTTATCTTCATATTATTAATGATAAAGTAGACGTTGTTACTAGTAAAAAACTAAGAGAAATTTACCGTGTGCTTGTCGGCGGACCTACTCGAGAAGGAACTCCAAAAGCACGAGAAGAATATGATCGAAAAAGAGCTGATGACATGTATGAAATGCTTATTGCTCAAGAAGGAACTATTGCTGTATTCATACATGGCAATCTGATTCGTTATTTTTTATCAAAAGCAATGAAATGTGAACCCAGTAATTGGTGGTTTCGATTACGTATTGATAATGCATCGATAAGTTGTATTAATAAGAGAAAATATATTCAAGTGAAAGAAATAAATAACACCTCATATCTTGACAACACAGACTAGTGAAAAAAAAATAAAAAACTATTCAAGAGAGTATTTCCATTTTTTAGCATCTTCATTCACTCCAAGAGTTATATTAGATGTTCTCCACAATCCATGGTTTGTTATGTCTTGCGAGTCGAGGAAATCACGGACGTTGTTGATAGTGGTTCTATTCTGAGCATACACTACCACTGGAGTTCTGTCTTTCAAGTAAGAATAAATCTTGAGATCGAAAGGATATTTTTCGCCAACATATTCCATTGGCTTATCAGTTCGAGAGGTAAACACATCAAGGTTTCGAAAACTTATTGTTCCTTGGGGTTTATGAGATGATTTGTAAAATGATTTACCATATCCGGGGCTGAGCCAAACGAATTTCGAATCATCATCTAGTTCTTGTTTGAAATAAGATACTATTTCATCAACGTTTCGAACAGAAGGTCCTGCTTGCGTGTAGTTGTAATCATAGCCCATCATATGCACATAATCGACGTGCGGTTCTAGTTCGCCGATATCATAAAATGCGTGGTGAGGGTATGAAGCCGTTTCATCAGTGTATTTTGCTGATGTTGCAACAACAAGTTCACCATTAATGTGTTCGTTCACTTCTTTAACCACTTCAACGAGTTTATCAGAGTGGTCTTTTTTAAGTGAAGTGCTTTCTATATCAAGTGCGAACCCATCAAGGTCAAATTGTGTTTCGTAGTCAGCGAGTTGTTGTGCGAATGCTGTTTTGTTAGCATAAACATCGAGAAAGGCATCTTTGTGAAATATTGAAATCATAGGAAGGTGTTTAGTGTTTGTCGCAGAGCATTTCTGATCGTATGATTCGATAAGATCAGCACCTCTTGAAATAAGAATATATGCATCATCGCCAGATTGCACATCAAAAAAGTGAGGGTGGAAATAATCTGCCACTTCAAGCGATGATTTGTCGATTGCAGTATCAGTGAATTGTTGTTTATAGTAGAATACTTGTTTCTTGTGAACATCAAATAGTTCTGATCCAAAGTCAATACAACGAGATAGTAAGCTTGAGGTATTGTCCGTTGTTGTTGAGACGTTTTGTTCTGGAAAAGAGAATTTATATCGATGAGTGTTTTCAAGGTATGTTTTTGCAAGTGTCGAATCATCTTTTGAGACAGTGACTAGAAAAGAATATGACTTATTAGGCCTCCCTTCAAGGAGAGGATTGATTTGAGCTTCTGAAACAGTGTTTTCTAAGTCGTCGTTTCGTTCGAAAAAACCATATATTGGAGTGTTTGCAGGAATCTTTCGTTCTCCGAGGTCGATGCGTTGTAGTCCTTTGACTAGTTGATAATCAAGAAGTACTGAATCAGTTAGCTCGAGTGTTTTGCTAGCATATTCCATGTTAAAGTGTATTTTTTCACCGTCATTGACAACAAAGGTTTTGGTATCGTCTTTCAGTCGTTTGTCAGAGTCAGTTGAGGCAATTATTTCAAGATGAGAATCAAGTTGTTGGAAAGGAGTTGGTTGGGTAAGTTCATTAAAATGAGAAAGACCATATGAGAGAAGTGTTGCAGAGATGAGTGATGCTCCAAATCCTATTTTTTTCTTTGTAGAGGGAATGTGTTTGTGAATATATTCGCCTGCAGCGCCCGCACCCCTCACATTATGTGCGACTAGTCGAGTACCATTATAAAGACTTGAAGTTCCAAGCGCAAGAATCCCTTTGAGTGCTGATTTTCCAGCTCGTTTCCATTCAAAGGCATCTAGGAGGGGTCGAGTTTCTTTTTTAAACGAGGAAACAGTCTTCTTATTGGTTTTTTTAAGAAAATCCTCGAGACCAGTGGTTTTTTCGAAGTCCATGTACTACATTATGTGAAAGCTAGTATATAAATGTTTTGTTTTTTTAATCACTGGACAGTAATAAATATTTTTTATTTGCATTCGCCTTCAGACCAAGAAGATATTTCTCCAGAACCACAAGCCACACAACCATTCGAATATGTTTTGTTGTTATCACCACAGACAGGATCATATTCTCTAGTACACATTTGTGATTCAAGCTCTCGAGGAGTACAATTATGAGTTTCGATTCCTGAAGAAGGTTGGTCTTGTGAAGTTTCAGAAACATTAAATTGACAAACTATAACACATTGCATAGTACAAAATTCTGCTTCAGGATCATGTCTACATGCAGAGGCACATTCATTAAAATAACCACCCATCTCTTGACAGGTTGACTCAGGTATTCCTTCACATTCAGCGTGTTCTGAAAGCCAAGTTCCATTATTATGTTCACATTCTTTTTCCAGAGAAGAAAAATTAAAGTCTTGGCCCGAAGTAAGGTTATTACTAGTCGTTGAAGAATTATCCATAGGTAGTTCTGAGATCGAGCATGCCGATAGTGACACTACCAGGACAATAAGTGAAAATAATAATATGTATTGTTTTTTCATGATAAACACCATCTATAAGTAAAACGAAGATATTTAATAAATCTTCGATAGGTTCGACAAATCTTGAAGTATAAAAAATATTAATGTGTTTTCCAACCACCATCAACAACTAAGTTATGACCTGTGATGAAGTCAGAATCTTTTGAGGCGAGGAACAAAACAGCACTTGCAATATCTTCAGGTGTGCCGAAATAACCCATTGGAATGTTCTTGAGTAATTCTTTTTGCGAAGAGAGATTATGAACCATATCATTTATCAACGTGGTGTTGACCAAACCAGGAGAAACTGCGTTGATGTTGATATTATATGGTGAAAGCTCTTGAGTAAGTTCTTTAGTAAGATTAACAATACCACCATTTGCTGAAGAAAATGCAGAAGTATTGACCAACCCTGCTTTTCCCGCGATAGAAGAAACCATTATTATTTTTCCTCGTCGATTATCCATCATGTGTGAAGCAACTGCTTTTGTACAAGTGAATGTTCCAGAAAGGTTGATTCGAATAACTTCATTCCAGTCTTTTTCAGTCATATCAACCAAAGGTTTTCGGATGAATACTCCAGCGCAATTGACAAGGATGTCAATTTTGCCAAATTGTTTGATAACAGTATTGATGCAACGCTTCACTTGAGCTTTTTTTGCCACATCACATTTCATGAACTTAGCAAATCCTCCTCGTTTGATAATATGATCTTGAACATCCTTAGTTTTTTCTTCATCAACATCCAGAAGAATTACTTTAGCGTGTTCTCTCATAAATTCTATCGCCGTCGCTTTTCCGATACCTTGTCCTGCTCCTGTTATAATAGCTATTTTTCCGCGTAATTTCATTTTCAATTAATGGCAAAGCCACCCTCCATCAACGACAAGATTATGACCAGTGACATATTTTGATTTTTCGGAAGCTAAAAAGACCGCCGATCTTGCAATGTCATAGGGCTTTCCAATTTTTTTTAGAGGAATGTTTTCAAGCAAAGATTGTTTTGTCTTCCTATCTTCAAGAATATCTTTTGTGATTTTTGTCGGCAAGATTCCTGAACTTATGACATTAACATTAATATTATACTCAGATAATTCTAAAGCGAGTTCTCGAGTGAGATTGATAATTCCTGCTTTTGAAGCACAGAAAGGAGCAGTATACGTAAGACCCACTTCTCCTGCGATAGAGGATATCGAAACGATTTTTCCTTGTTTTTGCACAGCCATTATTTTAGCGACTGCTTGAGTGAGTAAAAACATTCCTTTTAGATTCGTGTCAACAACGTGATTCCATTCGCGTTCAGAAACCTCGAAAAATGGTTTGACTACTTCATCACTTGCACAATTGACAAGCACATCTATTCTCTCATAATATTTCATTGTTTTTTTTATCAAGGAATCAACGTCTTTCTTACGACTAACATCACACTCCAAGACTAAAACATCATATCCTTTATCTTCAAGTTCATCACCGAGCAATTCACAATTATCGATATCAACATCTGAAATGACAAGCTTTGCTCCTTCTTTAGCGAATTCAAATGCTACAGCCCGACCAATTCCTCTCGCCGCACCAGTGATGATTGCAACTTTATTTCTTAGATCCATAGGTTAACCTCTTTTCTTTCATTTCAAATAACCGATATATAACAAGGATCGCTCCACTTGCGATAAGACCTGAAATGATGTGGATGGTGTCAAGATTGAACATAAGCACTAACGAAATGAGAATTCCGATGATCGGAAAAACAGGAACGCCCTTTATACTTAACGGTATTTTGAATTTTCTCTTCAGTTTCGGTTTTTTGAATCGGAGTCTGATAACAGAGATATTTATCAAGATAAATGTTGTGAATATGAGAAAGTTTGTGAAACCCACGATGACAGAAATATCTTTGAAAAACAAGAATAATATAGCGATGATACTTGTCAGGATGATGGCTCTTAAAGGAGTGTTTCGTTTACCTATCTTAGAAATCCATTTGAATTGTTTGAATATCTGTCCAAAACCGTAAAAACCTCGCGATGAAGATAGTATTCCCATAATAACAGTATTTGCAGTGGATAGCAATGCAATAATCGAAAGGAAGACAAATGCTTTATCACCCAGTACAGCTGCTGCAACATCAGCCAAAGGAGCGCTCGAAGTCGCAAGCTTGTCCCAAGGAAGAACACTTATTGATGCAATTGCAACAGCAACGTAAACGACCGTGGATATTATGATTGAAAGAATCACTGCTCGAGGAATTACTTTTCTCGCATTTTTAGTCTCATCAGCCATCTTCACAATCCCTTCAAAACCTAAAAAGGCAAAAAAGATCAAGGACGCGCCACCAAGGATCCCTGAAAACCCTGTCGGCATCGAGAAATAAGAAGGATTATGAACGCCTGTATTAAAAAATGCCAGTACGACAATTGAAAGCAAACCCACAATTGATGCGATCGTACAAACAAGATTCACTTTGGCCGAATATTTCGTGCTAAACCAATTGAGAAGTGCAAAAAAGATAACAACCCCTAAAGCGATTAAGAAGGTGTTCTCGATTGAGAAAAGCTCTGAAAAATACCCTGCAAAACCAAGTGAAACCCCAGCAATACCAATTGTGAGAGCCAAAATAACCGATATGTACGAGAAAAAACCAGCCCCTCTATTCAGACCTTCTGTGGAATAACGATATTCACTTTCGGCTACGGGAAATAACGATGATAATTCTGCATAACTCAGTCCTGACGCGAGAGCAGCAAGTCCTGCAAGAAGAAAAGAGAGCCACATTGCAGAGCCCGCATTGGATGCTGCAACACCAATAAGGACATAAATACCTGCTCCTAATATGAAGCCAACACCTGCCATTGTCGTGTCAAAAAGACGGAGTCGTTTCTCTAAAGCGAACTCCTTATCCTTTAGAATGGGTCTGAAAATCGACATAGTCAGAATTGTAAAAAGCACTATTTAAAAAGGTTATCACTATATCTGTTTATCTCTTTATAGTGACCGCGAATAAGATGTCCTTCTCACGCACGTTCAAGACATTCATGCAAGAGTCCTTGCAGTATCCACACCATCCCTTCAGTGTCAAACCCACAGTAGGCGGGAAAAAAGTCTTAATTAGTTTCCCATTTCGGACAGTAGAATTTATAACCGCAGAATCTGCAATTATTCTCATCAGTTGTGACTTCGAATCCGTATTCGTAATCATGTGCTATAGATTTGCAGTAATTGACAATCGTTTTTTTGAGTTCAGCAAGATTGAAATTTGATCTTTTTGATCCTCCAACAGCAGAAGTAACATTTCCTTCTTCATCAACATCCATTTCTATTGGCTTATCAAGTCTTAACATGTCAAGGGTGAGCCGTTTAACCGTGTACCCTTTCTCTTGAAGTGCGAGAGCGTAAAATCCTAGTTGTAACGCTCGTTTTTCAGGTGATATTGCTCTTTTGTTCGTCTTGTAATCTATTACTTCCACACTACCATCGTCAAGAACATCAACCCTATCTGCGATTCCGAAGAACTGAAAGCCCTCAATGGTGAAACTGAGTTTCATTTCTGTTATTGATTGTTCTGTAATCTTGTGTTTATTTCTCTCCCAAAAAACATTTAGTAGCATATCTGCTTCTTCAAGATCTATTTTACGGTATTCTTTCTTGTGAAGTTTTCGCGCTACTTCTTTAAACCCATTCAGTGTTTGTTTTCCTTCATTCACGCCGTATTCACAGACTTCGTGTATGAATGATCCTATCGTACTTCCGTCTCCAGTGTATTCAAAATCTCCTCTTTTTGGCATGTTGTATATTTTGCTAAGTTCATATTGTTTTGGACAATCTTTGTATGTGCTTATTGCTGTCGGGCTGAATGTTATTGCTTGCGGATCGAATGTTATGAATTGTTCTCCGTTGCTTTTTGCGATGACTTGTTTGACTTCCTCAGGGTTTACTCCTTGCAGTGGTTGTTTTTGTTTACACGAGACATATGTTGCCAGTCTTTGTTGTAATTCTTCATGACTTTCAGTGTCAAGAGCGTGCACGATTTGCTTTTTGAGATTGCTTAATTCTTTCTCATAGGATGATTGGTGGGATAAGTGCATGTCTTTTTCATCATCATCTTCGGTAACCGTCACATTCTCATTTTCTTTGAATCTTATCTCATCAAGAAATTCTGATTGTCTTGTTGAATCCGGTTCTCCCTTGTAGTCGTTTGCATAGGTTAGTATAAGATTGTTTTTTGCTCTCGTCCATGCAACGTAGCATAATCTTCGTTCTTCTAATAACATAATGGTTTTATCGTAATCTTTGAGTTCTTTCTCGATAGTTTTTTCATCGCAACCTTTTTCTTTGAGCGTTTGTATCTGTGCTTTGAAATCCGGCAGTAATTCTTTTGGTATGAGTGGCTCATTTATTGTCCTTGTTATTGGAAACCGGTCTCGAGCCATATTGCTAACAATAACAGTATCAAATTCGAGACCTTTGGATGCGTGTATTGTCATGAGTTTGACTGCATTAATATTCATTATTTTTGATGCTTCAATGTCTACATTCAAATTATCAATCATTTCAATGTATTGTATAAAAGATTCTAATTTTTGTTCATGGTGTTGGTAGTAAGTTACTGCTAATTCATAGAATTTTTTGAGATTGAGCATGCATTCTATATTTTCTATTGATCTTTTGTAAGTGAATGCTCTGTTAAGTCCAGTGAGTTCGTAGATATCTAGTATGAGTTCTGGTAATGGCTTGTTGCTATTGTTTACGAGGTGTTGAAGTGTTGTTGTGATTCGTTGCACTACTTGGTTTGTTTGTTCGCTGAGGTTGAGTTGTTCTTTTGCATTCAGTAGGAGTGTGTCGATGCTTTCCTGATCTTCAACAGGAGTGTCATAGTTTGCTTTTTTGAGGTATCGTCCTAGTTGTAAGGAGTCTTGTACAGGTATTTGGTTGTGATAATGGAATAAATACCACCATGCTTGTTCTCCTGTTCCGCTTCGTTCTTTAATGTTGGAGAGCATTGCCAGATAAGCAGTTGCTGTTTTTATCTCAGGTCGTTGTAATAAATCAGTTTTTCCAGCAGTTATCACAGGTATCTCTCTTAATTCAAGGGCTTCTTTTATCGCTTCTGCTTGTTTGTGGGTTCGATGCAGAATGCAGATTTCTTCCAGCGGTGTTCCTCCATCTATTTTTTGCTGGACGGTGTCTGCTATATACCGTGCTTCCTCTTCAGCATTTATGGTTGAAACGACACGTACAGAGTTTCCATCTTTGTCGTCTGCACTTTTGACGTGGACACACTCGTCTTTGTTTTCATAGTTGTTTTTGATGAGTTCAAATGCGATGTTGAGTATCTTGTTTGTTGACCTGTAGCTTTTATTGAGTTTGAAGATGCAGTTCTTATCAGCTTCAAATATTTTCATGAAGTGCTCAAAGCTATCTTTGAACGCTCCTCTAAATCCGTATATCGATTGGTTCGGATCTCCTACTACCGTGATATTCTTGTGTGCTGCAATGTGTTCTAGCAGTCTGAACTGTAGCTTGTTGGTATCCTGAAATTCATCTACGAAGACGTATTTGTACTGTTCACTATACTCTTCGCTTCCGAATTGGTCGAATAGTTGTAGTGTCAGTTCGTTAAGGTCTGAGAAATCCAGATAATTCTTTTCTTGTTTGAGTAAGTCGTATTTTTCCCAAACATGTACAAATTCTTTGAATTGGTTGTATTCTCCGTGGTCTTCGATAAAGGTTTTAAGTTCTTTTTTTCTTGTTTTTTGTTGTTTTTTCTCGTCTTTATCAAGAAGGTAGAATGTTTGTAGAAAGGTTCTTGCTTCTTGCTCGTAGTTGTTAAAGTTATCTTCCGAAGTGGTTTTAAGTAATTCTTGTTTGAGTTTATCGGCATATATTTTAATATCATTTATTGTTAATCCAAAGTCTTTTGCATTTAATATCGTGCTAACATATCTATTCGCCCAATAAGGAGGTATATCTAGTTGTTTATGGAGAAGGAGTTTTGCATCATCAGGTAGCAGTAGTTCAAATTCTTCTTGAATCCCTATAAGATGTCCTTTTTCTTTGAGAATGTCTGAGCAGAATGCGTGAAATGTTTTTACAGTAACATCTTCTTCTGTTTGGAGTTCTTCTCTCATGCCGTTTCGCAGGGAGTTGGTTGCTTCGTTTGAGAATGTGAGGCAAAGGACTTCTTCTGGTTTGTAGAGTTGTTGGTCGTTTATGAGGTGATATGCTTTTTTCTTGAGTGTGTGTGATTTTCCTGTTCCCGCTCCTGCGAGGATTATTGTTGGTCCTTGTGTTTTCTCGATCGCTTGTTGTTGTGGTTTGTTGTCGGTTGTCATTTTGTATCATCGGGGTATGTGGTCGTTAATATAAAATTAATCTATTAGTCTCGTATCGGATAGCCGAATGTCAGTTTTGTTTTTCCGTCTTCTTCTAATGGTATAAGCCGGTATTTTTCTTTGAGTTTTTCTACGACTCTTTTTTCCTGCGAAGTGAATTCTTGATGGTCATCGAGTATCTTCTCATATACGGATGTTGATTCAAATCGTTCTCCTGTCATCTCGCTAAAAAGGAGTTCGTAGAATATCGGATCGATCCCTTCTTTTTGCAGGTATTTGTGTGCGTAAGTGTATTCTGCTGGCAATTGTTTGAAATCTTCTTTTGTGTAGACCGTTATTGTTTGTTTTGCGTTGAAATTGTTGTGTAGATATGAATAGTTGAGAAAATCGAGTTTGAGTATGCAATAGAGTGATCGCAGTCCTGGAAGTCGTTGTGCTTGTTCACGAAATTCCATGTCATCAAGTTCTAATTGCAGGTGTTCTTTGACTGTTTCAACGAGGTCTATGTGGTCGAGAAAGGTGATGGGAAAGTATGTGCTGAGTAGTTTTGCTTCTTTATCTTGTTCTGGTGTGAGTATGATGGTGAAATTGTTGTGTGTGAGTTCTTGGAATCGTTTGGTGAGTTCAACGTAGCTTGGTCTGAAAAAGAGTGGTGTGGTGTTTGGTTGGAATGAGTGGTTGTCTAGCTTGGTTGCTTGTGAGAGGTCGATAGAGTACGTGCTTGCGATACATTTCTCTCCTAGAAATCCGTGATTGTTAATAAGTATTTGTTGCGTGGTCTTCTCCTCCGTATTTCAGTTCGTTGTGAGGTTCTAATAAGGCGTTATTTATAATATTTTCTATTTTTTTGTAGAAAAATGTAATTTAAAGTATAAATAGTATTATAATCTGGCTATACGTCCAGCGTCAGTAAGTGTGATCCCTTCATCTTTTGTTTTTTCTATAAGTCCTTGGTTGATGAGATCATCCACTGCCCTGTAGACCATTGCTGTTGAGAGCCCTGTGTTTTCTGCCAGTGTCTTGTAGCTTTGTATCTTGTTTGC
>JBNJGO010000021.1:7995-15656 GCA_051819745.1 Nanobdellota archaeon | reverse complement strand
TAGGATCAAAGAATACTATGAACTCAAAGGTTATGCTTAAAAATCTTTGATTTTTGGCACACCAAAATTTGTTATTCAAATTTTTAGTGTCCTAAGGAGTGGATTGACAAACGCTTGCGAGGAATCGCAGTTCGTCAAGAACTAACTGGTGAGTGGAAGAATAGAATAATCGCAACAATCATCTCCTACTCAGTTGCTGTGAATGGATTGGTTATGCGATGTATGTTGTTATTGTTGTCAGCAACTAAAAAAAGCAAATCTTTATAACTGGATTATCGCCTACCATCTCCTCATACACGGAGGTTTCATCACATGGAAAAAATCTGTTCTCACTGTAAACAACCTATGAAGAAAACAAGAACAATGAATAGTGGTAACGCGACATATATTACATTCTCATGCCCTTCTTGCGGTCACACACAACAAATATGTGCGGGCATTAATTAAAGCAGTTTCAATTCGCCCGTTATCCTATCAACATCTTCACTCTTGTCAGGTCCGATAGCACCACACGTCACCGTTCCTGGCGAGACAACTGTTTTTCCAGCATCCGAAATGATCGCAGTCTTCAACCCTTCATCCTTTGCTTGTTGAATGTACTGATAGAGTTCTTCTTTTCCTGCAACTTTTACAATCACTTTCTTCATCCCCTCATCTCGCCACGCCTTCACTTTATTCTCCGAACTCTTGAGTACTGCACTCACACTGGCATGTGCTGTTTGCACTGCTAATTTTCCTTTCGGTAATTTAAGATCTTGTCTGATAAGAATTACTTGTTTTGTTCTGGTCGGCTCGTCAATCATAGTATATCGCACCTTAGTATTCTTTTTATAGATTATGTTTTTTCCCATACTTTTATAAATATGTCTTTACTTTCAATGACCTATTGACGATTGTATTGTCTTTGACAACACGTGTTGTTGACAAAAACCATACGAACGGTCGCCTGAATGGTGTCAACCGGAGAAGAAAACAAGCGCTTTTTTTAGCTTGTTTTTGGAGGAATGATATGGATGAAAGAATTACAACAGAATCTTAATACAGGGAAATTAATCATAGGGACAAAGCGAACTATGAAGAAAATGAAACAGTCAACGATTGAGAAGGTGTTTCTTGCAGACAACTGTCCTTTGGCTATTGCGCAAAAGGTTGAAGAGCAAGCTCGTCTCAATGATGTTGATGTCAAGCGGGTTCAAGCTGATTGTAAAGAGCTTGGTATTGCATGTAAAAAACCGTTTTTCATCAGTGTCGTAAGCATCCTAAAATAGGATGGTGATGTACTAGTGGCAGGAAAATTCAAATATGATGTTCAGACCATTCAATGGATGAATGTGTTTGAGAAAGTGACTCGTACTAAGTTAAAAGATATTATTGTTGAAGGTGAGAAAGTATTTTTCATCCTCCAACCAGGTCAGCTTCGAAAAGCGCTTGGTCCGCAAAACAAGAATGTCGCAAAACTCGAGGAGATTGTCGGCAAGAAAGTGAAAATCGTCCAGTACACCGATAATGTTCATCAGTTCATCAAGAATGTGTTCTCACCTCTAAAGATTGTTGACATGACTGACGATGATGGTGTTATCACAATCAAAGGTCCTGATCAGAAAACTCGTGGTTTGATGATTGGTGCTAGAGCTGGAAATCTTCGATTGTATGAGAAAATAGTTCAAAAATATTTTCCTGATATCAAGGAATTAAAAGTTATTTAAAAATTATAAACGATAAATATATTGAGGTTGTATACGTATGGCAAAAAAATCACGCGGTTTAAACGCAGGTAAAAAACTCGTCCAACGACGTATTGATGGTCGATGGCGTAATAAATGGTATATCAAGAAACATCTTGGTTTTGCTACAAAATCTGATCCTCTTGAAGGAGCATCACAAGCATCTGCTATTGTCTTGCAAAAGATTCAGGTAGAAGCAAAACAGCCGAACTCTGCTATGAGAAAATGTGTTCGGGTTCAGCTTATCAAGAACGGAAAACAAGTTTCCGCTTTTCTTCCTGGCGATGGTGCTACTAAACTCGTCGATGAACACGATGAAGTTGTTATCGAACGTATTGGTGGTGTTATGGGTCGTGCAAAAGGAGATCTTCCTGGAATTCGTTGGAAAGTTATCAAAGTCAATGATCAGGCTCTCGATGCCTTACTGAAAGGTAAGATTGATAAAGCTCGTAAATAAGGTGATATTATATGACAGAAATTCTTGCTTTCAACAAATGGGATTGTTCAAACTGTGCTGTTGAAGATCCTGGTCTTAAAAAATATGTTACATTAAAGCCAACTATCGTTCCACGAACTGGAGCTCGTTACGCTGGAAATCGTTTTCACAAATCCAGAGTTTTTATCGTCGAGCGTTTGATGAATAAACTGATGGTGCCTGGTCGTGCTGCGTCCAAGAAACATCTTATCTCAAGTGGTCACATCACTGGTAAGACTCACACAGTGTATAATATCACTAAGGAAACCTTTGAGATTATCGAAAAGAAACTCGATAAGAATCCTATTGAAGTGTTTGTTAAAGCTGTTGAAAACGCTGCTCCTCGTGAAGAGATTATCACTATTGAATATGGTGGTGCTCGTTATCCAAAACCTGTCGAGTGCGCTCCGCAGAGACGTGTCGATCGTGTCTTGAAGTTCATGACACAAGGTGCTTTTCGGGCTTCTTTCAATAAGAATAAGAGCATGGCTGATTCGCTGGCTAAAGAAATAATCTCGGCGTATAATCTTTCCACTGATAGTAAAGCTATCTCTAAGAAAGTTGAAGTTGAGCGACAGTGTGATAGTAGTAGATAAGGTCTACTATTTTTTTTCCTTTCTTCTTTTTTTCTCGTATTGTTTTGTGATTGTGTATTTTGTTGTTACTTCTTTGTTTGGATTCGTGTTGGGACCTCTTGTTGATGTTTCTCGAAAACTATTGGGTTCTTCAAAACTAATGGTTCAGAAAGTATGATTGTTACCTGTTGTAGAATTCTGTTTCTCAAGCAAAACTCTTTTATACTTCGTTATATTTAGTGGTGGTATATGACTGCTGATTCGCTTGAAGCGTTCAAAAAAGAATTTCAAAAGGAACTTGAAGGTATCACTGATATTGGTGAGCTCAAGAAGATTTATGCTCGAGAGATTGCTCGGCGTGATAAGATTATTACTGATCTCGAACATCAGAATAATTTGCTTTTGAAAACTGCTTTCAAACAAAAGAAAGAGTCTTCTTCATTCACGAAATAACTTTTGATATCTTGTTATACTGTGAAAAACGAAGTTTTTATATAGTTTCAAATCTATATATTGTTATATGAGGGTTAAACACAACCATAATTGTCAGTTATGTAACACGCAAACCACTTGCTTTGCATTCTCGGAGTTTCAACTCATGTTTGCTATATGTAGATCGTGCTATGATCAGCTTGTTGTCGAATATCCTTCTTTTCGAGAAGAGGATGGTCGTTGTTCTTTTTGTGAAAAAAGGACTGTTGTTAAAAAACTAACCGGATTTCCTGATTCGATGTTCTTTTCAGATGTGTTTATGTGTCCTTCTTGTTTTGACACGATACAATCTACTGTAGAAACGAATTCTTTAAAAGATTCTGAGCAATCTCATTAAACATGCGCTATAGAATAAATTCGTATACAGTGACATCTTCATCACAATTATCTGATTTCTTGCTTTCTTCTTGCTCGTTTTTGAAGTCATCAGATGTTTCTCGAAGATGGATTTCTCATTCGTTAGTCACTGTTAATGGTAGTGTATGTCTTGATGTGTCTCGACAACTCGTTTCTGGGGATGTTGTTTCCCTTCATACTCCTGAATCCTTTGAACCCTCTGTTTCTAAGACGTATAGTGTCTTGTTTGATGATGATTCACTGCTTGTTATTGACAAACCAGCACCTTTACCAGTTCATCCTGCAGGCCCGTATTGGTTTCACACCTTAACTTCGATCCTTCAAGATGATGGTCTTCTTGGAAAAACAGCGTATCCTTTGTATCGTCTCGATAAAGAAACGTCTGGTGTTATCGTATTTGCAAAAAACTCTTGTACTGCTCGAGAGCTTCAACGACAATTAATTGAAGGTACTGTTTGTAAAGAATATGTTGGTGTTTGTCTTGGCGTTCCAAAAAAATCTTCGTTTCAGATTTCAAAACCCTTGAAGAAAACATCTCGTGGTAATATTCGCGATGTTATGGTTGTCGATCCTGCTGGAAAACCTTCAACAACAACTGTTTCTCTCCTTGCTTGCGCTCTTGATAATTCGTGGTCGTTATTATCTTTTGTTCCAAAAACTGGTCGTCGTCATCAAATCAGAGCTCATCTGTTTTACAGCGGGCATCCTGTTTTAGGCGATGTATTGTATTCTCATCAACGAGCAGTGTATCCTTCTCTGGTAGATAGACCTTTTGTTCAATCAAAACCTTTGGTTTCCCGTCTCATCCCTCGTCATCTCCTTCATTGCAAATCATTTTCGTTAACTCATCCTTGTTCAGGTCGTCGATTAACGTTTTATTCGCCGTTACATTCTGATATCTGTTCTTTTATATTTTCAAAAAAGGTATGATGTTGTCTTAAAATCTTTTTAAAATGATTTGAAGACCTATTTATTTTTATTTTAATGGTAATAAGGTTATTTTAGTTTTATTTAACTATTTTTAAGACTTATTGGTTCTTTATAAGTATTTTCAGCATATGTATATTTGTATGATAACCATAAAATTTATAAATAAGCTTTCCCATTATACTTATTTGTTGTACTTAATAACAATAACCACTCAATAGTGATAAAAAATAGAAAAATTTATAAAGTTCAATACCCTGAAGTAGTACATAGCGTGTGTCAGCGTTAAAAGAGGTATATGATATGAAAGTTTCAAAAGAACGAATCGAGGATGTGCTCAAACAAGTAGTTCCAGATACTATTGCAAATGATATTGTTTTCTACTTACGGGATAAAAAAAATATTTCTGAATTCATTGTTGCTGAAGAACTTGAAATCGAAATTCACAAAACTCGAAATATCCTCTACCGGCTTCTCGATCATAATCTTGTTTCATTCAAGCGAAAAAAAGATAAGATAAAAGGATGGTATATTTGTTATTGGAATTTCAATGAAGAAAATATTCCTCACGTCGAAGAAAAACTTCGTCTTGAAAAAATAGAAAAACTCACTTCTCGTCTGGAACAAGAACAAAGCGGATTTTTTTACATGTGTCGATTCGCTCACGAACGACAATCGTTTGAAGAAGCGTTTGAAAATGATTTCAAATGCCCTGAATGTGGCGAGCTCATGAATCAACTCAACAACGAGCGTACCATTGAATTTCTAGAACAAAAAATTGGTAAACTCAAAGAAGAACAATCTGCTCATGAAAAAAAATATCGTCCGACTTCAAAATCAACATCTCCTTCTACAAAACGAAAAACTCCTGCTTAACAATATGTTCACTATTATTGTTTAGTATTATTATTGTTTAATACTATGTGGTGTTGTATTGATCTGCAGAATACCATTTCTTGTTGTAATATAGATTACTATTTTAAAAAATATAAAAAATATGTAAAACAAATAAAATAAAAATTATTTCAACCTTAGAATATCTTCTTCACTTTTTTTTCTTCAATGATTTTTTAACTGCCTTTTCACTGATAATAGCTGAATTGCCAGTAGGATCTTTCAATGTTATCTTGATAGAATCTCGTCCCCACATGACTTTGGTTAATTTCTTGACCATGTTCTTTGCTTTTTTCACGTCATTCTTATCATCAGAATTATCTCGAATACCTTCGATTTGTCGTTTCATACGATTAAGAATTCCTTCAACATTAGTAACATATCCGTTTGCAGTTTCGCCTGGTTCAATGCTTCCCACTTGACCTATTTTCAACTTTGCAAAGCTCGATTTAATAATTCGAATGTTAAGATCTTTCTCTTCAGTCACATCTAGAACGTATTGTGATGGTTCATGTTCTTCAAGCACTTCAATATCTGCCTTATGATATTTGCATTGTTCACAATCCATAGAAAATAATGCTACCATTCCAAAAAACGGAATCTCTCGTTCCGATTCCATAAGCGTTAGCGCTTTCTCTCCACAAATAGGGCATTGTTCTCCTCTAATAACATCTATTGAACCATCTGAAGTTTCTTCTACCATGATGTACATAACGAGAGTGTCGCAATTTAAATAATTTTCTCAGAAAACTTTTTAAAGAATTACAGTCATCACAGTTCAGTTGCTTCACATATTATGCTAATCATCCAATTAGCGACTTTTTTATGCTGTGTTGGCTTGTTTGGTTATGTGACTGCTGTGGGATGATATTATGACATTAGAACTCGCTCGTGGGATGAGAGATATACAACGACAAGATGCTCTTCTTAGAGAATATATTACAAACACAATAACAAGATTATTTCAACGTTATGGCTTTGCCCCTTTAGATACTCCTATCATCGAAAAATACGATGTGTTGAGCGCAAAATTCGCTGCCGGTGAAGAAAGCGATGCAATGGGTGAAACATACACTCTTCAAGACAATGGAGGACGCGAACTAGGACTGCGGTTTGACTTGACAGTACCTCTTGCTCGTTATGTTGGTATGAATAGGACCCTTCGACTTCCATTCAAACGATATCAAATAGGTAAAGTCTATCGTGACGCTCCTATAAAATACGGTCGATACCGGGAATTCACCCAATGCGATGCTGATATCATCGGATCAAAAAGTATGCTTGCTGACGCTACCTGTATTCTTCTCGCCCTCGATGTCTATACCGAACTTGGTGTTGATGTCAAGATTAAAGTCAATAACAGAACCTTACTCACTGAACTCATGAGTACAAATGGTATTGAGACGACTCGAGCTGATTCTTTGATAATGACTATTGACAAGCTCGATAAAATAGGTATTGATGGTGTGCTTGATGAAGCGAAAAACAAAGGGTTTGAAACAGACACCGTAAAAAAAATAGTAGATCTCATTTCAATGAAAGGAACGAATGAAGAAAAACTTTCTTTTTTCAAGAACATGCTTCCTGAAAGCAAAGGGATCGAAGAACTTAACGAATTATTTTCCTTTGTAGATAATGATGATGTTGTCTTTGAGCCAACACTCGCACGAGGTCTCGGGTATTATACTGGAACAGTGTATGAAATATTTTCAAAAACTGATGATTCGATTGGATCGCTAGGTGGTGGTGGTCGTTATGACGATCTCATCGGTAATTACCTTTCAAATGACGGAACTTCAACCACCAATTCATTTTCTGCTGTGGGTGTGAGTTTTGGTCTTGACAGAATTGTTGATGTGCTCAAGCAATTACAAGACACTTCCTTTGTCCTAAAGACAGTTGATTTATTTATCGTTCCTCTAGGTACTGAAAAAGAAAGTTTTGATATTGCAAAACAACTGCGAAATGAAGGTATTAGTGTTGATGTTGATATGATGGGTCGTGGACCTTCAAAGAACTTCAAATATGCTGACAAGCAAGACATTCCTTTTGTTGCAATTATTGGTGAGGATGAAATCAAAGCAAACACTATCACTATAAAAGAATTAGCAGATGGCAATGAAAAACAATACTCTTTGGAGGATTGCATTTCCTTTTTCAAACGACGAACTGATCAAAGAAAATCCGATAAATGATAGTGTAGTAAATGATAGTGTA
>JBNJGO010000021.1:0-7895 GCA_051819745.1 Nanobdellota archaeon | reverse complement strand
ATAGTGTAATGTGTGTTAGCATGATTTGTGTTAGTATAGTACGTATTAGTATATTGAATATTAGAAAAAAAGTGTTAAGGTGTTTTTATGAATCGAAAATATGATTTTACAGAAGTCCAAGAAAACGTTTCAACATTGTGGGAAAAACATAAAGATGATATTGATTCTGCAATCAAAGATACGAATCATGACAAGCTTCCCCGATTTACATTTCTTGAAGGACCTCCAACGGCAAACGCTCCACCTGCACTTCATCACGTTGAAGCAAGAGTATTCAAAGATTTATTTACTCGATTCAAACAAATGCAAGGATACAAAGTTTCCCGAAAAGGAGGGTGGGATTGTCACGGCCTTCCTGTTGAAGTACAAGTTGAGAAGAAACTTAAGTTAGAATCAAAAAAAGATGTTATACAATTTGGTGTTGATAATTTTATCAAAGAATGTAAGCAAGATGTTTTCACGTTCATCGACGCATGGACTAAATCAACAAAAAAACTCGGGTTTTGGATTGATCTCGAAAACCCTTATGTCACACTCAATACGAACTATATGGAAAGCGAGTGGTGGGCTCTCAAACAAATGTATGAGAAAGACTTACTTTACAAAGGTCATAAAGTCGTTCCTTACTGTGCTCGTTGTGGTACGCCCCTCTCAAGCCATGAAGTCGCTCAAGGATATCAAGATATTGAAGAAACCACTGTCGTAAGTAAATTTTACGCGAAAGATACTTCTTATTTTTCAAAAAAAGGTATTGATGTCGGTAACAAAAAAATTGTTTTTCTTGCATGGACAACAACTCCTTGGACTTTACCAAGCAACCTCGCACTAGCAGTGCATCCCGAAGTAGAATATGCTTTTGTTGATAGTGATAATGACATTTATGTTCTTGCAAAAGACCTTGTCAGCCAGTATTTTGAAGAAGATGTTGTTATCCTTAACACTCTACAAGGAAAAGATCTTATTAATCAATCATACGAACCGTTATTTGATTATTTCAAAGAATCCGCTCCGAATTCTTTTAGAATAATTCCTGCTGATTATGTCACCACTGAAGATGGTACTGGTATAGTTCATCAAGCTCCAGCATACGGTGAAGAGGATAATATTGCTTGTGCTGAACACGGTATTGACTTTGTTAATCCGGTTGATGATAATGGTGAATTTACTGAAGAAGTTCCTGATTTCAAAGGTCGTTTTGTTAAATCAGCCGATGATGATATTCTTGATTTCCTTGATAAGAAAGGGCTAGTGTTTTCAACAGCACCATATGTTCACTCGTATCCTTTCTGTTGGCGATGTAAAACTCCGTTGATTTATTATGCTAAAGAAACATGGTTTATCGCTGTTAAGAAAATAAAAGATAAACTCCTTCGAGAGAATGAAAAAATCAATTGGCATCCGCACACCATAAAATATGGTCGATTCGGTAATTGGCTTGAAGGTGCTCGTGACTGGGCGCTTTCTCGAAATAAGTTCTGGGGAACACCACTTCCTTTATGGATTTGTGATAATGAATCGTGCAACCATCAAGAAGCGATAGGCAGTATCGAAGAATTACATGAAAAGACTGGCAAGAAAGTTGATGACCTTCACCTTGCTTCTGTCGATCCTCTCACTTACACTTGTCCTGAATGTAATGGTACTATGAAACGAACATCTGAAGTTATTGATACTTGGTTTGACAGTGGAAGCGCTCCTTTTGCACAATTGCATTATCCATTTGAAAATAAAGATCTTTTTGACCAATTATATCCTTATGATTTCATCTCTGAAGGTATTGATCAAACCAGAGGTTGGTTTTATACTATGCTTGTTGTTAACACAATACTATTTGACAAAACCCCTTATAATAACGTTGCAGTAGCTGGTCTTCTCTGTGATGAAAATGGGGATAAAATGTCAAAGAGTAAAGGAAATATCATCCAGCCAGATGAAGTTTTTGACAAATATGGTGTTGATGCTGTTCGTATGGCGATGTGTTCTTATCCTCTTGGTGATGCAATCAAGTTCGGACCTTCTATTTTTGAAGAGCAAATAATGCCTTTTTTCAGAACGTTATGGAATACACATTATTACATTAGACAGTATTTTGATCGTTTCAGTCTCACTGGTAATGAAATTTCTTCGGCCGAGCGTCTTGAAGATACGTGGCTTGTGTCATCGACAAATTCAATGATTTCAAATGTGACTTCTGCATTTGAGAAGCATAAATATAACAAAGCTCTAGATTTGATTCTTGATTTTGCAAATAATACTCTTTCAAGAACGTACATCAAATTAATTCGGGATCGAACCACTCAACGAGATGAAAGTTTAGCTTATACTCTTAAGTTCGCTTTTGAATCTATTGTTAAAGTGTTGGCTCCAATCGCACCTTACACGAGTGAATATCTCTATCAAGAATTCCTTAAGACTGCAGATTCGCCGTGGAGTGTTCATTTTACTACGTATCCTAAACGTGGTTATGTGAATGATGATCTTGAGCAGGAATTTGAATTTGCTCAACGAGTCATACAAGGTATTCTTGCTAGTCGGGAAAAAGCGCAATTCGGCGTTCGGTGGCCGTTATCCGAAGCGAAAATTCTCACTTCCAAAGATATTTCTCTTCGTGATGAAATTCTGGATCTTGTTAAACAGCAAACTAACATTAAGCAAGTCACTTTCCTAAAAGAATTTCCTGTCGAATTATCGTTCACGTTGAATTATAAGAAACTTGGTGAAGAATTCGGAACTGAAACAGGTGATGTTATTCCTGAAGCAAAAAAGAACATGGATATGATCACCAAAGCACTTAACGAAAGCGATACTGTGGTTGTTGGAAAATGGACTCTTCGAAAAGATCATTTTAATATCGAGAAAATAGTTCCGGAACCTTACAAGATGGCTCCATTCTCTGAAGGAGAAGTGTATCTTGATACAACAATAACTCCTGCTCTTGAGCGTGAAGGGTTTTATCGTGAAATATCAAGAAGGATTCAGCAACTTCGAAAAAAAGCTGGTTTGCAAAAAGATGATACTATTGTTTTAGCGATAGAAACAGTTGATCTCGATGATGTTATTAATCAATACGCTGATGAGATAAAGCAAAAGGTGGGTGCTAGTATTGTGCATCTTAATGAGAAAAAAGAATTCGACCATTCAAAACAGGAATCTGTCAAGGGAAAATCTTTTACTGTCTCATTGCAAAAAGCTTAATTGTTTTCTTTTTATTTTTCTATTATTCTTTTTAATAGGTGTTCTAGTTCACTTCTCCATAATTTTTTTAAATTCAACATAGTGTATTTTTTTCATGACTTCTCTTGACACTTCAAAAACATATGCGATTGTTGGTGCATCCGCTGACACTTCAAAGTATGGTTATACAATTTTCTCCGATTTACGATCAAAACAATGTACTGTTATTCCAGTAAATCCAAAAGGTGGTGTTCTTGATGGTGTTCCTGTCAGTCGTTCACTTCTTGACGTGTCCAAACACATAGATGTTGTTGTTATGGTAACTCCTCCACACATTACTGAACATGTTATCGAGGATGTTTTAGAAAAAAGTATTCCTTTGATTTGGTTTCAACCTGGAAGCTTTAACACTGCTATTTTGGATTGGTGTAAGAAAAAAGGGATCGATGTTGTTCCAGGCGCATGTATTATGACTTAATAGTATTTATTTGTATTTTTGTGTTATACTTTTGCACTGTTATTTCTTGACAGAATATGTTTTAAAAAATAAAACTGATAAAATACTGTCTTAAACGCTTGTTTCAAACGATTTTTCTTATAACGTATTATTTATTTTATCAATAAGGGTAGATACTTCAATACCTTTTTGGGTGAGAATAAGAACTTTCAATCGACCTCTTTTTTCAAAAGTGACAAGTCCTGCTTTTTGCATATCGTGAAGTACTTTTACAACGTGGCTGTATGTGCAGTCAACTGATTTTGCGAGTGATGATGCATAGACTTCACCATTTTTCTTTAGTAACTCGATGAGCATGAGTGCTGGTTTTTCACGAAAGAATACATTGAATATTTGTTTTGTCCGTACCATAGTATCTCCTATTAAAATGTCTCCTTTAAATTATAGTTCAGAAGCTATATCTTGGAAAAATTATTTTATATATAAATTTTTTGTTTGTTGCTTTGTTGTTCTAAGGGTTATTTTTCACTTTAAAAAACTTTGTAACTGCTCCTTAGTTCATCATATCCCTGCCGGGACATTCAAGTTGACGCTTTCAGCAATGAATAACTTCTGTCGACAACTATTTGAACCCGAGTCTGAGGCTCCGCAAGCCCCAATGCTATCCAGACTACACCACAGGGATGAGATGGTTTGGAGAATGATGTGGTTCTTTATAAAAATTAGTGTTATGTGTTCAACCTTGATTTCACAAGGTATGTTATTTACCGTTTGATAAAGCTCGAAACATAATTATGTCTTTGTTTATAGGATCATAAGAAAATAATAAGAAGATTTATAAATGGATTTATTGTTCTTTTCGCAAAGCATACTTCTTATTGCGGGGATGCCGGAGTGGTCAAACGGGATGCGTTTAGGCCGCATTGGTTTAGTACCTACGGGGGTTCGAGTCCTCTTCCCCGCACATTTTATTCCTGTTTTTCTGCGGTTTTTTCGTACTCGAACGTCTTCGAAATGTTTTTTTCCTTCTTTTTTTTTCCTTTTTCCTTTCATTTCTTGAGTTACTTCGAGCTTTGCTTTCATAATAGTATTATTCTCCGTGCATTTTTTATTGTCTTTTTCAATTCTTCAAATCGAAATTTTTATAAAGGGTCTTGCTTGTCTACTGTAATGGTATTAGGGGAATTTGAGCAGATTGCAAACTATTAACATCCTGTTTAGGTGTTGTTATCTTATTTTCACCAATTACTTGCTCTTGTTGCCTTGTTGTGAGGTTATTTAATGGTACGAGATTTTAGTCCTTTGCATAAGCACACCTTCGTATTCATTGGGCTCGCATTCTTGCTTCTCATTGGTATTATTGCTGGTCCTGTCATTACAGGTCTGGTTACGCAATCGTCCTCTGACACTGTAACTCTTCCTTTTAATGAATCAATCGACAAACACAATTCGCCTTATACTACATCTATTAATGCGTCCTCGCTTTCATCTTTACTTATTTCGGGAGTTGCAAGTGGCAATGGTTCTGTTGAAATCACTGCTTCAAACGGTACTGCTGTGTGGACTGTTCTTTCCTATTCTCCGGCAGATAAAAGGTCCTCGAACAATCCTATTTCTATAACTGGGATGACTGTCTCGGACAACGAAACCGATATAGAAACTACTTCTGCACCTGAAATTTCAAATGATTCTGAAACGACAACCCCTAAAGATAATCAATCTGTTGACTCTCCAAACGACACTCAATCTGATTCTGCTCCTTTGATAACAACTTCTGTTGACAAGAATACTTCTCCTGATAATTACTCGAATGAAACTACTCAGGTTTCTAACTCTTCAAACACAACTGCTGATATGATCAACACTACTTCTGACAATTCCTCGAATTCATCTCTTTCAACAGATTCTGATTCTAATCTCACAAGTAATGTTTCTAACACTTCCTCCCTATCTTCATTGAATTCTTCTGAAAATAGTTCTCTGACTACAAACGCCACAACATCTTCAAACACTTCATCCCTTCAAAATGCTTCATCACCTAATACCTCTTCAAATCTCGCTGAATTAAACAGTTCCTCGCGTAACGGATCTAATATTTCTAACGTTTCTACTATTTCAAATAGCACAAGCAATATAACTGTAAATGATTCTCTTCAAACAAATATCTCCAATAATACTGCTGTTCCTTCAACAAATGTCACTAGTAATATTTCAAATATCACAACTAATGAGTCAAATAGTTCATTTCAAAACACTACTTCTTCAGTGAATTCTTCAGAACCTTCTTCCACTGATTTTCAAAAAGAATTCCAATTCCACTGCCAAGAAACTTGCGACCTTCCTTCTGTTGACTCCCTTAACATAACTATTAAAGTGTCAGGTCCTCTAGTCTTTAACTTATCACAAATCCATTATAGTGTCTTGCAAGATAAAGAATCTCAACCTGTTATTGAACAAACAAAAACCATACCTGATCAAACGATTTCAACTGATGAAGTGCTTTTAGATCTTCAAAAGTATTTTGTGACAACAAACACGACCGTATTTGATTATTCTTATTTCGCCGGCGGATCTGCCCGTATAATAGATAATCGGTATTTGAACATAACGCTTAATACGACTGAGTCCATCGCTCTTTTCGTGTACGTTGTTGATGGTCCGACTATGATACGCTCTAATGAATTTACTATAACATCTATCTCATCATTAAATCAATCTGTCAATCAATCTGTTCTAAACAATGAATCAATTAACACGACCACACCCCTTTTGCAAAATAACACAAACACTTCCGAATTGAATACTTCTGTTCCAAAGCGATTTAATATAACTCTTGGAGGTCAAACTGTCTCTCTAAGTAAAGAGCAAATCAATAAGTTACCTCCTGAACTTCTCGACCAATTAGAATCCGGCAAAGAAAATGTTCGAGTCATGATAAAAACATCTTCTAATACTGTCGTGCAAAAAAACACGAGTTCCTCTCAAGAGTCATCATCAGATAATCTTATCACAGGTAATGTTGTATCTCAACATCCTACTGGTAAAAAACATCCATCTTTAGATTCTGCAGTTTCAAATGCCTCCTTATCTTCAAGAGCTCGAAAGAAAACCATTGTAACTTCATCTCAAACTCCTTTGGGAGATACTGCTCAAGCCAGCGTTTCTGATTCCCCTAATACCAAATCTTCAGAATCTGATTCTGCTGGTAGAGCTTCTCCTGCTTTTTATTCTTCAGTCAAAGAAGATGTTCCTGTTAAACAATTGGCTGGCGAGTATCAAGCAGTCGAATTGACTGCTGATGATCTCATTGCATTCCTTAACTCGACAGACGTAGAACAGATAGTCCTTGACAAGCAATTATCTGCTCTTACTAATGAATCTCTATCTATTACAAATATTTCAACCGTCAAAGAATCCTATGGGTTGACTGGTGAGGGAACTTCAATTTGTGTGTTGGACACTGGTCTCTCTGTTTCTAGTGATCAATTATTTTCTACAGCCGATATTACTGGCTATAATTTTGTCAATGATTCTACCATATTCACTGATAATCACGGTCACGGTACTGCGATTAGTTATCCCTTGTTTGGTGGCGCGCCAGATGCAAATTATTTTATTGCTAAAGTTATTGATGATTCTGGTGTTGGTTATTCAAGCGATATTATTGCTGGTGTTGAATGGTGTCAAGATCAAGACGTTGATATTATTTCATTAAGTATTGGTGAAGGATCGTATGAAGGATACTGTGATGATCAAGCTGTTGCAAAGCAGTTAAACAACGCTTCAAATCAGGGCATTTTTGTTGTTGCAAGTAGTGGGAATACTGGTAGTTTGTCGGCGATAAAAAATCCTGCGTGCGCACAAGGTGTTCTTGCTGTTTCTGGCTCGACAAAAAATCATTCGCTATGGTCTCAATCAAATATAAATAATAAAACGCTTCTTCTCGCTCCGGCTCAGAATATCGAATCAATTGATGAATCAGGTTCTTCCTTTTTTTCAAGTGGTACGAGTTTCTCTTCTCCTTTCGTCGCTTCTGCATCTTCACTTCTCTTAGAACATAATTCCTCGTTTACACCTACAACCCTCTCGAGTCGTTTGATACATACTGGTAGTCTTATCACTGCTCACAATCGCTCTTTTGCAGAACTCGATCTTTACAATGCCATAACAGACACTATAACTAATAACCTTTCCATATTTTCGCTGGGTTCTGATTCTAACTCGACAGGGGAATTCACACCTCAAGCGTGTACTAGTGGACGTG
>JBNJGO010000020.1:0-15754 GCA_051819745.1 Nanobdellota archaeon | reverse complement strand
TCTTCTGAAGATATAACTTCTGATCACACTCACGTTGAAATAAGTCCAATTGGAATTGTTGGTGTTGCAACAGGTCTTGTTCCCTTTGGAAACCACAACCAAGGTGCTCGTCTTCTACAAGGTTCAAAAAACCAAAAGCAAGGTATTGGATTTTACTCGGCAAATTATTCTCTTAGGATTGATATGGATACAAACTTACTCCATTATCCTCAAGTTCCCATCGTATCAACAATCGTTCATGATTTAATAGACTATCAAAAACATCCTTCAGGACAAAATGTCATTGTTGCAACAATGCCTTACCAAGGATTCAACATCGAGGATGCTATTGTTATCAACAAAGGAAGTGTTGATCGTGGATTTGGACGAAGTCATTATTTCAAACCAGTAACTTCTGAAGAATTAAGATATTCTGGTGGTCTTCTTGATGAAATAGCTCTTCCAGATAAAGATGTTAAAGGATACAAATCAGAGACTGACTATCGATTCTTAGAAGATGATGGTATTATATTCCCCGAGGCAAAAGTTAAGGAAAATGATGTTATTATCGGTAAAACATCACCTCCGCGATTCTTAAGTTCCATGGAAGAATATGATCTTGAAGCAAGCTCTCGACGAGAATCATCAATGAGTCTCGCACACGGTCAAGAAGGAACTGTTGATATGGTTTTCTTGACAGAAAATGGTGAAGGTAATAAACTCGTTCAAGTTCGTCTTCGAGAACAACGTATTCCGCAAATAGGAGATAAATTTACGAGTCGGCACGCACAAAAAGGAGTTATTAGTCATATCGTTCCTGAAGTTGACGTTCCTTTCTCATCAACAGGTGTTAAACCAGATATTATCTTTTCTCCACATGGTATTCCTTCTCGAATGACTGTTGGTCATCTTCTTGAACTAATCGGTGGAAAGGTTGGTTCTTTAGGATCGAGATATATTGACGGAACACTTTTTAGAGAAGAGAAAGAAGAAGCTCTCAGACACGAATTATTAAGTTATGGGTTCCGAGAAGATGGAACTGAAACCATGTTTAATGGAGCAACTGGAGAACAATACAACGTAAGAATTTTCATCGGTCCGATGTATTATCTTCGATTACGACATCAAGTTAAAAATAAAGTCCATTCGCGTGCACGAGGTCCGGTTCAATTATTGACTCGACAACCGACTGAAGGCCGGCATAAAGAAGGTGGTCTTCGTCTTGGAGAGATGGAAAAAGATACCTTTGTAGCACACGGAGCAAGTTTACTCCTAAAAGAACGATTTGATTCTGATAGAACAGTAATTCCTATTGCTGAAGAATCAGGTATTCCTGCAGTCCATGATACTCGTCGAGATAAGTATTATGGTCCTATAAAAGGAGAATCTGCTGAAGTAAACTCTATAGAATTATCCTATGCATTCAAACTAATACTTGATGAGTTCAAATCATTAGGATTATATCCTAAACTTAAACTGAAATCAAAATATTAGTTCGATAGTAATAGTTCACTATTATTATTATTCAATAATAATTCAATAAATAAAAAGGTTGGTTGAAAATATGGAAGAATTCATTCATAAAAAAGTTGGCGCGATTAAATTTGGGATCATGAGTCCTCAGTTTATCAAAAAAACATCCAGTGCGAAAATTGTAACTCCTGAATTATATGATAAGGAAGGATACCCTGTAGATGGTGGTTTGATGGATGTTCGAATGGGTGTTATCGATCCTGGACTGAAATGTAAGACTTGTGGTTTAAAACTAAAAGAATGTCCTGGACATTTTGGTCATATTGAACTGGCAAGACCTATTGTACATATAAAATTTGTAAGTCTTGTTCTTGATCTATTACGATTAACATGTAAAGAATGTGGTCGAGTTCTCATTTCAGAGGATAAGATTGCTGAAATAAAACATGATATTGAAAAAATCAAGAAATATGGTACTGATGCTGAACTTAGATCTTTTGTCAAACAAGTTATAGCAAAATCAAAAACAATATTGACGTGCCCTCATTGTAAAGCAAAACAGCAAAAAGTAAGTCTTGAAAAACCAAGCACTTTCCTTGAAGATGAGAAACGATTAAGTCCTATTGAAATAAGAACTCGATTTGAAAAAATAACAGATGACGATCTTACTATTTTAGGTATAAACCCTGAATCTGCTCGTCCTGAATGGTCTGTTATGACTGTTCTTCCAATCCCACCAGCAACAATGAGACCAAGTATTACGCTAGAATCTGGGGAACGAAGTGAAGACGACCTCACACATAAATTAGGTGATATCGTACGAATCAACCAGCGTCTTTTTGAAAACATCAACGCTGGAGCTCCAGAAATCATTGTCGAAGACTTATGGGATCTATTACAATATCACGTGACAACATTCTTTGATAATAATGTTTCACAACTACCTCCGGCAAGACATCGTAGTGGACAACCACTAAAAACAATCACTTCTCGTATTAAATCAAAAGAAGGTCGAATAAGAAATAATCTTGCGGGTAAACGGGTTAATTTCAGCGCTCGCGCTGTAATCAGTCCAGATCCGAAACTTGAAATCAATGAAGTTGGTGTTCCTCGTAATTTCTCTGAAAAACTAACTGTTCCAGAACGAGTAACTGAATGGAATAAAGATTATGTACGAGGATTTGTCGAACGAGGACCTGACGAATATCCAGGTGCAAATTATGTTATTCGACCTGATGGACGGCGAAAACGAATTACTGACGAAACAAAAGAGCAATTGCTTGAAGAGCTTGAACCAGGAATGGTTGTTGAACGTCATCTATTAGATGGGGATGTTGTTATTTTTAATCGGCAACCAAGTCTTCACAAAATGAATATGATGTGTCATAAAGTTCGAGTGCTTGACGGTTTAACACTACGATTGAATCCAGCTGTTTGTACGCCATATAACGCTGATTTTGATGGGGATGAAATGAACCTTCACGTTCCTCAAACAGAAGAGTCAAGAGCCGAAGCTGAAGTTCTTATGCAAGTACAGACTCAACTTATTAGTCCACGATTCGGACTTTCAATTATTGGATGTAACCAAGACGCTATTAGTGGTAATTATCTTTTAACCCAAAATAAATTCAATGTTTCTTATGAAGAAGCTATCGATATCCTTATGGCTATCGGGGAAAAAGATTTTTCACGTCTTCCTAAGAAAAAAGAAATTACTGGAAAGGAAATATTTAGCGTTCTTCTTCCTGAAGATCTAAATTTCAAAGCTCCAAACAAACAGTATAAAGCACATCCTGAAGATCCAGAAAGTATGGTTGTTATCAAAGACGGACATCTCACTCAAGGTATTTTAGATAAAGAAAATCTTGGTGATGGAAGTGGATTACTACTTCGACAAATCCACCAACTCTATGGTCCTGAAGATACAATCATTTTTTTAGGTAAAATTTATCGTCTTGGAATTGAAGTTCTTTACAGAGTAGGATTCACAACAAGTATTGCGGACACTGATTTGACAGAAGAAGGAAACATTCAAGCTAAAAAAGCTATAGAGAATGCTCAAAAAGAAGTCCAAAAACTTATCAAAGACTTTAATGATGGAAAAATCGAAGCTCTTCCAGGTAGAACTGAACGAGAAACTTTAGAGTTAAAAATATTGACAGTCTTAAACAAAGCTCGTAACGACGCAGGTCAAATCGTAACTGACACTGCTAGAGAATCAAACACGATGGATATGATTCGATCCGGTGCTCGAGGTAATATTATTAATGTTGCTCAGATGAGTGCTATTGTCGGACAACAGGATCTTGGTGGTGGACGTATCGATCAAGGATATGCTGGACGAACATTATCTTGCTTCAAAAAAGGCGATTTAGGAGCGAAAGCACATGGTTTCATCGAGAATGGTTTCAAAGAAGGACTTGATCCTCACGAGATGTTTTTTATGGCAATGACTGGTCGTGATTCGCTTATGGATTCCGCTCTTCGTACACCAAAATCAGGTTATTTGTATCGACGATTAGCTAACGCTCTTCAAGATTTAAAAATTGAATATGATTTAACTGTACGAGATGCTTCAAAAAAAATAATCCAATTCTCATATGGTGAAGATGGTATTGAAGTATCAAAAAGTGAAGGTGGAACAATAAATGTTAAAAAAATCATATCAGAAACTCTTGATGAATAATTATGGATGTTGATATTTATGGATGACTTAATAAAAACGTACACTGGAAAAATCCCTCAAAAACTCTTACTCGAAATCAAAGAAAATGTTCCTAAAGGGACTCCTAAAAAGAAGCTTAATGCTATTTTTGAAAGAGTCTATAATGAATATAAAGCTTCATTAGCTGAACCTGGTGAGAGTGTAGGTATTGTTACTGCAGAAAGTATTGGAGAACCATCAACGCAAATGACATTGGATACATTTCACTTAGCGGGTGTATCTGAAGTAAATGTTACAACCGGTCTTCCTCGTTTACTTGAAATTCTTGATGGTAGGAAAAATATTTCAACAGCTTCAATGGAAATATATTTGAAAAAACCATATTGTGATGGTAAGGATATCAAAAAAATCGCAAAGAAATTACGTCAAACATCTCTCTCGTATTATATTACTAGTTTTGATATTGATATTTCAAAAGCAATTCTTTCTGTAAAAGTGGATACTTCATCACTTGAAGAAGTAGATACTGATTTGAAAAAAGTATCAAAAATAGTTGATAAAGGGCTTCGTGGCTTCAAATGTTCTATGGAAGGTGACTCAACAATAATTATTAAATCTTCAAAAAGTAATGGTAATATTAATGATCTGTACAAGGTTAAAGAAAAAGTAAAAGACATTTATGTTGCTGGAATCAAAGGACTAACTCAAGTTGTTCCTGTAAAAAGAGAAGACGAGTATGTTATAGTGACGGGTGGGAGTAATATAAAAGATGTTTTTGAAAAAGAATTCGTTGATACTACCAGAACTGTTTCTAATGATATTTTCGAAGTAGAAAAATACTTTGGAGTTGAAGCTGCTCGTGCTTTAATTGTTAAAGAAGTGGCTTCTGTTCTTCAAGAACAAGGTGTTGATGTTGATATTCGACACATTTTACTTGTTGCAGATGCGATGACGATGAGTGGTCACGTTCTTGGTGTCAACCGATATGGTATTGTCAAGGAAAAACCTAGTGTTCTGGCAAGAGCCAGTTTCGAGACTCCGATCAAACACCTTATCAGCGCAGGATTAACAGGTGAAGTTGATACTTTGAATAGTGTTATAGAAAATGTTATGCTTAACCAACCAGTTCCTGTCGGTACAGGCCTTCCAGGTCTAGTAACAAGTGGTATTATGAATCCTGGAAGTAAAAATAAAACAGCAACTAAAAAATCAACAACAGCAACAAAGAAGACTGCAACTAAGAAGTCGACAAAGAAAGCAAGTACTAAAAAAACAACTAAAAAATCAACAAGTGCTAAAAAGAAGACTGCAACTAAGAAGTCGACAAAGAAAGCAAGTACTAAAAAAACAACTAAAAAATCAACAACAGCAACAAAGAAGAAAACATCGACCAAAAAAACCGCTAAAAAGAAATAATAAGGGATTACCTTATTATGAGGGGTTTTATTTTTTTTTATCCTGTTTTTATTTTTCCTTTTTTCTTGAAAAAATGAAAAATTTATATAGTCTAAAATCTAATTATTAGTATACTTGATTGGAGGTAATATTATGACTGATGAAATTAATAAAGAAGAAAGGGCTGAAGCTCGCCTTTTACGACATTTAAGACATTCGTTGAAACATGCGAGGAAATTACGTAAGGTCACAGCAAAAGAAGAATCTGCTATAAAGAAGAATTCGGAAAAAGAAGAGTTGAAATTTACAAAAGAAGAAGAAAAAGATCTTTTTCTACTGTTTAGAGATTATATTTTAGAATTTCGAGACCTTGTACGAATCATGAAACATTTAGAACATGTCGAAAAAGAACAAGGTAAAAAAGAAGTGCAAGTTCATGATGAATATAAATCAAAAATTATGCGTGAACTTAATATAATTCACCAACAACTTAGTCAAATAACTCATGTTGAGAGAAGATAATAGTTAACTTCATTCACTTATCAAATATTCTCTCAACAAATGACTTTTTTCTTATTTTTTTTACTGTTTTTTGTATGGTCTTCACTATGTATTCTACATCTTCTTGTGTTGTTTCATAACTAATCCCTAGTCGCAGACTTTCTTTTGCTTGATTGCTTGTTAAACCAATCTCTTTAAGAATCTGGCTTGGTTTGGTGCTTCTTGCAGAACACGCCGAACTAGTTGAAGTGATAATTCCTTTTCTATCAAGATATCCTGAAAGCGTGTCACTATCAACATCATCAAATCTGATATTAATATTATGTGCTAATCTGAACTCTCCTTTTGGACCATTCAGATGGGAATTTTCAATACTGAGAAGTCCTTCTATTAATTTTTCTTGTCGTGTTTTGAGTTCTTGTAATTCTTTTTCCGAACGAGATAATTGAACTGCTTTAGAAAAGCCAACGATTCCTGGAACATTCTCTGTTCCTGCTCTTAATCCTTTTTCTTGATTGCCACCATGAATCAATGGAGTGATTGTTGTTCCATTACGAATGTATAAAGCACCAACTCCTTTTGGACCGTGAAGCTTGTGAGCATTTATTGAAATTAGATCAACAGGCATTGTTGGAGTATCTAAAGGTGTTTTGAGAAAACTTTGACAAGCATCGATATGAAATAAAACATTATTTTCTTCACAGATATTTGCGATGGATTTTACATCCTGAACTGTTCCGATCTCATTATTACCATGTATGATTGAAACAAGAAAGGTCCTTTTTGTGATTGTTTTTTTAATAGCATTCGGATCAATAAATCCTTTCGAATCAGGTTTTAGATATGTTACCTTAAATCCTTGTGTTTCCAACCATTGACATGTTTTTAGAACGCTTTTATGCTCTATTGTAGTTGTTATAATATGATCTTTCTTTCCCTTGTCCTGAGAGAATGCGGTTCCTTTTATTGCCAAATTATTACTTTCACTTCCTCCTGAGGTAAAAATAATTTCTTCAGGTTTTGCATTGAAAACTTTACTTATTGCTTGCCGAGATTTTTCTACTGCAGTTCTGGCTTTTTCTCCGATAGCATGTTTTGATGAAGGATTACCAAATTGCTTTTCAAAATATTTTTGCATCACTTCAACAACATCTTTTCGAACTCTTGTTGTTGCCCCATTATCGACATATATTGATTTGAAAAATTCTTGCACCATATGTGTTTCAGCTCTCTTATAATTTCTAAAAACTGTAGTTGTTTATTAGGATGTCAGGATACTATTAACTCTGGTGTTCAGGAAATCTTTGTTATGACATTATTTTATCTGATAATTCATCCACCTATTATGATGTTTGGATTGACAAGTAAAATAATACCAAGAAGCAACATAATTGCTCCACCGACAAATTTTATTATACTCATCGTTTTTTTACTGACTTTTTTCCCTTTGAAAGTAAATGTAAATACTAAAATTATTGCAAGCAAAGGAATAATATAGAACAGGTTGTATAAGAGCAAGTAAAGATAATGTCCTATTCCACTCTCAAGACCGGCTCCTGTTAACACTCCAGTATAAATGATGGGAAATCCTGCAGTACAAGGTAATTCAACAAGAGAAGCAAAAATAGCAAGAACTGCTGAAGCTCCAATTAAGGAGGGTAGAGATCCTTTTTTCATCAATTCAGCCACATGATTAACTTTTTTCTTAAGAGGTTTTAAATGCTTATCTTGAATCATCAAGGTAATTCCTTTTCTGAAAAAAAACAATTCTTTAATATTAATAAGTCCTGCAATGATAGCAATTACTGCTATAAAATATCGTAGAGGATCAATAAAGCCAACTAAATTGAAGATATTTATCCATGCACTCATGAAAATAAAATAGAATATGTAAATAACACTTACAAATGTTAGTGCAACGGCAAGTATTCTTTTTCGAGAGTGAGATTCTGTTAATAAAAGACTCACGAGTAGTGTTAAAACCATCAAATTACAGGGGTTAAAACCATCAACGATTCCTATAATAAAGGTGAATAGTGGTAAAGGAATTGACGAACCTAAACTTTTTAGAGCGTCTGCAGATACTCCGCTAGCAAATACAAAAAACCCTATGATTGCCAAAACCAACAATCCGATTAAACCAAACTTTTTCACTCTCGAATCCATACTACCCCTCTATTAATTCATTTGATTGATTTTATCAACATAATATTGTGTTTCTGTTTTTCCACCAACACTATACTCGCATCCAAAGATAAATGTTGGAGTATATTGTATTTGAAGACCAAGTTCATCTAATCGCTCTTGACCCTCCTTTGTCGCTACATCTATGAATTTACCAGTCATGTTTTGTTGTTCTAAAGCATCTTTAACATAAGGCTTAGCCGCTTTACAATGACCACAATACTCTGATTCTAACATTATTACCTTATTACTAAAATTTCTCTCTTCACACTCCTGAGAGCTGAACGAACCATCTTTTGTTATAACAACCTTACCCGTCATGTCATTTGAATTGTCTTGTTGTAGATCAGTATTAGAGTTTGATGAACATCCTGAAACTATCAACATCGACATAAGAATCATTGTAAAAAAAGTGATTACTGTGATTTTTTTCATGTGTATGCACCGTTCTATTTTTTTCATTAATTTTTTCATTAATTGCTTGCTAATTATATGCACTTTATTATTTGAAACCCTTTATAAATATTTGTTTCAAAATATGAAATGACTTGATTTATCAGTTATTTGTCACTATGTTGAAAAAATATTTCTTTAAAATCATCTACTAGAAAAACAGTGTTTGTCATACCTGTTTGTTCTTTTTTAAGGATCTGTTTACCTTCAAGAACAGCTATAATTCTAGAAATTTTAACTCGTGAGAGTCCAGTTTTTTCGACAAGATTGTGTTGAGTTAATATGCCATTATGTTCTATAAGGGTTTCAATGACTTTTCTAGTATCTGGTTCTAATAATCGAAAAAAAGATTTGCTTCTTTGATGTAATGAAGATAACTTCTGCTCGTAACGTTCGGCAATAAAATAATATGTTAAACTACCAACAAAAACACCAATGAGTGCAGATAGAACAATGGCAACAGCGACATCATTTTGTACACTACATGTTGCATCGCAGAGCATGACATTTTTGATGTATGAAATGATAAAAAACAATATCGCTGAAAATCCTGCCGTTATACCTACAACAAGCCATACTTTGATGAGAGGATGTTTCATTCTTTTGGTAAATTTCATACTATTTGCCACTTTTATTCTTTATCATCAACAGTAAATAATGTTGAATCGTTAACTTTAAACAGCTGAATTCTAGCTCCGGCATCCAACCATCCATGAGCATAATTCAATGCGCTGAGCGCTAACACCCATTTTCCTTGAGTTTTGAAATGTTTTGCATCAGAATAATATCTTTGAGCCATATCAAGAAAATCATTTGCGTTATCAATTCTGTCAACATCCATCTCGTGAGTTTTAACTTTCTCAATCGCTTTTTTTGTCACTGAAAAATATTTATCTAAATGTTCTTCAGTTACTGTTTTTAATTCATCAACCATAAAATATCACCTCGCTGTCATTAGAATTCAAAATAACATATAGTTGTATTTCGTTTAAATATTTTATGATTGTGTAGTGTTGTTTAGAATATGATAAAAAATGATTTCTCATATTAAAAGAGAAAAAATAAAAGAGGAAAAAGAAGACAAAGAAATCTATTCTTTTTTATCTTTAGACTTTTCCCCAGAATCTTCTTTGGACTCTTCTTCTTTAGGTTCGATAGGATTTTTCCCTTGTTTTGTTACTTTAAGATTTATTTGAGAAGTGTTTTCGTGAACAGTGTTTCCTGCAACGAGTTTTCGTCTTCGAACACCTTTACGATCTCCTTTTTTGAGACCTACACCACCTGTAATAAGAACTTTCTTTCTATTAGGTCCTTGGACATCTTTTCTCATAGGAAGTCCTGAACTGTCGCTTCCACCCATGATTTCAAACTCATAACCGGATAGATCAACAACATCTCCTTTGATAACATCTCCGATTTTCTTTCCGATAAAGGAGTTTGTTTGCTCTTCAGTGAGTGTTTTGTTGTATGTTTTCTTTGTTTTTTTGTCGCCAATATTTATTTTCATTTCAGCCATAAATAACACCTTTTTTCCGAAAGTACACCGCAAGTGCAGTTGTATTGTACTCTCAGTCGGAGCAGTAGTAATAGAAGTTCATTTATAAAACTTTCAGTTCTTAGAAATCATTTCTTCAGCCGCGAATACATCAAATGGGATGGTAATATCGCAAAGTTCTTTGAGTTCGAGAACTGTTTCATACTCTTTTTGGACTACTTTAAGTCTAAACTCATCTTTTTCATTTTCTTTCCGTCGTTTTTCACGGAATTTTTTAGTTTGATCCGGTCTTCCTTCAAGATAAACAGCATGTGCTTCTGAAAAATATTTTTTTAAATTAATAGCAAACAATCCTTCGACAATAAGAACATCTATTTTTGAAGTGTCGATATCTGTTTTTTCTCGTTGTTTTGCAGCGATGTTTTCTCGGTAAATAGAAGTTGTTTTATCTTCTTTAAAGTCTTTTACATTCTCTTGAAGTTTATCCCAATTAATCTCACTAAGACCAACTACTTCAATTCCGTTCTCTTTTCTAAAGCTATTTCTAGCTTCAGGAGTAGTATTATAATAATCGTCTGTTGAGACTATCAATGATGTAAAATTATAATCGAGAAGAAGTCGTCGGATGTAAAATGCAGTTTCTGATTTTCCACAACCACTTGTACCCGAAACAAGGATGATTTGTTTTGGTTTTAAGTCATTCAAACGGATTTTTTGTAGTACCATCTCCGCTTTTTTTTCATGACTCGCATCCAGAATTAACATATCATCAATCATACACTATATAACAGTGAAGGTTATTTATAAATCTTTTGAAAGATGGTGACTTTTTGATAGTGAATAATTGACTTAAAATGAAAAACCATTATTTTTCTTCTTTTATGATAAAAAAGATTAAAATATCTTCTTTTTCAAAATAAAAAGTAAAAATATCTTTTTTTTAGATACTGTGCTTTTTTATTTCTTTCAATCCCTGATAAAATCTTATTATTTGTTAATATCTTCACGATAAACAACTGTTGTTGTTCTCTTTAAGCAAAAAACCCAAGTAAAAAACCCTTTTTTGCACCTCGTTCGGCTTGTTATTGTTAGCGTATTATTTTTTAAAGAGGTTAAATTCTTTAAAGAGGTTAACACGCGACCACCAATACTTTTATAAATAATTGTTGGGTTTTTGTGAGATATGGCTGAAATATTTGGTATTCAACTGACAAAGACAATTCTTCAAGGGATTTATATTGTTTTAACCTTAATCGCGACGATTATTGTCCATAAAATTACTATTTCATTATTTAATAAACGAATGCGAAAGAAACATCGAAAAATAAAAATCGATGACACTCAATTCACTATTCTTCGACATCTTATTTCCGCAGGAATATATGTTGCAGGTATTGCTACAGCCATCTCATTTATTCCGTCAATGAAAACAGTCGCAGTTTCATTATTCGCAGGTGCAGGTGTTCTTGCTATTGTAATTGGTTTTGCCGCTCAGCAAGCATTCGCTAATGTTGTTTCAGGGATTTTTATCGCGTTATATAAACCATTTCGAGTCGGAGATACGATTAAATTTAATAATCAATTGGGAGTTGTTGAGGATATTACATTACGGCATGTTGTTATTAAAAATTTTGAGAACAAAAGATTTGTCGCGCCAAATGCTATAATAAGTAACGAAGTTATTGAAAATTACGATCTTGGCGATAAAAAAACGTGCAGACATCTCGAAATCGGCATTAGTTATGATTCAGATATTGATAAAGCAATGAACATCATGGCTGAAGAAGTTGACAAACACCCATTATCTGTTGATGTGAGAACTTCTGAAGAGAAAAAAAAGGGTGCGCCTACAACCTTGGTGAAAGTGTTGGGTTTTGGAGATTCTTCAGTTAATCTTCGGGCATGGGCGTGGGCTAAAACACCGAGTGATGCTTTTATGCTTGGTTGTGATGCGAATAAATCTATTAAAGAACGATTCGACAAGGAAGGAATTGAAATTCCATTTCCTTACCGAACTGTCGTGTTTAAAAATAATAAAGAGACAAATTAAATAAATCTAATATCTGGTTGATAGTATGGCTAAAAAGAAGAAAAGACTTTCTCGAAAAGAACGAGAGCAGAAAAAACAATTACGGAATCAGCGACTTATAGCTTTGGTTTTAACAGTATTAATGATTGGAAGCTTAGCAGGAGTTGCAACTTTTGGAGGTAATTCTGGCTCTGAAACAATGGTTGGAAATTATTCTGCCAATATCGAATCAAACCCAAATTTTTACGTCCCATCACAATCAGTAAGAACTCTTGTTATAGAGGTTCCATCGGACCAAACAGTATATTTTTATTCAGAACCACAATATGTTAGTTCTTTTCTTGACAATGATACCTCGCTAAATTTCCTCTCAAAAGCTGAATCAATAGTGTTTTCAAAAACATCAAATAATAACTCGCAACAAGAAGCGCAATTACTTGATTTGCTTCGTTTAAATCTCAATCAGCAATCATCCTCAACGATTATTACACCAGAACAAGCACCAAATATTAATAACACTTCTTTACTGACAACAAATAACAGAACTGAAGTTTTATGCGCTGATTCAAGTAAAAAACAGCCAGTAATACTTATTGAGTTCGCAGAGGATATTAGTGTTGATGAAAATGAAGGATGTATTCTAATACATACAAGACCTGAACAAACCCATATTGTTCGCGACCTACTACTGTACTCTGCACACAACATTCCATTAAACTAATGATGGTGAAATTATGACTAAAAAAGGAACAAAACAAGATAGTCAAAAGAACAAAGCAACAAAGATTTATCAAACAACTTCAAAACGAAAACACGAATCTTCAAAAAAGAACAATAATTTGAAAGAAAAAAACTCTTCTCGAAAAATAATCCCTTGGATTACAACGATCGCAATCCTCGCAGTGATAGCTATCCTTGCAACTACGGTTTTTGATATTTCTTCATTATTTGATTCAACAGAAAATGAAGATTATGGTACTTACAATCATTTTAATTTTGAACAAGTCGGTGATAAATGGAAAACAGAAGTTGTTCATAAAAATAAATTATTTGAAGTTCCTTCATATTATCATCCTCTAGAAGTTGAAAATGTAACGTATAATCGCGATGTCACTCTTTTTTTAATGACTGTTCCTCACGTTGGTTTTACATTCGCAGTTGATGATAAAGGTTCAAAACCAGTTATTGCTGCGGTTAATATAGCGCGAATCCTTGGTGACCGTTATTATGGATTTGATGTTACAAGTTCGATTTATAATTCATCTATAGACCAAAACACGACAACATCTTCAAATGTTACGTACTCAAATTGTGATCAAGCAACAAAAAAATATCCTGTTATTCACATTTCGGTCAATGAGACTGAACCTGTCGTTCGCTTTGCAAATAATAATTCTTATTGTGTTGTTGTTGGTGGTGCAGATGGTGATCAAGCAATAAAAGCTGCTGATAGAGTTGTTTTTGAGATACTTCAAATTATGAATTAATGGGTTATATGATGACGCATTACTATGATTCAAACCAAACCTCTCGTTCTGTAGAACGTAATATTACTGTGCAACTTGCTGGAAGAAAATTATCTTTTATTACTGATAACGGTCTCTTTTCAAAGAATCATCTTGATAATGCAACAAAACTTCTCATACTAACTGCAAATCCTGAAGAAAACCACAAAGTCCTTGATCTCGGATGCGGTTGGGGTGGTGTTGCTATTTCTTTGAAAACATTCTTCCCATCAATTTCTATGTATGCGAGTGATGTAAATAAACGAGCAGTGGCTACAACTAGAAAAAATGCCCTTAAAAATAATTGTGAAATCACTACATTAGTTTCTGATCAATTTGAAAAACTTCCTTCAGATTTTAATATGATTCTTACAAACCCTCCTTATTCTGCAGGTAGAACACTTTGTTTTTCATTTATAGAATCTTCTTATCGACACTTAGCTCCTGGGGGAACATTTCTTCTTGTCGCAAGGCACTCAAAGGGCGGTAAAGTATTAGGTGAAAAAATAAAAGAAGTGTTTGGTTCCATGGATGTTTTGTCAAAAAAAGGCGGTTTTAGAGTATATTGTGGTCAGAAATAAGTTTCTTAATCAAGATATTTTTCTTTGAACATCTGCTCAAAAAATACTGCTAAAAAACCTATTATGACTGAAATTGAAAATAATATTTTACAACGATTACATGTTTGACATGTTTCTTGATGTTGATTACATGTTGGTTGCTGATTGTTTGATTCTTCTAAAAAAGGACTATTTGCTGATGGATCAGTATTTGTTGTTATAAAATGATTACAATGTATGATTGAAGCAATAATTATACCTATAAGTGCTAAAAAAAGCAATGCTGTTCGTATTGTTAACAATGTTTTTTTATTTGAAAAAACATAATATGAACGAAGAATAACTATGAATGTTAAGAGTAAAAGTATGCTGGTGATGATAACATCTGCAAATCCAAATGACTGTATTGTCAGGATGAGGTATATTCCCATTCCAATCAAAAGAATATTCATCACTAGATTAACATAATGTATTACTTTCACGGCTTTTTTGATTTTTGCAATTAAATGAGTGCCAAATATCAAAAAGACAATTGAGGGTAATAATAATCCCAGAGCAAAAACTAATAATGTGGCGAGCATGTTTGTTGAAATTGTTGAAATAATACCTACATATGCAAAAGTACAAGGATTTATCGCAGTTACAATGGCAAAAACTAATCCAAATAATATTGGGTTTTTGATGAGGGGAAATTGCAAAGGATTAAATTTATTCTTTAAAGCTAATATTCCAAGAACTACAAATAAGATACCTACACCAAGTTGAAAACCATATTTGAATGTTGAATCAAGAACTTGATCTAAAATACCTCCTGCAAGTATAAACATTCCTAAAAATGATGCTATGAACAATCCTCCTTGTTTGAGAATATCGCTTGTTTTTTCTTGTGAAAACCTATACACTAATGCAGGTATAAGTATAATAACACAAGGTGTAAATGCTGTAAGAATTCCTGATAGAAATATTGCGAGAATGTTCATTGTCAATATCACTTAGAAAATATTTTCTTGAATACTGGTTTTTTTGGTTTTTTTTCTTCAAGTTTTTGTTTTCCAAGGGCAATATCCACATATTTATTGATAGTTTCTTTAGAATGTGTTCCTCTAAGTCCCATGGGTTTTTCGTGTTCAGGCCCATATATTATAAATGTCGGTACAGACATTACACCAAACTTTTTTGCAAGTTCTTGATTCTCAGGTGTAGTTAGTAAAATATTATGAAAATCAGCATCATCGCGCTCTTTTTGCACTTTATCAAATATTTCTTTTGCGTTTGGACAATGAGGACATGTTGGTGATGTGAATAATAATGCTACTGCTGGTTCCATTTTAGATGTAATATAAATCCTTCTTTTAAAAATATTATGATGTCGTGATTATAATAATATTTTTTTTCCTGTTGAGTTTGTGTTTTTTATTTAATTATTTTTATATATTTTTTATAGAATTTTATTTTATATTTCTTTTTTAATATATTGGTTGTCCAATTATTGTATAACCAATAGTAAATATATTA
>JBNJGO010000019.1:0-15767 GCA_051819745.1 Nanobdellota archaeon | reverse complement strand
ACACGTCGCATTTCAGAAGAGCTTTGCTCTTCGCATAGTGCGATCGTGGTATGAGTGTTTTATGTTTGAAAACAAGAGTTTATTTTTAAAGTTATCTCATATCCAAATCTATTCGAAAGTAATAAATACTCTATGTTCGTCCTCTTGTTTTACGTTGATGAAATCAGACTCAGATATAATATTGCCTCGTGCTGATTCTTTTACTGATGTTGATGATTATCTTAAAGCAGTAAGACATTCTTTGGGACCTTATTGTATGAGGGTTTGTAAAGCAAAATGTTGTCGCTTAGGACAATTGCTTCTTGCTGGTGAAAAACAAGTTAGGGTTATTTCAAAAGGAAAAATGAAACGACTTTACAGGCAAGGACTCTTGAAGAAACGAAACGATGGCCGAGTAGATATCACTTTAGCTCCTCGCGGATGTCCTGCTCTCACACCACAAAATACTTGTTCAATATTTACTAACAAGCAACGCCCAATGATTTGCGATGAGTTTCCACTATTTCGAAGAGGAAAAATGGTGTTTTTTTCATCGGCGTGTCCTGCAGTCAACAATGGTCTTATTGATGATGTTAAAACGCAATTGACCAGACGAGATTTGAAAATCATCGTCCAATAAAGATTTTTCTTTCTAATCGTCTTCGCGAATAGTCTGTTCTGTTTCGACTGCAATTTGAAGTTCTTCATTAGTTGGGATGACAAACACTGGAATTGGAGAGTTACTTGCACTTATTGTCTCTTCATTATTTTCATTAGCGGTGGTATCAAGAACAACACCTAATCCTTTAAGATGTTTAAAGACTTTTTCTCGAAGATAATAAGCATTCTCACCAAGACCTGCAGTAAAAACAATACCATCAACAGAATCAAGAAGCATGGCATAAGATCCAATGTATTTAGCAATATCGTAAGATAACTTTTCAATAGTTAATAGAGCAGTTTCATCACTCTCTTCAGCTCGACGATGAATTTCTCTCATATCACTATCTCCAGACAATCCTAACAAACCACTTTCTTTATTGAGTAAATGAGATACTTCTTCAGTATTAAACTCCAAATTATGTTGTAAAAAACTGATGATGCCTGGATCGAGGTCGCCACAACGAGTTCCCATCACAACACCTGAAAGAGGGGTAAAGCCCATTGAAGTATCTATTGAAACACCTTCTTTGATGGCAGTAATACTTGACCCATTACCAATGTGACAGGTGATAAGATTAGGTTTTTCTTTTCCAAGAAGTTCACTTGCCTTGTCAGCAACAAATTTATGACTTGTTCCATGAAAACCATATTTTCGAACACCATGTTTTTCATAATATTTTTTTGGAATGCCATAACGATACGCATGCTCGGGCAAAGTTTGATGAAAAGATGTGTCGAAAACAGCTACTTGTTCCAAACTAGGAAGTAATTTTTCGCACGCTATAATACCTTGAAGATTGGCAGGATTATGAAGTGGGGCGAGCATAGTTAACTCTCTGATTGTATCAATAACTCCTTCAGATAATTTAACCGTTTTTGCATATATTTCTCCACCGTGGACAACTCGGTGTCCGATCGCATCCAATGATTCGGTATCAACATGCTCTAAAACAGTAGTGATCGCTTCACTATGATTGTTTATTTTTTTCATTTCTTTAGTATTATTTATCTTTACTTTACAAGTTTCAAGACCAATACCATCAACATGTCCTTTAAGAAGGATTTCTTTAGTTGTGGTATTAATCACTTGACATTTCAATGAGGAACTTCCACTGTTTATAACAAGTACTGTAGTCATACTATCTTGCCTCCTGAGCAGTTATTATAGCTGTATCAACGATATCTTCAACACCACAACCCCTGCTCAAATCATTAACTGGTTTGTTAAGTCCTTGAATGAGAGGTCCTATGGCTTTCACATGACCAAATCGTTGAACTAGCTTGTATGCGATATTACCCGAATTAAGATCGGGAAAGATAAGTATATTAGCATCTCCTTTTAAAGGTGATTGTTTGCACTTTCGATTACAAACCTCTGGAATGATTGCCGCGTCAAGTTGTAACTCTCCATCAGAAGGAATATCAGGTGCTTTCTTCTTAAAAATACTGGTTGCTTCAACGACCTTGTGTAAACTTTCATGAGATGCGCTTGATTTTGTTGAGAATGAAAGAAAACCAACCTTTGGATCAATGCCAAATGATTTTGCTGATTTTGCAGTTTCAAAACCAATATCTGCGAGTTCTTGAGCGCTGGGATCAATAACAAAACCGCAATCTGCAAAGAAAAACAATTTATTCTTATTATGCTCGTCAATACTATGAGGTGCTATCATGATAAAATAACTTGAAGCAAGAGAAACCTCTGATTTAGTGCCGATAATCTGAAGTGCTGGACGAAGTGTTTTAGCTGTAGTTCCTTGAGCCCCACTCACCATCCCATCAGCATCACCTGTTTGTACCATCATAACCCCAAAATAGTTCGGTTCTGAAAGTAACTCTCTCGCCCTGGAAACAGTCATTCCCTTATTTTTTCGGATCATAGCAAGCGTTTGAGCATATTTTTCTTTACGGTCGAGATCTGATTGATAATCAATTATTGTAGCTTTAGAAATAATACATCCTAATGTTCTCGCCTTAGAAGTTATATCCTCAACATCTCCAAGAAGCACAACCTCACAAATTCCTTCGCCGAGAAGACGATGGACTGCTTTGATAATTCTTGAATCGTTTCCTTCCGGAAACACGATTGTTTTAGATTCTTTCTTAACTTGTTTTTTTATTGATTCGATGAGTGTCATATACTGTTTGACAACATAATCGCAGATATAAATATTACGATATATTTTTGCTTTTTTCTTCTTGTTATAAGAATAATCACTTACAAGAATTCTCGCTCGACATAATGGGTGTGTAGTAGTTTATGAGCTCTCTCTCCACCGGGCTTTCCAATATACTCTTTGTATAGTTTCAACACGGCAGGATTCTTATGGGATTTTCGAATTTTTTTACTCTTATCTTCCTTATCTAACGCGCGAGCTCGTGCTGTAATAACATTATCATCCTCATATTTTGGTTGTCCGCCGCCACCAATACAACCACCATAACAAGCCATTATTTCAACAAAATGATATGGGCAAGTTCCAGTCTGGATTTGCTCCATTATTTTTCTTGCTTCGCCAAGCGTGTGCACTACAGCAACATTAACTTGTTCGCCATTCACTCTAACACTGCCTTCTTTGAACGTCTCACGTCCACGAATAGACTTATATTCGATATTTCGAAGATTCTTTCCAGAACCCATATCGCAGGCAGTTCTAAGTGCAGCTTCCATCACTCCACCGCTACGACCAAAAATATCTCCTGCTCCGGAGCTCAAACCGAGCGGATTATCAAATGTTCCTTCGGGAAGCTTGTGAAAATCAATATCAAAAAGTTTTATCAATCGAGCCAATTCTACCGTTGTAAGAACAATATCAGTATCTCCTTCTAATTCATCACGCTTGATTTCGAACTTTTTTGCAGTACAAGGCATGATATCGACCATGACAATATCTTCAGGATCAATATTTTTTTTCTTAGCATAATACTTCTTAACAAGAGAACCCATCATCGCCTGAGGGCTCTTACACGTTGACATGTGCTTTAATTCTTCAAAAAAGAACTGTTCGCCAAACTTCACCCATGCTGGACAACACGTTGTTATGAGAGGAAGATTCTTCTTTGTTTTGAATCGCTTCAAAAATTCAGTCGCTTCTTCCATGATAGTAATATCTGCAGCCATATCTGTGTCAAAGACTTCATCAAAACCCAGTTCTCGTAAGGCAGAAACCATCTTTCCAGTAACAGGAGTTCCTGGTTTCAAGCCAAATTCTTCTCCAAGTGCTGCTCTGATTGAAGGAGCTGTTTGAACAATAAGATGTTTTTTCTTATCACGAAGAACGTTTATTGCAGTATCAATATCACTATGTTCACTAAGAGCACCCGTTGGACAAGCAATAACACACTGACCGCAATTAACACAAGAACTCTCTTTCATATTCAACGATAAAGGAGGTGCTATCTTGCTATCAAATCCTCTGTTCTGAATACCAATAGCATTAACCGTTTGAATATCTTGACAAATCCTAACACAACGCTGACATAAAATACACTTGCTCGTGTCACGCTTTATAGAAACACTCGAATGATCAAGTTCCCACTCTCTTTTTTTACCATCCTTAAAAGGAATCTCTTTCAAGCCCAAATCATGAGCATATGTTTGAAGCTTACAATCAAGATTTTGAGAACACGAAACACAACTATAATCATGATTAGCAAGAATAAGTTTTAATGTTTCTCTACGATCATGGAGTACGCCTGCAGTGTGTGTTTGAACAACCATTCCTTCACGAATAGGTGTTGTACATGACGTAACGGGTTTTGGCAAACCTTGGATGTCAACAATACACATCCTGCATGATCCGATCCTTTTGAGACGAGGATGCATGCATAGATGAGGAATGTCAATGCCATATCGTTTAGCAGTATCAATAATTTTTTCACCGGGCTTACCCTCTACAGGAATATCATTAATCGTAAAAGGTATTTTTTGAGACGAAGTCCTTTTTTTAGTCGTAGATGTCATTTTCCTATTGTTTTATGATAGCATCAAACGCACAATTTTCCATGCATTTTCCGCATTTAATACATGTATCCTGATCGATCACGTATCTTTTTTTTAACTCGCCGGAAATAGCTCCTACCGGACAATGTCTTGCACAATTACCGCAACCGACACATTTATCTGTAATAGTATAATGAATGAGATTTTCACACACTCGAGCAGGACATTCTTTCTTGGAAACATGAGCCACATATTCTTTTTTGAAATGTCTGATGGTTGATAGTACTGGATTTGGAGCGAATTGACCAAGTCCACAAAGTGCATTTCTACTGATATATTCAGCAAGTTCACGAATATCCTCGATGTCTTTTTCAACACCAACGCCTTTGGTTATTTTGGTGAGTAATTCAAGAAGACGAGTCGTTCCCTCACGACAAGGAGTGCATTTTCCGCAACTCTCTTGTGTTGTAAATGACAAGAAATAACGAGCCATGTTAACCATACATGAAGTATTGCTTGTAATAATAAAACTTCCTGAACCCATTATAGTACCTAATTTTTTCATAGATTCATAATCTAATGACTGGTCCAAATCTTTCTTGACAATACAACCACCTGCAGGACCTCCCGGAAATAATGCTTTGAATGTTTGTCCCTGAGGGGTTCCACCGCCAATATCATGAATAATTTCTTTGAGTGTAATTCCAAAAGGAACTTCTATAACTCCAGTTCGTCTTATTTTTCCACTCAAGCATAAAATTTTAGTTCCGCGAGTAGCGCTAGATCCTATTTGATCATACTTGTCAGCGCCAATTTTTAGAATTTCAGTAACATGACTCCACGTTCCAACATTATTTACGACAGTCGGATAGTCGTATAATCCCCTTTGAGCAGGATAGGGTGGTCTTGGTTTTGGAGTTCCTCGTTTTCCCTCGATGCTTTCAAGAAGTGCAGTCTCTTCTCCACAAACATATGCTCCCGCACCTTCTCTGATGATAATATCAAAATCAACATTCTTATTTCCACAAATACTCTTTCCAACATATCCTTTCTTTTTTGCTTTTGTAATTGCAGTCTTAAGTGTCTTTACGGCGAGAGGATACTCTGCTCTCGTATAGATAATTCCTTTTTTAGCACCAACAGCATACGCGCCGATACACATACCTTCAATAACGCGATACGGATCGCTTTCCATTAATGTTCGATTCATAAAAGCTCCAGGATCACCTTCATCACCATTGCAAACAAGATATTTTTCTCCTTGTTTTGAAGTGATAAAACTCCATTTTTTAGCAGTTGGAAATCCTGCACCTCCACGCCCTCGAAGACCTGCTTTTTTGATTTCATCAACAACAGATTGTCGACTCATATTCAAAGCGCGTTGTAATCCCCTAAAACCACCTACTTGTTCGTATTGTTCTATGGAAGCCGGATCTATAATCCCACAATTAGAAAGAACCATGCGATGTTGTTTTTTATAGAACTCCAGATTATTCACATTAGTGGTGAGAAATAATTTTTCACAAACCTTGTTTGAAGCAATACTTTCAATGAGAACCTCAACTTGTTCTTCAGTAACATCACCATATATTTCGGTACGTCCATTATGATGTACTGTTACAATAGGTTCTTTATAACACATTCCAATACAACCAGTTTTCATGACAGGAAGATTAATGCGTCCTTCCTTTCTTGCTTTCTCAAGCTTTTGGAAAACAGGAAGTGCTCCTGCCGATTGTCCGCATGTAGCAAGTCCAACTGTGATCCGATCGTTATCTAAAGGAGTTTTTATTGTTGAAGTCATACTGTTTACCTAAATAGTATTATGGTGTTGTTATTCTTGTTCTTTGATAGTATTTACTATCTTTGAAATTTTTACGGGATTAAGATTACCATACACTTTATCATCAACCATCATCGCAGGTGCTTTCGCACAAGCTCCAATACAATGAACTGTTTGCAATGTGATGAGATTATCAGGGGTTGTTTGTCCTTGATGTATCCCTAATTGTTTTTCAAGATAATGAATTAATTCATGTGATCGTTTAACATGACATGCAGTTCCATCGCACACTTTTATGACGTGTTTTCCTGGTTTTTTAAAATTAAATTGTGAATAAAACGTTGCTGTTTCCACGATTTTTATAGCAGGTATAGAATGTTCTTTTGAAATCTTGATGATATCTTCTTGAGAAATATACTCTTTTTTCTCTTGAGCTTTTTGAAGCTCTTCAACAATAGTTTTTGGGGTGTTAAGCATATCATGTTTTTTTGAATTTATACTTGAAAGAAATGATTGTTTAAGATCTTTAAGTTCCTGTTGTGATGGTTTTTTCTTGCCAACATATTTTGTGAATTCTTTAACTCCTTGACCTTCTTTTTTTCGATGGAGTAGAAAATAATATGTTTGTTCTCGCAAACTCACCTTCTTTAACAAAACCATATATGTTCTTTATTATTCAATAATTTAAAAAACTTTGTTTTTTTATTTTTGTTGGGTAACTTGTTGGATTATTTTTTGTTCGAGTTTTTTTTGATCGTATGTGGTTGGTTATACTTTTTTTTGTTTCTTGTTATTTCTTATTCTTATGTATAGTTATTATGATGTTTTTATACTGTTTTTATTAATGCTGATTAATAATTGATTGTCTGATATTCAAAACGAATCTTTATGTTTCGATTTTTATTGTGATTTAGATGAACATTCAATACTCTGAAATAGACGTTTGTTCCTGTTCTCGCTTAAGATTGTGGACTGTTTTCCATGATGTTCTAACAAACTTTTCTTTTTCAAACAAACTAAGATGTTGTCTTAGGGCTTTTTTTGTAACTGGATCTGAAGGATAACCCGAACCAACCATAACGTCTTGATTTTTTTCAAAACTTCGTATAGCGCTATCTCGAGCGATTTTTGCTAAAATCGAAGCTGAGGATACGGGAATATAGTTTTCATCGGCCTTATGTTCTGCAATGATATGAACTTCCTGTAATGATTTTGGAAGAAATGATCTGATAAGAGCGATGTATGATTGATCGTTTTTAGAAGGAAGATCGATATAAATGGTTGAAATCTGTTCTTTTGAAGAAAGTTTCTTATGTAATCTCACGATCAGTTTTGCTGATTCTTTAGCTTCGAGTGTTGTGATGCTGGTGTGATCTCCTTTAACTGCACTATCAATTTTTTGTGGAGGGATTCTTGTAAATGCATGATAGCAAGATCTCCGGATAAGTCTCGACAACTGTATTCGTTTTCTTGAAGGGATTTGCTTAGAATCCTTAACTCCTGCTTTGTTAAGAATAGGTATTATTTTTTGCTCGCATCCAGTAATTGCAAGTCCCATTGGTCCAAGAACTGGTCCTCGTCCTGCTTCATCAATCCCTGCAATAATATTTATAGTGTTTTTCATAGATAATATCTCGTTATAGTAATGTGTTATTTTGAATGGGTGTTGTTATTAAATGTATGTGTTGTGGGCTCTGTTAAAAATGAACATATTGTATTATTGTACATTTATATTTTATTATTTTTTTCCTGAAACGTTCTCTTAAAATAAACCCTTTTTCAATGGTTGTTTTCAACGGTTTTTATCTTCAATTCGCTTTCGAAAAGAGTTGGTGGTCTCTTTTAATTCTCGAGAACTTTTAACTAAAGATATTTCTTTTCGAAATCGTGCAGAATGAGATATTCCCTTAAAAAAATGTTGTGCTTGTAGCTTTTGATAAAGTAATGAAGTGTTGTGCTCTTTTGCTCGTTTCAAATATTTAAAGAATACCTCGAAACGATTAGAAAAGGAAGGTGAAGTTATGGTCTTATTATGGATGGCTTGTTTTATTTGAGAAAAAATCCATGGATTTCCCATAGCATGTCTTCCAACTGCAATTCCAGATATATCTCTACTGAGGTGAGATATTGCTTGATGCGAAGATCGTATATCGCCATTACCAATTACAGGAATGTCTAGTTGTTGAGCTAATTTTTTATTGTAGGTCCAATCAGCACTTCCTGAATAACCCATTGTTGTTGTTCGTCCGTGAATCGTTATCCAATCAGCCCCGCCTTCTTGACACGAGATGGCTGTCTTGAAATTCCAATCAGGAGTGGTGATCCCTGTTCGTAATTTTACGCTAACAGGAATAGAAACTGCTTTTTTGACTTCGCGAACAATAGCTCTAGCTTGCAGTGGAGACTTAAGAAGTGCACTACCTGCTTGAGTACGCATTATTTTTGGTGATGGACATCCCATGTTAATATCTATAAAATCGCAATTATCTTCGATTTTTTTTGCCGAACGAGCCATTGTTACAGGATTATTACCAAATAATTGGATGCCGAATATATTTTCAAAATCAGTCTTATACATGTCTTGATCGCTTTGAGAGGAGAATAATATTGCTCGATCGCTTTTAAGTTCTGTAACTGTCATGTCTGCTCCGAACTCTGCACATAACGATCTGAAGGCGGGATCTGTGACGCCTGCCATAGGGGCTAGTGCGATAGTATTTTTAATAGGTATTCTCATATTTTGTTTATGAATCAGTAAATACTAAAAAAACTATTGTTTTCGACTAATCATAAACAAAGTATTTTTTTCCAAAAGCTTTTTATAGGTGGTCTCTTATTAGTTATAATTAATTGCTTACAAAAAGAGGTGTGGGTCTGTAGTGTTATTTTCTTCTAAAAAAGGGGTCTTTTATTTCGTGATTGATGTTATCATAGGAATGGTCATATTTCTTATTACTATACTGCTTATTTCACAATTCAACACTTCAAAACCTTCTCTTGAATCAGCAAAAAAAACATTAACTAGAACCGAAGAGGTATTTTTCGAACAAGAAGTATCTGACATAGAAAACCCTACTCTGTTAGAATTACGGGATCAAGGATCAATACCTGATTTTCAAATGTCTCTTGACGAGCTTATCGCTTATTTCTATCATCAAGGAAATGTATCAACTGCAAAACAATTAGTGGGTAATTCTTCAACATGGGTTTCGGCCCAAATGGGCTTCTCATATGCCATTAACGACACAATACTCTACTCAACACCTTCTATTGTAACTTCTGAAGAGAACAGCACAATACGTATCTCCAGAAATAAAATAACGGTTTTATCGGGAGAACTTCACGAAGACATTGTTGTGGAAGTAACTGAGGTGAGTGTATGGCAATGATCTCTTCTCGAAAAGCACAAGTATTCTCACTGATAGCGGTATTGATGTCGGTTCTTTTTGTCATGATATTTACTGGAGGACAACGGCCATCGATAGATGGTGATGTTCCTGTAACTGAATCATCAATATCAACGACAAACCATTTTGTAGGTGACCTTGAAGAACTCTCTCAAGAAATATCTCGAGAAACAGGCAGAGTCATACTCTTTGATCTCATCAAATACCATAATGGCACTAACAATTTTTCTGATTTTACCAAAAGTTATGAAGATTGCTACAGGCAAGGAAGTTTCAAACAAAATTATCCTGGTGGAAATTATATCAATTGTTCGAGCAATGGTTCTAACGTGTCCTTTAACAGTCAATTAGAAACTATTTTTGATCTTGCAAAGGATCTTTACAATCTAGATATTACCCACACTCTAGTGAACGTTGATATCAAACAATCAAGTCCTTTCGAGTACAGGATTCGAAGTTCAAACATTATCGATATCACAAAAGAAGATGGTGTGGTTGGTTCGGCATCATGGTCAAAACATCTCACGCTCACTTCATACGTTTCTATAATAGGGATGCCTGATCCATTAAGCTTATCAACACCCTACGAACGAACAATACAACCATTTCCTGAAGTGGACTTGTTTTCAGGACGGGTGTCTCAGATAGACGGGAATCTGACTTTACTTGGTCATTATTTTAGTGAACCTTTTTTTATTATCGACCAAACAGCCCCCTCACTGACTCAGCAACTCGAAGGAAATATTTATGCAGAACAAGGAGATTATTCTTATGGTAATAATTCGTACGGGATAACTTCTTTCTTAAACGAATCACATTATATTAATAATAAAACAGTTCATGTCGAATATCGATATAACAAAACAACATTTGATGACTGCCAAGAGTTAAGACGAATAGATTCTTCAGATATTAGCAGTGATATTATTTTTGAAAAAGATTATGTGCAAAGCTATCTTGGAGTTTCATCCTCAAACCTACTTACAGTCTGTGGGGAATGTGATGATACTGGCTGTTAACAGACATTAAAAACCCTACTATCAAATAGTGAAGAAGCTTTATAATACGTTACTACTGCGGTGAATATAATGACACAAGACGATCTTGTAACAACAGGTGTTGACGACCTCCTATCATATCTTGAAGGAAAAACAAAAGTCAGCATCAAAGATACTGCAACTGACTTGAACATATCCGAACAAACACTCCAATTATGGGTTGATTTTCTGGTCGAAGAACGAGTTATAGGTATAGAATATAAATTCACCAAACCATATATTTACCTGAATAAAAAACTAAACAAATCATCTGCTCCAAGCAAAAAAAAGAAAGTAACACTTGAGACATTCAGAAACGAATATTTCAAGAGCGCACGAGAAAAAAAGATTCCTGAAGATAAAATACAAGAATTCTGGAACGCGAAAATACAACAAATTGTCGAAGAACAAAAAGAATTTTTTTACCGCGAAGCAAACAAAAGAGGACTTGATGATACTTCCTCCTTGTTTTCAATGTACACAAAAAAAATATTCGATAAAGCAAATAGTTGAGATATGATGGAACTGACACAATTTATACAACAAGACATGAAAAACTTTCTTGAAAGCATGTCGTCATCAAAATCACACCAATCAAAGGGAGGTGTGGCTGAAATATCTGCATTATTACATGCTTCTTCCAAAAAGAAAAAAACTTCTTCTGAACCACAACGACTTCAAGGTCCTGTTATTATCGAACAAACAACACCTGCACCACCGACTCCAGAACCCCGCTCCCAGACCACAGCACGCAGACCACAGAACAACCGACCACAGAACCCAGCACCCAGCACAGCAGACTCCAGAACCCAGCTCCCAGAACACAGCACGCAGACCACAGAACAACAGACCACAGACCACAGCACCCAGAACCCAGCACAGCCGACCCCCGCTCCCCGCACCCAGCACAGCAGACCACACCGCTCCCCGCACCCAGCACAGCAGACCACAGAACCCAGCACAGCAGACCACAGACCACAGCACCCCGCTCCCAGCACAGCCGACCCCCACTCCCAGACCACAGAACAACAGAACCCTGTTACTCGCTCTCGCTCCTCTCTCCCCGACATTGATTCAGCACACTCCTCTCAAGATATTTCAGATGATAGTAATAACAACTCTTTTTCACAACCTGAAAACACGACAACGCAACATAACAAGACTTCTTCTTTAACAGATGACCTTTTTTCAACATCAACCACTTCAACACCAGCCCCAAAAAACAAGGTATCGCAATCTAACGTCTCAGAAGAATCACATCTTTCTCACAGAAAAAACTCTGCTCACAATCTACCCGATCAAGATCAGATGTTATCAACTTCTTTTCCTCAACCAAAAACAAGACGTGAAGAAGTGTATGTTCTCTTCGACCTCTATGAAATCCTTTCACGAATACAACACTTGTTAAATAACGATCATTATGTCGCATCATTTTACGAATACAAAAAAGCGACAGACCTTTTCAAAATACTAACGCACGATTCGATAGAACGACGATCAATACAATATAAACTTGAAAAAATATCTCGAGAACTAAAAACACACCTTGTAAATAGAAAAAAAGTAGAACATATTATCGATGAAGAAGAACAAACAAGAACATTACCTTTAAGAGATAAGAACTCTTCACACTACCAACGAGAACTAGATAAAGCTATTAATGCCTTGCAGAAAGGAAACAAACTTGATGGGCTTCAAACATTAGTTCTCCTATCCAAACAACACCCTGATGATATTACTGTACAAACATACTTGCAAAAAGCACTTGAACAATAATTGATGAGATGAATTATAATGGATATTAAAGATCAACAGCCAGTCACGCTTGACAAATATACTATCACGGTAAATGATGTTGTCGTTGATGTAGAGATTATACGATACACTAGTAAACCAACACCTCAATATCTTATCAATATAGCCAACATCAGCGACACCACCAAAATAATACTTGAAAAAATACGTCAAGATTTCATCCAGAAAGTAGACTTCTCATCAATAGAAAATTTTGAATCAAACGATATGGAGAACATACAAAAAAGATTCAAAAAAGAAATAAAACATTTAATCAAAAAATATTTTCCGACCATCGATGAAAAAACAGAGTCGATGCTTATAAACTATATCATTGAAGAAAATCTTGGTTTTGGAAAAATAGATATTCTTCTTGAAGACGAACACCTAGAGGAAATTGTCATTAACAGTCACGACGATCCGGTCAGGGTTTATCATAAATATTTTGGCTGGCTTGAAACAAACATAAAGATAGTAACTGAAGCTAGAATACGTCATTATTCATCGATGATAGGACGATCGGTTGGAAAAGAAATAACTTCTCTAAAACCACTCCTTGACGCTCACTTAAAATCTGGAGATCGGGTTAACGCAACACTAAATCCTATTTCAACAAAGGGAAATACTATAACAATACGAAAATTCGCAAAAGATCCTTGGACGATAGTCAAATTTATCACATCAAACACATTATCGATTGATGGTGCGGCTTTCTTATGGTTGTGCATGGAACAAGAATTATCTGTACTTGTAGCTGGTGGAACTGGATCGGGAAAGACATCAATGCTTAATGTACTCTCAAACTTCCTTCCAGCAAACCAACGAGTAATATCTATTGAAGATACGCGAGAACTCGTTCTTCCTGAAGACCTTCATTGGGTACCTCTTGAAACAAGAATGCCAAACCCTGAAGGAAAAGGAGGAGTGACAATGCTTGACCTTCTCGTCAACAGCTTGCGGATGAGACCTGACCGGATAATCGTTGGAGAAATACGACGAAAAGAAGAAGCGCAAGTACTCCTTGAAGCGATGCACACGGGACACTCAGTATATGCTACTATTCACGCAAACAATGCTGATGAAGTTGTTATGAGATTAACAAATCCTCCCATCGACATTCCAAAACCAATGCTCTCATCACTAGGATTGATTTGTGTACAAAACAGAAATCGAAGAACTGGAAAACGTCGAACACTACAAATTGCAGAAGTAGATTCTGATGGTACTCCAAACGTATTATTACAACTCAACGCGCACGATGATATTCTTGAAAAAGTAAACGATAGTAATGTTGTCTTTAACCGTCTGGAATTATATTCTGGATTAAGTTTAGACCAGATACGAGATGATCTTATCAAGAAAAAAGAGATACTCCAATGGCTTGTCGATAATGAAATATTCGATCTTGACCGTGTGGCAAAACTAGTTTCATGGTATTATATGGGAATACTCGACATGTCAACATTGAAAGCAGAGGATTTAGAACAATGAGCTTATCCCATTATTTACTGTCAAAAAACCCTCTTATCAAAAAAAAATTACGGATGGCGAGAATACAAGTAGATGCGAAAACATACTTATTGAAATCATTCAAAAAAGCAGTATTTATGGGTGTAATTGCTCTTTTCTTGATCTTTTTTTTACTTGGACAGGATAATGTTGGTGGTGGGATCTTTTTTGGTCTTATAGGTGGATTTATTATTTACAAATTATCTTATTCGTTTAATATAAAAAAAATTGATGTTGCCATCTCAAAACGAGCAAAAAAAATAGACCGACAAGTTCTTTTTGCAGGACGATTTCTTCTGATAAAACTCAATAGCGGAAAACCACTAATCACAGCATTAGAAGAAGCAAGTGAAGGTTTTGGTGCTGCAACAGAATATTTCAAAGATATTATGAAACGAATAGAATTAGGAACTTCAATGGAACAAGCACTCGAAGAAGCAACCGAATATTGTCCCTCAAAACACTTGAAGAAAATACTTTTTCAAATAACAAATGCGTTAAAAATAGGTGTTGATGTTACCAACTTTCTTTCAGCAATAATCGATGAAATTTCAGAAGAACAAATGCAAGAAATAATTCGCTATGGAAAAAAACTATCTAGTCTAACAATGTTTTACATGCTTGTGGCGATTGTCGTTCCAAGTCTTGGGATGACGCTCTTTATCGTAATAGCAAGTCTTATTTCGATCAACGTCGACATGGTTGCTTTCTCAATAGTTATTGTCATGCTTTTTTTCCTACAATTCCTTTTCATAACATTTTTTAGAGCGGCGCGACCAAAACTGGACTTATAATACAAGAATTGATACATATGAAACAATCAAAACTACTACACTCGTTTGGAAAAGCATTCATTCCAGAAGAATTTTTCGGACGACAAGTAAGAGCAAACCTGCGATCATATCTTTTGAAAGCAGGATATAATGACATACCGTACATTTTTTTCGGACTATTATTTTTTATAACTGCAGGACTGACTTATTTTGTTTTTGTACCTTTAATTTATCCTGCAATACAAAGTCTGCATGTCATAGCAGTATTCTTTCTCACATTCATACTCTGGGCGGTAGTTCAACTGGCTATTATAGCTGTTATCATATTTACCATATACTTTTTCCTTAATATAAGAATATACAAACGAACCAAAGAAATAGAAGATTCACTGCCGGATTTTCTCACGCTAGTCTCGACAAATCTCAAAGGAGGGTTATCGCTTGAAAATTCGCTTTGGTCTTCAATACGTCCAGAGTTCGGATTACTAGCTCAAGAAATGACAATGGTCTCAAAACGTATCATGACAGGAAGTGACTTGACAGAATCACTCGAACAATTCGCTTTCAAATACGATGCTCCGCGAGTCCGAAGAAACATATCGCTAATCATTGGCGAGATAAAAAGCGGAGGACATATTGTTGATGTTATCGATAAAGTTATTGAAACGATGAAAAAAACACGAGCGCTCAAAAAAGAAATGAGTTCATCAACGCTTAATTACATGATATTTATAGGGGCTGTTGTTATTGTTATCAGTCCGGGATTGTTTGCACTTGCATTCCAGTTACTACAAATAATAATAGGATTCACTCAATCACTGGGTTCTTCGCTTACCGCATCAGGAGCAGGTGTTGGTGGTATGAGCTTGTCATCAATGA